>NZ_JBOJLM010000011.1:0-121304 GCF_050750585.1 Salinimicrobium sp. WS361
AAGGCCTAAAGCCTTTTTCCCTTCAGCCACCTCTTTTCTGGCCTTTTCAAAAAGAATAGGATTACCGCCAATGAGTACCTGCGTTAGTTTTTCCATTTCCCAAAGGTATTTGCGGCCAAAACCCGGGTCATTTTTCACAATATCGGGAGTATTGTCAATAACATCGGCTAATTTAATGGTTTTTGCCTCTTTGCTTATGTTGGCCTGGCGTTGCACTTCCCTGTCTTTACGGGTCCTGCGGTTGAGGTGAGGGTAATTTACCTTCAGGTATTCATCGGTTAGTTCTGCAACCAGATTGGCTACTTTTTGACCGAATTTCTCTCTTATTTCTTCGATTTTTACAGGAGTATCTTCCACGACATCATGAAGATATGCCGCGCAAATCATTTCTGCGGAATGGGGTACGCTTCTTACGATTTTTGCCACCCGCTTCGGGTGTTCTATATAAGCTTCTTCTGAATATTTCCGTTGCTGCTCTCCGTGAGCTTTAGTTGCGAATGCCAAAGCTTCCTCTTCCATTTTTTTCTTCTGAAAATAAGAATTTTTCCGAAGTAAACTGGGAACAATTCAGCTTCAGTCATATTTCAAGTTCATCAAACAGAAAAATTCATATTTTCTTTTTTCTGAAAATGAAGTGACTTAATACTGAAGCAGATTCAGAAATGCCATTTTTGACAAACTTTTTACGGGTGTCAAAAATGGCATTTTAGGAAACTATTTTTGCAGCGGTGCTCCAACCGGAATGGTACAGTCATGGCCCGGTTCCCCGTGCGCCGGATTTACCTGTGGCGTCTGGTCTACCCTTATCGGCGAAACTGATGTAGAAGGTGCCGGGGTTGAAGCAGCAGGGCTGGTAGTGCCTGCGGAATTCGCCGTTAATGGCGCTCCCACCGGAAGATCGCACCTGTGGCCTGGAAGTCCATGTGCCGGATTCACCTTTACTTCTTCACTATTAGCTGCCTGCGTACTGGTTTCGGCAGTTTGTTGTGGAGTAGATTCGGTCGCAGTCTTTTCATCTTTACAGGAAGACATTAAAACCAGTCCGAGTACCATCGTAAGGTAGCTGAGTTTTAAATTTTTCATTTTCATCTTATTTTATCAGGTTTAGCAGTTGTTGTTGTGGTATGTTTAGAAGGCCGGCCGAGGGTAACCTGCGGGTCATTTCCTTCCAGTTTTCATCTTCTTTAAAAATAGCTTCAAAAATGGGCTTTGCTTCGTCCATTCTTCCGCTGTTGGCAAGGGCTACAGCCGTCCAGTATTGCATTTCGAGGTTGTCTGGGAAAAGCTTCATGGCATTGCCGTATTCTTCAAGTGCTTTGTTAACATTATTTTCTTCCATAGCCAGGTCTCCGCGGTTCATAAATTCATAAGCCCGGGCAACTTTGAGCAGGCGTTCCAGCTCTACCAGTGGCTGCTGATGATCGTCTACACGCAGGTCGATCTTTTTTTCTTCCCATGGATTTTCCACTTCTTCGGGACCAACAACAATGATTGCGGCCGATTGGCTTCCGCGAAGGTCACCGCCGGCAGCTTCGGCAGCCTGTAGTACTTTTAGCACCCTTTCGGCCAGTGGTAATTTGGCATTTTCAAGAAAAGCCTTTTGCATAGCGGGTACTATAGTGGCATTGAGCATCATGTTAGCCTGTACCGAATAATTCTCACCGCTAATATGATCTGCAGCTTCTACACAATTTTCGCCGGTGTGGGCGGCAGTATTTCCTGAAGTATCCAAAAAGGCCACCTGTCGGTATTCTTTTCCTTCATCTTGCGCCAGCAAAATCCCCAATGCTTCGGAAGGATTTTTTCCCTGTTGCATAAGTTCTAACCCCTGTGGGCCATAAGCAGGGTTTACGAATGACTGTGTGGCTACAACGCCCACTCCCGATTTTCCCCAGGAAATGATAGAACCCACAGAAAACCAATGGCTTTGAACTCCCACGGCCATCTCGCCTGTCACTGCATCTCTTGCCACAATAGAATAGGTATGTGCAAAGGCATCTTTCATGATCCCGGGATTTCCCGATTGGGAAAAGAGTGTGGTGCAGCAAAAAATGGCAAGAAAAGAAAGGCTCTTCATGGTCAAAATATTTTTTTAAAAGTAATAAATATTCCTTTAGGAGGTTTTATGAGCTTCAGCCTCAAAAAATCTCTATTTCGGGCTTAAAACTGAAAGGAAGTTTTTAAATTTGCGCCCGCATGGCCTCGTAGTTCAATGGATAGAATAGAAGTTTCCTAAACTTTAGATCCAAGTTCGATTCTTGGCGAGGCTACTTTTAACATTTTAAAGGAAATCAAAATCCTGTTAATCTTATGATTAATGGGATTTTTTTTGTTTGAGTATCGATGTAAATATAAGAGAAGGGTCGAGAATTTCTCTTAAATGGTGAACATTGCCTCCTACGATTTTGGCCACTCTGGAATTGCGTGTTAAAGTTTTCATAATAGAACTTATAGCCTTATATTTCATGCTCTTTATTTATAGAGTATGTTGATGAATAAGGGGTTGATGATCAGAAAAGTATGTTTGCCTGGTAATACATGAGAAATCTGGTGTGCATTGGGTTTGTGACTATTCGTATTAATTCCGACTCCTGTATCCTTTGATTATGAGATTTATTGGCTTGATTTTTTTTATTCTCTCTTCAAACCTTTATGCTCAATCGTTTGAGGAAAAGAAGATGCCTCAAGATCAATACAGGTTTTCTCACCTGGGTATCGCAGATGGTTTATCTACCGGCTCCATTAATTGCTTTTACAGGGATAGTATAGGATTTCTTTGGATTGGAACTTCTTCAGGCTTAAACAGGTTTGACGGTTACAGTATAGAGATCTTTAATCCCGATCCGGCAGATCCATTATTGCTCCAATCTAAAGATTACCGCAAAATTTTTGAAGGTCCGTTTGGTAATCTCTGGATCCAAAACGCACTTGGGATGAGTATTTTTGATCCCAGGACCGAAAAATTTTCAGCAAGTCAGTTTTATCTTCTTAAAAAGATGGGACTTCCGCAGAAAGAGGTAAAAGAAATTAGTCGGGATTCTCATGGAAATTTCTGGATCATCCAGGAGGGGGAAGGTATAAGTAAGTATTCGCCTAAAACCGGAAAAGTGTTAAGGCTAACTTCTTCCGGAGAAAAAGGTTCCTTAAGTACAAACAACATATCCTGGTTCTCTGAAGATTCAAGTGGTAATTACTGGGTTATTCACACAAATGGCATTTTTGAGAGGTTAGATGGAAAAATAAATAAAATCACCTATACCAATAACGAGTTGTATAACACCTTTGGTGGGGATATTCATGATTACCGCATAGTTGTTGATAATGAAGATGACCTATGGATTCATCTTTATAAAGATTTTGGAATCTTTTATTACAATGCAGAGAAGGACCTTATCAGGAATTTTAGTAAAAATACAACTCCAATCAGCCTCAATAGTAACTTAATCACAGATGTGGTAAAAGACCAGGATGGGAATATTTGGATAGGTACAGATCATGGTGGTATTACCGTTGTAAACAAAGAAGATTTCAGCTTTGATTATATTCTTTCAAATCCTGAAATTGAGAATAGTTTATCCCATAATAGCCTTACTTCTCTTTATGCTGACCCGGCCGGAATTATATGGGCGGGTACTTATAAAAATGGTGTTGATTACTACAACAAGAATATTATGAGGTTTGATCATCATCAAAATTTAATTTCAGATGCTGGCAGCCTTCCCTTTAATGATGTTAACGTATTTGCAGAAGATGAACAGGGAAATATCTGGATGGGAACAAATGGTGGTGGTCTTATCTCTTTAGATCTAAAAACCTGGAAATATACACAGTACCTTCACAATCCCAAAGTACCTTCAAGTATCTCCAGCAATGTTATAGTAAGTCTTCTTGTCGACTCCCGTGGTGATCTATGGGCGGGAACCTTTCTTGGTGGACTTAATAAATTTAACGGCAGAGAGTTTAAACATTATAATCGAAAAGAGAATGAAACAGGAGGAGTTGGCGGAAATAGTATCTGGGAATTATTTGAAGACTCTAAGGGGAATATATGGGTGGGGACACTCGAAGGTGGGGTTGATGTATTTAATCCTGATACAGAAGAATTTATAAACTCAAGTGAGGAAGGGGGAGAATATGAAGTTCATTGTAATTATATTTCTGCAATTACAGAAGATGCAGAAGGGAATATTTGGCTGGGAGGTGTTAATGGTATTGATGTAATAAACCCATTAACTGGAGAATCGAAGCACTTTCAGAATAACCCAAAGGATAGCGGCACCTTGAGCAGCGACCAGATCCTTGCTATATTTAAGGACAGTGATGATAATATCTGGATAGGAACTCAGGAAGGGCTCGATCTTTTTAATCCTAATGCCGAAACATTCTATCATTACACAACCCTGGATGGTCTCCCGGGAAAAAAAGTGGTAGCTATAAATGAAGATGATCAAAAAGACCTTTGGTTAGCCACTGCTTATGGGCTGGTACAATTTAGAAAAAGTAAGATTGAAGAATCCACCGGAAGAATAGTTCCCGATTTTCAGAAATATGATGATGAAGATGGGCTTCAGGGAAAATTGTTTAATGAAAATTCTCTTTTCAAGTCCCGAAACGGGACTCTCTTTGCAGGTGGTCTCAATGGATTTAATACGTTTAATCCTAAGACCTTTAACTTTAACGAGAAGCCGCCTCATGTAGTTTTTACTTCTTTCGCGCTCTTTAGTAAAAAAATTAGCCCATTACAGAAGGTCAATGATAGAGTACTCCTGTCGAAGCCAATTCACCAAACTTCAGAGATAAGGCTTCACCACGATGAAAATTTATTTTCCATGGAATTTGCAGCCTTGGATTTTATGCAACCTTCTAAAAACAGATACAGGTACAGGCTTGTAGGTTTTGATCAGGACTGGCAGGAAGTAGGTAGCAATGATCGTCGCGTCACATATACAAACCTGGATCCGGGAACTTATGAATTTCAGGTGCAGGCTTCCAATAACGATCATGTTTGGAACTCTGAGGGTGCTACACTTATGTTGAGTGTTTTACCTCCTTTTTACAAAACTCCGTATGCTTATGTTCTTTATCTTTTACTGGTGATCTTCCTTTTATATTTTTCCAGGAGAAATATTATAAAGCGACAGCGTCGAAACTTCCTGTTTGAACAGGAAAAGAGAGAAGCAGCTCATCTTCACGAAATGGATCTAATGAAAATCAGGTTCTTTACGAATATAAGCCATGAGTTCAAAACTCCACTCTCGCTAATTCTTGCTCCCATTGAAAGACTTAAAGCACGTGAAATTAATCTGGAAGCTAAGGAGCAACTGGAAACCATCAACCGTAATGCAAGACGCCTGTATGGTCTTATCAACGAGATCCTCGACTTGCCCAAAATACAGGAAACGCCATTGCTATCCACCTCCAAAGGGAACATAATTGAATTTGTTGAACAAACAGTGGATTCTTTTAAAATACTTTCTGAAAACAAGAATATCAACCTAATTTTCCATACAGAAACAAAGGAATTTGTTACTTCCTTTGATATTGACAAACTCGATAAGATCCTTTTCAATTTGTTATCAAATGCCTTTAAATTTACACCTGAAAATGGAACGATTACCGTAAATTCTAGAATTGTAGACACTTCTTCTGCCACTCATAAAAAGCTTCTGCAAATTAGTATTGCCGATACGGGAATAGGAATTTCGAGTGAGGACCAGGCAAAGATCTTTGATAGGTTTTACAAAGTTATTCAGCCCGAAAATAACAACAGGTCAGGTAGTGGAATTGGTCTTTCGTTGGTAAAAGAGCTTATTGAATTGCACAAAGGAACTATTGAGGTAGAAAGTGAACCGGGAAAAGGTTCTGTATTCTCTCTTAGTATTCCTCTTCAAAAGATCGAGATTCCTGAAATTGCAGAAGTGGGTGGAACTTCTTCTGAAAATTTTCTCGATAAAACATCAGGGAAAGAGGTGTTAGGCGGGGAGACTAACGATATTCCCACCTTATTAATTATAGAAGATGATCAAAGCCTTCTAACATATTTAACCAAGAGTTTTAATAGATCATTTAAAGTGTTTACGGCTACTAATGGGCAGGATGGATGGAAGAAAGCACTTTCAGTTCAGCCAGATGTCATCATTTCTGACTGGTCTATGCCTTTAATGGATGGTGCTGAATTATGTGCAAAAATCCGTAATGATGCCAGAACCCGACATATTCCTTTTGTCCTATTAACCGCCCACGGTGATGAAGAAAGTATTCTGAGTGGGCTAAAAACGGGTGTGAGCGACTACA
Source organism: Salinimicrobium sp. WS361 (assembly GCF_050750585.1). Classification (NCBI taxonomy): domain Bacteria; kingdom Pseudomonadati; phylum Bacteroidota; class Flavobacteriia; order Flavobacteriales; family Flavobacteriaceae; genus Salinimicrobium; species Salinimicrobium sp. WS361. The sequence continues at coordinate 6,295 of NZ_JBOJLM010000011.1, forward strand.
TAGTTAAGCCTTTTAATTTTGAAGTCCTTTATTCCCGTATTCAGAACCTCATTTCTCAAAGAAAGTCACTGCAGCAGACTTACCGTAAAAAAATAGAGGTTGAAACAAAAAAAGTTGATATTGAACCCGAAGATGATGCGTTTATGCGCAAAGCTCTTAAGGTTATTGATAAAAATTTGAGCAATACAAATTACTCGGTAGAAAAATTGGCGGCTGACATGGGGGTGAGCAGAACCTTCCTTTACAATAAGATGGTAACAAGGCTGGAGAAATCTCCCAAAGAATTAATACGAGACATTAGGCTCGACAGGGGAAGGGAGCTTCTTATTAAAAGTGAATTGACAATTTCGGAGATAGCTTTTGAAGTAGGATACAACAACCCAAAATACTTTACAAAGAATTACAAGAAAAAGTATAACATGTTACCGTCTGAAGTGAGGACAAAATTATCATGTGACTAGCTGATAATACTTATAATACTAGTGATTGCCTCCTTTCTATGCTTGTTTTGTTATGAAGCTATAATTCTTCAGGCAAAGGGTTCTAATTCTACACCTAAATGAGTTGTCTCCTTTCTTGATCCTACAGCTCTCCTTATTTCAAGATTTATCTCAAAATTCTAGAAGATAGGCTATCAAAATACCTTTTTAGAAAGATCAAATCCTTCCATCAGATGTTCCTGGTAAATTTATTTGCTTAATTCTTCAGAATTTTTGTCTCCACCGGGAAGAGTATGTTTACGTCCAGATGAATTTTTTCAGTGTTTTCCAGAGAATTAATTCTGTTTCTGAAAATTTATTTAAAGCTGAATTTTCCAGTCTAATAGATTTTACTTTTTCCCTTATCGCTAACTGTAAGTAAAATAAGACATTTTTAAAACTGCAGTGGTGACAGGGGCTGAGGTGGTGCGTCGTGAACAAAAAGTCCTATCATATGATGATTTTATACTATTGTTCAACGAGCTTATTGAGGACATTGCAGCTACTTTAATAGATAAAGCGAAATCGTTTACGTTGAATGAAAAATCAACCAAACCAACCAAATCAAAAATTTTAAAACTATTAACTGCTTTATTAAATCTTATGCACAATGAAGAAAAATACTTTCACCAAATTGGGATTATTTAGAAGCTGCCTGGCCTTCCTCATCGGGATCCTTTCAGTTTCTCCGGTTTGGGCACAACAGAACACCGTTACTGGTACGGTAGTATCTGGTTCAGACGGTTTGCCAATACCAGGGGTCAATGTCATGGTACAGGGAACTACAACGGGAACTACGACCGATTTTGATGGTAATTATGAAATCGATATTGATCCAAATGCAGCTCTGGTCTTTAGCTATGTGGGGTTTATTACTCAGGAAATTCCTGTAAATAATCTTAATCAAATCGATGTGGTATTGGAGATAGCTACTTCAGAGCTTGATGAGATCGTGCTCATTGGTTACGGTACTCAGAGAAAAGCTTTGGTAACCGGCGCCAGTGTACAGGTAGATGGAGATGACCTTCAAAAAAGGAGCACGACCAGTGCCTTACAGGCAATGCAGGGGCAAACTCCCGGGGTCCAGATTACTTCAACTTCAGGCCAGCCGGGATCTGGTTTGAACGTGAATATTAGAGGATTAGGATCTACAGGTGGTAATAACCCTCTTTATGTAGTAGACGGAGTTTTAACAGGCGATATTTCATATCTTAATAATGCCGATATTGAATCCATCTCTATTCTTAAAGATGCAGCATCGGCGGCTATATATGGTTCACAAGCTTCAAATGGGGTAGTACTGGTTACTACTCGTGGGGGTAGAAAGAATACTTCAAGGATCACTTTTGACTCTTACTACGGGGTTCAGAATGTGTCCAATAAAATAGACATGCTAAACTCACATGAATATGCGATCATCACCAATGAAGCAGCTTTAAATTCAGGGAGATCAGCAATATTCAGTCCCGAACAAATCGCTGAACTTGGCGAAGGTGTAGACTGGATTGATGAAATGTTTGTCGATGATGCCGTCACTCAAAATTATATCCTTGGTTTTACTGGAGGTAGTGAGACTTCTACTTTCTCTTCTTCTCTTGCCTATACTCAGGAAGAGGGAATTGTTGGAGGTGAAGATTTTTCAAATTATGAGCGAGTGAACTTCAGGTTCAATTCTGAACATGAGTTATACGATGGATTCCTCACTTTTGGTGAGAATTTCACTTTTGCATACATCAACAGTAATGGTGTTGGGGTAGGAAATCAATTCAATAACACCTTACGTGGTGCCTTTGGTACTCCTCCCTTACTTCCTATGTTTGATGAAGCTGGAAACTTTTATGATACTTCCAATGATGATGAGGAATGGTTAACGGGCTACAATAACCCTTACGCCTCTATGGTGTACAATAACCAAAATGAGAACAATACTCAGAAGCTGTTAGGTAATGTTTATGCCGAAATGCAGCTACTTGACAACCTCAAATTCAGGACCAGTTTAGGATTGGATTATTACGCTTCTGAAGGGCATTCTTATTTGCCCATCTATCAACTCTCCAGTTATGCCTTTAGAGACAGAGACAGGGTTTACCAAAACCAAAGTAAGGGATATTCTCTATTGTGGGACAATCTTATCACGTACAATTTTGACATAAATGATGATCACCTTTTTGAAGTGATGGGGGGAACCTCGGCATATAAGTTTCAGGGAACGTACATTAATGCCAGTAATGTAGATTTAAATTTTAATGATCTTGAACATGCGTGGCTGGACAATGCACTCAATACAGATGGTAGCCAAATAGAACAAAATGGTGGGCCAAACCCTGAGAATATGAGAATGTCTTACTTCGGAAGATTTAATTATAACTATCAGGATAAGTATCTCTTAAATACTACTTTTAGAGCCGATGGTTCCTCAAATTTTGCTGAAGGAAACAGGTGGGGATATTTCCCTTCAGTTTCCGTAGGATGGGTCGCTTCAGCCGAAGATTTTCTTATTGACTCCAATGTGGTCAACTACCTAAAACTTCGTGCAAGCTGGGGGCAGGTAGGTAACCAAAATTCATCGGCCTTTCAGTATCTGGCTCCTATAACCTTTGCCAATACAAATTACAATTTCGGAAATGAAGAAGGAGTACTTACCCCTGGAGCTTATCCCAGTAGATTACCAAACCCAAATCTACAGTGGGAAACATCAGAAGAGGTAAACTTTGGTATTGATGCCAGATTATTCCAGAGCACTCTTAGCGTTACTCTGGATATATATGAGAAGACAAGTAAAGACTGGCTTATTTTGGCTCCCAATAGTGCCACTTCGGGTGCGGGTGCGCCTTTTATCAATGGAGGTGACGTAACCAACTCAGGTGTTGAACTCGCCCTTTCTTATAACAATCACATTGGAGACTTCAATTTTAATGTTGGGGTTAATGGATCCTATAACCAGAATGAAGTTGGGAATATCCCTTCAAATGATGGCATAATTCACGGTGAAACAAATCAATTATTTGATAACGCTCCCGAGTTCTATCGTGCCCAAAGTGGGTATCCTCTTGGATATTTTTGGGGACTTGAGACTGCAGGAATTTTCCAGACAGAAGAAGAAGTGAACAATTACAGAGCCAATGGTAAACTTATTCAACCCGCTGCAAGTCCTGGAGACGTCATTTTTGTAGATCAGAACGGTGATGGTTTAATCAATGACAGTGATAAGACAAACATTGGAGATCCCAATCCCGATCTTACGTATGGCTTCAATGTAAACTTTGAGTACAAAGGCTTAGACTTCACACTTCTTGCAAATGGAGTTGCAGGAAATCAAATCGTGCAATCTTACCGTAATCAGGCCAGTCAGTTTGCCAATTATACAACCGCTGTTTTTGAGCGCTGGACAGGTCCGGGTTCAACCAACAGCACTCCAAGAGTTACACTTGACAATAGGAACTATTCAAGATTTTCTGACCTTTATGTACAGGATGGAGACTTCTTAAGGATCAGCAATGTAACGCTGGGATATGACCTTACTAATATTACAGATGCATTTAAAGTAGATAAACTACGTGTTTATTTCTCGGCTTTGAACCTGTATACTTTTACCGAATATAACGGAATGGATCCCGAAGTTGGATACGGTATCTCTAATGGCACCTTTAACTTTTCATCGGGAGTTGACCTTGGGTACTACCCAAGACCTCGAACATTATTGGTAGGATTAAACGTAACATTTTAATAAAAAACAGCATGAAAAGATTTAAAATCACTTTCTTATTGATGTTAGGAATGTTGGCGACAACCTCCTGCACAAAAGATTTTCTTGATGCCGAACTCATCACAGAAATAACAGATGAAAACTTCTATAAAACTCCCAAAGATGCCGAAGCTGCATTAGTAGGAGTATATGATGGTATGCAGGCGGTGGTTGGTGTAGATGGTTTAAGCTATCCACTGGCAAGTATGATTCTCTCTGATAATGCCTATGGAGGTACCGGAAATGCCGATAGCTTTACATACCAGGCTGTAGACGAGTTTGATGTCAATCGTTCTCCAACAGATGCCAACCTTTATGAACCACAATGGATTGCTTACTACAGAGCCATATTTAGAGCAAATACCCTTCTAATCAAGTTAGATCAGATTGACTGGAGTGAAGACATGTCCAGGAGGAATCAAATCGAATCTGAAACCAGATTTATAAGAGGTTATCTCTATTTTCAAATGGTTCAACTATGGGGCAATATTCCATTATTAACCGAGCCTAGCTCAGATAATATTCCCCCGGCGACTCCAGAAGAAGTATATGCTGTAGTTGCAGAAGATTTACTTTTTGCGGCAGAGAACCTTCCTGCAGTTGCTTATAATACTGTACAGGCAGGTAGAATTACCAAATGGGCTGCCAAATCTATGCTGGCCCGGGTTTATTTGTATTACACAGGGTATTATGGTGAATCAGATCTTGTAGGCCTGGTAAGTCAGTCAGATGCCCTTGCGCACCTCGAAGATGTGATTGCTAATAGTGGCCATGCCCTCGTTCCTAATTATGCAAACCTATGGCCGGCAGCCTCCCTTGAAGATTTCGCAGGTGAAAATAACCAGGAGATTGTATTTGGCGTGAAGTTTACATTCACCAGTGACTATGATGGGAATACAGATGGAAACCACTGGATGGTAATGCTTGGAATGCGGGAGTTTACAAGTTATCCTTATGCTAATGGCTGGGGAGTAACAGTAACAGAAGACTTATATGATGCCTATGATGAAACTGATACAAGACAAAACGCATCTATAATAGCCATTGAGGAAGAAGAGATACCTTTTGATAATGTTAAGGGTCAACGGGAATACACAGGATACTACAGTAAAAAATATGCGCCTATGGCGACAGAAGATGGTAGTAGCCTTGCCGTAGAGTTGGGAGGAACTAACTTTATGATTGGGCAGTTCCAGGACTATTTTGCAATTCGATATGCCGATGTATTACTAATGGCGGCCGAATTAGGCAGCCCTAATGCTCAGGCTTATTTTGATGAGGTACGCCAGCGGGCCTATCAGGATGATTTCACTCCTTTAGCGCTCACAACAGAACGTCTTCAGGAAGAAAGAAGACTGGAATTTGCTCTGGAAGGTTTAAGGTATTGGGATCTGCTTAGACGAGGTGTAAGTGAAGCAGCTCAGGAAATAGCGGTGAGTACTACCCTGCTCAATGGCGGAGTTGAAGCACAAAAAACTATATCAGCTTCTAATATTCAAACTACCGAAGGTCTTCAGCAAATCCCGAATAATCAAATTACACTATCAGATGGTGTACTTGTTCAGAACCCAGGATGGTAAAATTAAAAGAAAAAATTATGAAAAAATATAAAGCAATGCTAGGTTTCCTGTTGGTGTCTATGCTGATCTTTACAGCATGCCAGCCGGAGGATTACAGCCTTGGAAATAAATTAGCCCCCTCACAGATCAATTTTGAAGTAATTCAGGAATATGACATAGATCCGGGAGGAAATACCGTCATCCTTAGGTTTGATACTCCCGGGGCAACCCCGGTATGGAATTACGGTACGGGAAGATCTTCACGGGTTGTGGATACTATTCGCTATGCCTTCAAGGGGGAATATGTTATTGATCTCAATGTAATCACTCCCGGCGGAGTTGTGGATATGGAGCCGGTGACAATATCGGTCACCGAGGATAATTTAAGTTATGTGAATGATCCGTTGTGGACAAAACTTACCGGTGGAAATGGAGAATCTAAAACCTGGTACCTTGACCTTGATGAAAACGGAGAATCTACTTTCTTTAATGGACCTCTGTATTTCTATGGGACAAATAATGGCTGGCTTGAAGGCGGCGACGAGTGGGATGGCGGAGCTACAGGTTGTTATGAAAAAGGAGGTGATTGCTGGACCTGGCAACCAGACTGGCCTGGCAACCAGTGGCTAATGCCCGCAGGAGACTACGGTTCTATGACCTTCAGCCTTAAAGGTGGACCTTACGTCACCGTAGACCATAAAATGTTGGCTGCGCTGGGAGCACAATCCGGAACTTTTTATCTTGATAAAGATGCACATACGTTGTCTCTTAACGATGCGGGAATTCTTCATAATGAAGGAGTGGATGCCTGTGCTATTGATTTTGGAGATATAAGGATTTTCTCCCTCACAGAAAATGCCATGCAACTTGGGGTTTTGAGGCCCGACGGTTGTAACAATGAAGGTGCTGCAATGTTGGTGTATAACTTCGTTTCTAAAGAATACAAAGACAACTACGTACCTGTTGTAGAAGAACCCACAATAGATGAAGGATTTGATCCTGAATTCGCGCCGGGAGAATTACTACAAATGCTAACCGGTGGACCTTCCTCCGGAAGGATTTGGGAACTTGATGCTACCGGAAATCCAATTGACTGGATAGCTGGAGGAATTGGCTGGACAGAAAATGCCGACAGCACCAGGGATTGGGGATGGAATGCAGATTGGGATGCAATGGCCAAAAACTCCTGGATCAGGTTTGATCAATGGGGCGGGCAAACGTACACCAAATACCAGAATGGAGTAGAAACTTCCGGAACCTTCACCATAAATGAAGAAACCAATGAAGTCATTCTTAAAGATGGAATGAGTCTCCTTGGTATTGGAAATTCCTTGAGTCCTACTACCAGTACCTTAAAAGTGGTCAAAGCCTACGATGATTTCGCCACAAAGGGAATCTGGTTTGGAACAAGCTATGACGAAGGTAAGGATGAGTGGTTGTCATTCCATTACGTTTTAGGTAATAACGATTAAAAGGGTAACGGGAGGAAAACCTAACAACCAAACCTGCCGCTACCATTGATGAAATCCTAATGTACTAACAATTAGGTACAACAAATTTGTTGTTTGAGTTGCTGAAATTAAAAGGAAAGAGGTTTAACTATTTGAAGCTTCTTTCCTTTTGTTTCAACTTATTAACCCCTGGCCTGGTAATTAAAAAGGCTTTTTTAACTGAATTCTCATGCTTCAAAAAAGGTATATTTTTCCTGCACTAATTTTATTTTTCAGCTTTCTTTATTCCTGTGAAAACTCTTCTTCTGAAGCCCGGCAGGTAGAAAGAAAAATTTCCTTCAATGAAGACTGGCAGTTCTTTCTTGGCGACTCTTCAAAAATGGCTTCTTCTGAAGCTCAATGGAGAACCCTCAATGTGCCGCACGACTGGAGTATTGAAGGAGATTTTAGCCCTGAACACCCTGCAGGAGTTGGCGGCGGGGCACTTCCCGGCGGCCTTGGCTGGTACAAAAAAAGTTTTACCCTTGCAGCAAAAGACAGTACCAAACTAACTGCAGTAACTTTTGATGGCGTTTACCAGGACAGTGAAATCTGGATCAACGGAAGTTATTTGGGCAACAGGCCCAACGGTTACATCGGGTTTCAATATGATCTTACTCCGTACCTCAATTACGGGGATGAGCAAAATGAAATTCTGGTAAAGGTCAACAATGCAGATCAACCAAATTCCCGCTGGTATTCAGGTTCTGGGATTTATAGAAATGTATGGCTGGAACAAACAGATAAGTTACATGTACCTCAATGGGGAACATTTGTTACTACTCCAAAAGTATCCAGAGACAGTGCTTTGGTTCAGGTTGAGGTAAGGCTTGCCAACAAATACAGCGGTGTCAAAAATGGCATTTTAGAGACCTCTTTGTATTACAAAGATCAGGAGGTTGCTTCAGTTACTGCAGAATTTGAGATTCAGGCGCAGGATACTTCAGAAGTAACTCAGCAAATTACGGTTTCACAACCTCAGTTATGGTCCACAGAAGATCCGCAGCTCTATTCCGCAGTAACAAGAATTAAGGTTGAAGGAGAGGTCATTGATCAATACACCACGCAATTTGGGATCAGGGATTTTAAATTCGATCTTGAAAAAGGTTTTATTCTGAATGGTGAACAGGTGAAGATCAAAGGTGTAAACAATCATCATGATCTTGGACCATTAGGTGCCGCCGTAAACAAAAGAGCCATTGAACGACAACTGGAGATCATGAAGGAAATGGGCGTCAACGGAATTAGAACTGCTCATAACCCACCGGCTCCCGAACTTCTGGAACTAACAGATAAAATGGGTTTTATTGTGATGGCCGAATCTTTTGACATGTGGGAAAGAGCCAAAACAGAAAACGATTACAGCAATTTTTGGGATGAATGGCACGAGCGGGATATGAAAGATATGCTCCTTCGCGACCGCAATCACCCAAGTATTTTTATATGGAGTATTGGCAATGAGGTCCCAGAGCAGTGGAGTGAGCGAGGTGCCGAAATAGGAAGGGAGCTGGCGAGAATCACCAAAGAAGTTGATCCTACCCGCCCTGTCACCGCCGGAATGAATCCGCCAGTGCACACCAATGAAGACGACGTGACCTTACAGTTTGATGAGCCGCAGCAGCCCAATGCTCTTGCAGGATCGGGAGCTTTAGATCTTATCGGGTACAATTATGCCCATCAAACTTACCCAAAACATCAGGTGAACTTCCCCAATACGCCTTTTATAGCCACCGAAACTACTTCGGCGCTGGCTACAAGAGGATATTATGAATTTCCTTCAGATACTACAAAGATCTGGCCGGTGCGCTGGGACCTGCCTTTTGACGGTGGTAATGCAGACAATACTGTTTCAGCATTTGACCAGGTGAGAACGCCATGGGGCTCTACTCATGAAACTACCTGGAAGATCATCAAAAAACACGATTTCCTTTCAGGATTTTACATCTGGACAGGTTTTGATTATCTTGGGGAGCCAACACCATACGGCTGGCCCTCAAGAAGTTCTTACTTCGGAATAGTTGATCTCGCAGGATTTCCGAAGGATTCTTATTACATGTACAAAAGTGAATGGACCAATGAACCTGTCCTGCATCTTTTGCCGCATTGGAACTGGGAGGAAGGACAGACTGTAGATGTTTGGGCCTATTATAATAATGCCGACGAGGTTGAGCTATTCCTGAACGGAGAATCTATGGGCACTAAGAAAAAGCAGGGAGATGACCTGCACGTGATGTGGCGCTTTCCTTTCAAAAAGGGCATTTTGAAGGCTGTTTCCAGAAAGGACGGACAGGTAGTTCTTGAGAGAGAAGTAAAAACCGCCGGAGAACCTGCAATGTTAAAAATGCAGCCCGACAGGCAAACAATTAAAGCAGATGGACAGGACCTGTCATTTATTACTGTAAATATCACAGATGAAGACGGAACTATAGCACCCCGGGCTAATAATGTTATTCATTTTGAAGTGACAGGCAATGCAGAGATAGCCGGAGTTGCCAGCGGCGACCCTACGAGTCACGAATCTTTTAAGGGTAGCTCCCATTCAGCTTTAAGCGGAAAAGTTCTGGTGATCATCCGGGCCGGAAAAGAAGCCGGGCCGGTAGAAGTGACTGCCACTGCAAATGGTCTTCAAAAAGCTACCACCACCATAAATTTAGAATAGAAAATGAATCCCCTAAACCATAAAACTATAAAAATGAAGAACGGCTGGTTAAATAAGTTGGGACTTTCCTTACTTCTGGTACTTTTTGGAAGTTTTGGTGCTAAAGCACAAATTCAGGAAGTTGACATTCTCAACGCTCCGGTAGACGTTAGTAAAGACTTCGTCGACTATAATAACACCTTTTATTTTGCAGATGAGCTGGTAGATTTTGATCCCAAAACCGGAAAAGGCACCGTAAAATATCTGCGGCACGATTACCAGACCCGGCAGGCTTTTAACAACATGCTTATGAAGCCTGTTCCTGTTGAAGCTAATGAGTTCCCTGCAACCGAATATGAAATTTCTCCCGAATTACCTTTTGAAGTTCAATTTGTGTCGGACAGGACTGTGCGTATAAAAATGGCTTCGGGACCACAATTCCATAAGCAAAAAGAGTCCCTTATGCTTATTGATGGGGTTGCACCAAACCATCCCGAACTTTGGAAGTATTCTAAGATCGAAGGAGGTCATAGCTATTCCAACCAGTACGGGAGAGTAGAGATTCTCACTAAGCCGTGGCACGTAAAATTGTATGATGAAACCGGGAAATTGCTCACCAGTACTTTACATCTCACAGATGTAGAAAACACTTACACACCTGTGCTGCCTTTCTCTTATGTACGTAGAAACAGCGACTATTCAAGAAGTATGGCGGCTGCCTTCAGTCTTGAGCCGGGAGAAAAGATCTTCGGTCTTGGCGAGTCTTTTACCCAGTTTAACAAGCGGGGCCAAAAAGTGGTGCTGTGGGTTGATGATGCCAACGGGGTTCAGAATGAAACTATGTACAAGCCCATTCCGTTCTACATGAGCAGTCGGGGGTACGGTGTTTTCATGCACACCTCTTCTCCCATTACGGTTGACTTCGGAAAATATTTCAATGCAGCCAATAACATGATGCTGGGCGATGATGTTGCCGATCTTTTCTTCTTCCTTGGCGAACCTAAAAATATTCTTGATGAATATACCAACCTCACCGGTAAAGCAGAAATGCCACCGCTGTGGTCCTTTGGTTTCTGGATGAGCCGTATCACCTATTTTTCTGAAAAGGAAGGCCGCGAGATTGCTTCAAATCTTCGGAAGTATAAAATTCCAAGTGACGTGATCCATTTTGATACCGGCTGGTTTGATGTAGACTGGAGAAACAACTATGAGTTTGCAGCCGATCGTTTTGAAGATCCTGTAGACATGATGAAAGACATGAAAGAAGATGGCTTCCATGTTTCACTTTGGCAACTTCCATATTTTACACCTCAAAATACCCTTTTTGACGAGATTGTAGAAAAGGAGCTTGCGGTAAAAGACAGGAAAGGCAATATTCCTTATGAAGATGCAGTGCTCGATTTCTCAAATCCTGAAACAGTTGATTGGTACCAGGGTAAACTGAAGCATTTATTCGATCAGGGAGTGGGTGTGTTTAAAGTAGATTTTGGAGAAGCTGTACCCGCAACAGGATTGTATCATTCTGGTCGCACTGGCTTCTACGAACACAACCTGTACCCGTTGCGATACAATAAAGCCGTTGCCGAACTCACTAAAAAAGAAAAAGGATATTCTCTTATCTGGGCCAGAAGTACCTGGGCCGGTAGCCAGCGTTACCCGCTTCATTGGGGTGGTGATGCCGCTACAACCAATACCGCAATGTCGGCCACCCTTCGCGGCGGACTTTCCTTAGGCCTCAGCGGATTCAGCTTCTGGAGTCATGATGTCGGCGGCTTTGTGACTGCCGCCCCCGAAGATCTCTATAGAAGATGGACTCCTTTCGGAATGCTGTCTTCGCACGTGAGAAGCCACGGGGAACCACCTACAGAGCCCTGGCTTTACAACGAAAGCTTTTTAAAGGCCTTCAGAAAAGCAGACAATATGAGGTATGAATTAATGCCTTACATCTATGCTCAGGCAAAAGAGAGTTCAGAACAAGGGCTGCCAATGATGCGTGCGCTTTTTGTGGAATTCCCCAATGATCCCGGATCCTGGTTAATTGATGATCAATATCTGTTTGGATCTGATATGCTGGTGGCGCCGCTTTTTGAAGCAACTACTCAGCGGGAAGTATACCTACCTCCCGGAAAATGGATTGACTACCAATCAGGAAAAGTTTACGACAGCGGCTGGCATACAATAAAGGCTGGTGATATTCCAATCATCGCTCTGATAAAGGACGGTGCAGTGATCCCGCACGTAAAACTGGCACAGTCAACCCAGGATATGGACTGGAAGAATATACAGCTGAAGGTTTTTGCAAGCGACAATGTCAGTTCTGCATCCGGAAAAGTATATCTGCCGGAAGGAGAGAAAGCTGAAACTATCAGGGTTTCAAAAAAGGGAAATTCCTTTGAAGTTTCGGAGGATCCGCTAAAAGGCCAGACCTCTTTTAAAACTGAATGGAAGAAATAAAGAATTAAAGGTTAAATGTTAATGGTTATTAGTGATTGGTTAATCAGTTAATTGGAGGCGGCTGAGTTTTATAATTCCGAACCAAAGACTAATAGCCGCAACTATAGCAGAAAATAGAAACAGAAATTTAAGATAAAAAAATAATAAAGAACTGACAGCTAGGCCGACTATTACAAGTTAAAGAAGCTATTCAGTCAATTGAAAAACATTTAAGCAACATAAAATGATCAGTAGATTAATATTAGTCCCCGCATTGTTCCTTTCGATTTTTTCCTGTGATCAGGAAACTGCGCAGGTACACGAGCTAAGTTCGCCCGACGGGCAGAACAAAATAAAGTTTGAGCTTACCAATAACAGCCCAAGATACTCAGTGAGCCGGGGTGAGACCGAAATAATCACTCCTTCAGAAATGGGTTTTGTCCTTAAAGATAACGACACTCTTGGAAACAATTTTGAGATAACCGGAGTGGAAGAGACTTCAAAAGATGAAACCTGGGAACAGGTTTGGGGAGAAAAGGCAGAGATCAGGAACCACTATAATGAGTTGTTGGTAAACCTTCAAGAGAAATCCGGAAAGCAAAGAAAACTTCAGGTGCAATTCCGCGCTTTTGATGATGGGATCGCCTTCAGATATATTTTTCCGGAGCAGGGAATTAAGGACAGCATCTTTATTATGGATGAGCTTACCACCTTTAATCTAAAGGACGATGGTAAAACCTGGTGGATTCCTGCTTACCATGAGCAACGTTATGAAAACCTTTATGAAGCTTCCCCGGTAAGTACTCTTGATACAGTACATACTCCGCTTACTATTGAGAGTGACAGCGGGCTTGCCTTAAGTTTCCATGAAGCAAACCTTACGGATTTTGCCAGCATGACCCTTTTCCCAACATCGGGTACAGAACTAAAGGCCGACCTTGTTCCATGGTCAGACGGCGTAAAAGTACGTACCACAGGTTCATTCACCACACCATGGAGAACATTGCAAATAGCTAAAGAGCCTAAAGATCTTATTACTTCTTATCTGATTCTAAACCTAAATGAACCTAATAAAATTGAGGATTCAAGCTGGATTGAACCATATAAATATATCGGGATCTGGTGGGGAATGCATATTGGAAAATACACTTTTTGGGAAGGTCCAGACCATGGCGCATCTACTAAAAATGCCAAAGAGCATATTGATTATGCCAGGCAGCTGGGAATTGACAACCTGCTTATTGAAGGCTGGAATAAAGGCTGGACTCCGCAGTGGTATGAAAATCATATGCACCAGTTTAATTTCACAAAATCCACAGATGATTTCGATCTTGAGTCAGTGACAGAATATGGTGCAAAGAACGGAGTACGTCTCGTAGGTTATCATGAGACCGGTTCAAATATCGATAATTACCTAAAGCAGGTGGACAGTGCTTTTGCCCTTTACAATAAAGTGGGAGTGCGCAGCGTAAAGATTGGACATGTAGGCTCTATGCTTAATATGAAAGAATGGCATCATGGGCAGTATGGGGTGAATTATTTCAGGTACATCCTTAAAAAAGCAGCGGAATATAATCTTACAGTTTATTTCCACGAGCCAATTAAAGATACAGGGGAACGCCGTACCTACCCAAACATGATGGCCCGTGAAGGTGGCCGTGGTATCGAGTATAATGCCTGGAGTGAAGGAAATCCGCCAAGTCATACTGCAATTTTGCCATTTACCCGCTTCCTTGCAGGACCAATGGATTTTACTGCCGGAATTCTTGATGTAGAGAATAAACAGGGTTACCCCGGAAGAAGAGTACATTCAACTTCCGCAAAACAACTGGCACTATTGGTAGTGGTTTTTTCACCTGTGCAAATGTTGGCCGACCTGCCTGAAAATTACGTGGGTAAACCTGAATTTAAGTTTCTAAAGGATGTTCCTGTGAACTGGCAGGATACTGAAGTTCTCAATGGTTCAATAGGTGAATATATTACCATTGTTCGTAAAGATATTGATAGTGACGACTGGTACCTCGGAAGTCTTAGCAATGAAGAAGCACGGGATCTTGAAATAGCTCTCGACTTTCTTGATGCTGATGCAACCTACGAAGCAGAGATCTATGCAGATGCTGAAGGAACCGGCATGAAAAATAATCCTACAAAAGTTGAGATTTCTACTAAGAAAGTGACTTCTAAAGACAAACTTACTCTCGAATTAGGAGAGAGTGGGGGAGCTGCAATTAGGTTTAGAAAGCTCTAGAAAGACTGGCTGGAGAAATTCCGGTGCCAAATATTGAAAGAATGAAAAAGATTTGTTTCATTATGCTACTTGTGCTCACAGCCCTTCCGCTGTGGGCACAACAGGTGTTTGAATATCCGTTCCAAAATCCGGAGTTGGGTGTAGAGGAGCGAATAGACAACCTCCTGTCTCTCATGACGCTTGATGAAAAGGTAAGTGCTCTAAGTACGAATCCGGCAGTGCCGCGACTGGGAGTAAAAGGTACCGGTCATGTCGAAGGCCTTCACGGACTTGCACTTGGAGGTCCCGGCGCCTGGGAAGGAAAAAACCGGGAAGTTCAGGTCACTACAACTTTTCCGCAGGCCTATGGGCTGGGAGAGACCTGGGACAGGGAATTGATCCAAAAAGTGGCTGCCGCTGAAGGCCTGGAAGCCCGATATACTTTTCAGAAATACAACCATGGCGGACTCGTGGTGCGCGCTCCCAATGCCGATTTGGCAAGGGATCCCCGCTGGGGCCGTACAGAAGAAAGCTATGGCGAAGACGCATTTTTGGCAGGTGAGTTAACTGTGGCCTTTGTAAAAGGCTTACAGGGAGAGCATCCCAAATACTGGCAAACAGCTTCCCTTATGAAGCATTTCCTGGCTAATTCCAATGAAGACGGCCGCACCTATACTTCATCAGATTTTGATGAGCGGTTGTGGAGGGAGTATTATGCCTTACCTTTCAAAAAGGGCATTTTAGAAGGAGGTTCCAAAGCTTATATGGCAGCTTATAACAAAGTCAATGGTATCCCGGCAATGGTTCACCCAATGCTAAAGGAGATCACTGTTGAAGAATGGGGGCAAAACGGCATCATTTGTACAGATGGTGGCGCTTTTAAATTGTTGCTTTCAGATCATAAATATTATCCCGACAAGTACCTGGGGGCGGCCGCGACTATAAAAGCCGGAATAAATCAGTTTTTAGATGAATATTCCGAAGCTGTTTACGGCGCAATCGCTAACGACTATCTCGCAGAATCTGATGTGGATGAAGTTCTCCGCGGAAATTACCGGGTGATGATCAAACTTGGAATGTTAGATCCTTCCGAAGATAATCCATACGCAAAAATTGGTTCAGAGGAGAATTCCGAAGAGCCGTGGAATTCTGAAGCACACAAACAGCTTGCTCTTGAAGCTACTCAAAAATCCATTGTGCTTCTGAAAAATGATCCTGAAAAAGGACTTTTGCCCCTCAACAAGAATAAAATAAAGACAATCGCCATAATTGGTCCTCGTGCCAATGAGGTGCTTCTGGATTGGTACAGCGGTACTCCGCCTTATCGGGTTACTCCGCTGGAAGGAATCAGGAATAAGGTGGGAGAAAATGTAAAAATTCTTGTGGCCGAAAATAATGCCGATGGAAAAGCAGCAAGAATTGCCAAAGAGGCCGATGTAGCTATTGTCCTCGTTGGTAATCATCCCGTTTGTGATGCCGGTTGGGCAGATTGTCCTGTTCCCAGTGAGGGCAAGGAATCTGTAGATCGTCAATCCCTTAACCTGGAGTACGAAGATCTTATTAAGGTCGTACATCAGGCGAATCCTAACACTGTAGCTGTGTTGATCAGCAGTTTTCCTTATGCTATTAACTGGACCCAGAAAAATGTTCCGGCAATTGTGCATATGGCGCAGAATAGTCAGGAGCTGGGAAATGGTTTGGCAGATGTACTTTTCGGAGATTATAATCCGGCAGGAAGACTTACGCAAACCTGGGTGAAAATCATTACCGATCTCCCCGATTTGATGGATTACAACATCAGGAATGGGAGGACGTATATGTACTTTAAGGGTGAACCACTCTATGCCTTTGGCCATGGATTAAGTTATACCAGCTTCGCATATGACAATCTTGCGGTAGATAAAACTATCCTTCGGGAAGGTGAAACTGCAAGCGTAAAAGTGAAGATCAGTAATACCGGAAAGATGGATGGAGAGGAAGTGGTGCAGCTTTATGTAAAGCACTTGAATTCTTCAGTAGAAAGACCTATTAAGGAACTGAAGGGTTTTAAAAGAGTGAAATTGAAAGCCGGAGAATCAAAAACAGTAGAGATTTTGCTGAAGGCGGAAGATCTAAAGTACTGGAATGTTGAAACACAACAATTTCAACTGGAAAACGGAAATATAGAAATTGAAGTGGGCAGCGCTTCAGATAAAATTTATCAAACTAAAAAATTACCTGTACAAAAATAAGAAACATATGAAAAACAGATTTATACCATTAGTGAGCATTTTTAGCATTTTAAGCTTCACGGCATGTAATGATAGCAAGGAGGCAGGAGATTTGGCTCTTGCAGAAACTTCTCAGGAAAATGCCATTTTTGAGGGGAAACCACTAAGCATGGAATACGAAGAGGAGATCACGAATCTCATCTCTCAAATGACATTGGAAGAAAAAGCCGGAATGCTTCACGGTACCAGTATGTTTGCTACTTCGGGCGTACCAAGGCTGGGAATCCCCGAGCTAACCATGGCCGATGGGCCGCTGGGTATCCGCGAGGAGATCTCTCGAGATTCATGGGCTCCTGCAGGATGGGATAACGATTTTGCAACCTACTTACCGGCAGGTGCAGGTCTTTCGGCTACCTGGAATCCACAGTTGGCGTACACTTTTGGGGATGTTATTGGCGCAGAGGCGCGAGACAGGAATAAGGATGTGCTATTAGCTCCTGCATTTAACATCATCAGGACTCCGCTAGGTGGACGTACTTATGAATATTTTTCTGAAGATCCATTTTTGAATATCCAAATCACTGTGCCTTACATTGTGGGGGTACAGGAGAATGATGTGGCAGTAAGTGTGAAACACTATGCAGCCAACAACCAGGAAACCAATCGTGGGACTGTAGATGTTCAAATGGATGAACGTACTCTTAGAGAGATCTATCTTCCCGCATTTGAAGCCGCAATTAAAGATGCCCACGCCTATACTGTAATGGGAGCTTATAATAAATTCCGTGGAGATTATTTAAATGAAAATGAATATATGCTTCAGGATGTCTTACGGGATGAATGGGGCTTTAAGGGAATTGTGATCTCAGACTGGGCCGCAATTCACAGCACAGTAAAAGCTTTAAAAGCCGGAGCCGATGTAGAGATGGGAACTCCTGGTCCTTTTAACGAGTTCTATTTTGCCGATCCGCTTATTGCAGCAGTAAAATCGGGGGAACTTTCAGAAGAAGAGGTAGATAAACACGTGAGAAGAGTTTTACGATTAATGTATAACATCAAAAGCATTGACACAACAGGTCGTGCAAAGGGAAGTAGAAATACCGAGCAGCATTTAAAAGATGCTTACAACATTGCTTCAGAATCTGTAGTACTTCTCAAAAATGACAAAAATATGCTGCCTTTAAATCTTGAAGGCGTAAAGAGCATTACGGTAATTGGAGACAATGCAACAAAAAAGAATGCTTTGGGAGGTTTTGGAGCCGGTGTAAAAACAAAACTAGAGGTAACTCCGCTGGAAGGGCTTAAGAACAGGCTGCCAGAATCTATAAAAATCACTCATGCGCCGGGTTACCTGGAGCGCTATTCTAAAACAGATAAAGCAAAATTCGGGGATATTACCTTAGATGGTCCTGTGACCATAAATGAACTTGACCCAAAACTGTTGGAAGAGGCTGTAAATGCTGCTAAAAATTCTGATGTTGCCATCATCTTTGCGGGTTCTAACCGTGATTACGAGACTGAAGCTTCAGACCGTGCAAGTTTGGATCTGCCTTTTGGACAGGAAGAGTTGATCGAAAAGGTAATGCAGGCAAATCCTAACACCATTGTAGTGATGATCGCCGGTGCTCCTTTTGATATTGAAAATATCGAACAACAAACTTCTACGCTCGTGTGGAGCTGGTTCAATGGTTCTGAAGGTGGTAATGCTCTTGCAGATGTGCTTCTTGGAAAAGTAAATCCTTCCGGAAAACTTCCCTGGACAATGCCTAAAGATCTTAAGGATTCTCCTGCTCATGCCAATAACAGCTTCCCCGGAGACGAGGTTGCCACCTACGATGAAGGAATTTTAGTGGGGTATCGCTGGTTTGATACTAAAAACATTGAGCCTCTATATCCTTTTGGCTACGGACTTTCCTATACAGACTTCGAATTTGCTAACGTAAAGGCTGACAAAAAAGAAGCCTATAAGGCAGATGAAACTATCCAGGTTTCTGTAGATGTTAAGAACACCGGAGAATTTGATGGAAAGGAAGTAGTACAGCTTTATGTTTCTAAATCAGATTCTAAAGTAGAGCGTGCCGCGCAGGAGCTTAAAGGCTTTAAAAAGGAAATGATCGCTAAGGGCGAAACAAAAACGGTGACTATTGATGTTCCGGTCAGGGATTTGGCGTACTACAACATGAACTCCGGACAATGGACTGTAGAACCAGGGGCCTATACTCTTAAGTTAGGTAATTCTTCAAGAAACCTGAAGCAGGAAGTAGTCATTGAAATACAATAAAAGCAATGTTATGATAAGGTCTCAAAAATGGCATTTTTGAGACCTTATCTTTAAAAGCTTCAACCGGATTTATCCGGAAGAAATACTAAGCTATGCAATACATTAGAATTACAAGTGTGATCTCTCTGCTGTTATTAATGGCATGTGGAAGAAATACGCAGCAGGAAAACCAGGAGAAAATTCAGGAGGAGCAATACGTTGCCGATTGGGATTCCCTGGCAAAGTACGACGAGACTGCAGAATGGTTCAAAGATGCTAAGTTCGGGATCTATGCGCACTGGGGCGTACTTTCAGTTCCGGCTTATGCCAACGACTGGTATCCGCGGAACATGCACATAGAAGGCACTAATGAATATAAACATCATGTGGAAACCTACGGGCCTCATTCGGAATTTGGGTATCACGATTACGTGCCCATGTTTAAAGCTGAAGAATTTGATGCCGATGCCTGGGCTGACCTATGGAAAAAAGCCGGTGCTAAATTCGGCGGAATTGTCGCCATTCATCACGACGGCTGGTCTAACTGGGACAGTGAGATCAATCCGTGGAACTCAGTAGACATGGGTCCCAAAAAGGACATTTTAGGAGCCCTTGAAAATGCACTGAAGAAACGTGACATGAAATTTGTTACCACCTTTCATAAAGCAAGGAGCCTTCAGATCTTTCAGCAGGATTCAACAAAATGGCTGGATGACACTTCATACTTCCCCTACAATCCGGAATTGCCAACTGCTTCCGAAGATCCTTTGCTGTCTATTATGTATGGTAACATTCCGAAGGAACAGTTTTATAAGAACTGGCTCGGGGAACTTAAGGAAGTCATAGACAACTACAGCCCCGACCTTATTTACTTTGACAGTAAGCTAAATAAATTACCAGACTCTTTAAAAAGGCAGTTTGTTGCCTATTATTTTAATCATTCCGAAGCAGAGGGCAAGCAGGTAGTGATCACACATAAAGAAGGAGAGCTGCCAAAATCTGTGAGTCTTGAGGACCTGGAAAAAGGAAGAATGAAGGACAAGACTGAAGAATTCTGGCTTACAGATGAAACCGTATCTGTTGGCAGTTGGAGCTATACGAATGACCTGGGTTTAAAAACTTCAGATGAGATCATCGATCTGTTGGCAGATATCGTGAGCAAGAACGGAGCCTTGATGTTGAACGTTTCTCCTAAAGCTAACGGAATTATTCCGCAGAATCAGCAGGAAATCTTGTTGGAAATAGGACAGTGGCTGGAAACCAATGGTGAAGCAATTTACGGTACACGCACCTGGAACGTATATGGAGAAGGCCCTACAAAGCAGGAAAAATCGGGGATGTTCCTTGATAAATTGCATTACACTGCCCAGGATGTGCGCTACACGCAAAAAGGAGATAATATCTATGCAATTTTTCTTGGCTGGCCCGGGAACAATAAAAAGGTGACCCTACAATCCTTTTCAGAAGAAGTGCTGGGAGAAAATGTACCGCAAATTAAGGCTGTTTCAATTTTAGGTGGCGGGGAGATCGGGTATGACCTTGATGAGAAAGGTTTACACCTTACAACTCCTGCAAATATGATTAATGAAAAAGCATTTGTAGTGAAGATTTCAAAGGGAAAATAACAACCAAATATTTCAACCATGTTTAGAACAAAATTTACAACCTGGGCATTCCTGCTGTTTATTGTCATGGCAGGTTTTGCTTCCTGTTCACAGGATGATGATAACGATCCCGTTATTGTTGAGCCGTCTTTGAAGGTTACTCCGGCTTTGATGGAATTTGATGCTGAAGGAGGTACAAAAGGCATGCAAATTACCAGCAACATCGGCTGGACGGTAACAGGTATTCCAGATTGGTTGAGTCTGTCTGAAACTGCTGCTGAAGGAAATATGAATATACAGGTTACTGCAGAAGCAAATGAGCAAACCGAAACCAGGACTGCAACTTTGACCATTACCGCTAATGATTCAGACCTTGTTGATGAGGTGCAGGTAACACAGGAAGCAGCCGAAGCGCCTGAAGAAGAGGCGGAAGCCAGTATTCCACCTGATAATGCCGGAATGAGAGATATTGGAAGCGTGCAGCTTTCAGATGAAATGGGGATTGGCTGGAACCTTGGGAACTCGCTTGAAGCCATTGGTGGGGAGACTGCATGGCAAAATCCTATAGTAACCCAAAAGCTGATTGATTCCGTCAAAGCTGCCGGCTTTAATGCCGTTCGAATTCCCGTTGCCTGGAGTAAATTTTCGGATGCAGAAAATTTCATAATTCAGGAAAACTGGATGAATCGCGTTGAAGAAGTGGTAAATTATGTTTTAAGCAATGATATGTATGCCATTATCAACATACACTGGGATGGCGGTTGGATGCAACCCACTTATGAAGAGCAGGATTATGTTAACCATCGTCTGGAAAAGATGTGGCAGCAAATAGCAATAAGATTTAGAGATTACGATGATAAACTGCTTTTTGCCGGGACTAATGAAGTGATGTTTGGAAACGATTACGGCACTCCTACCCAGGAATATTACACCGTTCAAAACAGCTTTAATCAGACTTTCGTTGATGCGGTTAGAGAAACCGGTGGGCGAAATCACTACCGTCACCTGGTGGTGCAGGGTTTCAATACAAATATTGACCATACAGTAAATTTTGCAGTAATCCCTGAAGACGTTGTAGAAAACCGCTTGTTTATGGAAGTACATTACTACGATCCATACAACTTTACGATAAATGAAGAAACTACCGTTTACCAGTGGGGAGAAGACGCACCCAAATCTGAAGACTGGGGCAATGAATCTTATGTAGATGCCCAGTTTCAGAAAATGAAGAACAACTTTATAGATAAGGGCGTAGGCGTCATAATGGGCGAATACGGGGCTATGAAAAGAGAAGGAGTTGAAGGGCATGAGGCATATCGCGAGTATTACATTGAATACGTTACCCAGGCAGCTCTGGAGCATGGAATGGTACCCATCTATTGGGATAATGGACAGGAAGAGGACCTCGGTTTTGCCATTTTTGACAGGGAGACAGGGGCAGTGCTTTATCCCGATCTGTTAAAGGCCTTAATGGGCACAAAATAACCTGAATTTTAAACTGTCTTATCTGCTTTTAAGGAGATAATATTGTTAATTTTAATCTTTTACTCTCATCAAATATTTTGACCAAATGTTATTAAAGACTACACTTCAGGCAAAGATTATTCTGGCGCTTCTGCTGGTTGCCAATCTGGTATCAGCTCAAAATCACTCAAACTCTACGCTTGTTCAGCAAACTTCCGAAGAAGAAATAGGGATTAGTGAAGAACGGCTGGAAAAGATTGATAAGATGATCACTGAAGCAATTTCAGATAAAGAAATTCCGGGCGCTGTTGTTCTGATAGCAAAAGATGGGCAGATCGTTTATCATAAAAACTTCGGAAAAGCCGATGCCGGGGGCAAAATGTTGAAGAAAAATGACATTTTTAGAATTGCATCGCAAACAAAGGCAATAACTTCAACTGCGGTAATGATGTTATGGGAAGAAGGAAAATTCAGGTTGGACGATCCCATTTCAAAATATATTCCTGAATTCAAAGACCCTCAGATCATAACTACATTTAATGCGGAAGATACTACCTACACAACCAAACCTGCAGGTAAGGAAATCACTATCCGCCAACTGCTCACCCATACCTCAGGCCTGGGATATGGAAGAATAGATTCCGATGAAAGAATACAAAAGATATATGCAAAGGCCGGAGTGGTAGATTTATATACAACAAAGGATATAAACATTGCCCAAAATGTGAAAAAGCTTGCAGGTTTGCCGCTCTATGCGATTCCCGGTGAAGAATGGCATTACGGGGAAAGCCTTGATGTCCTGGGGTATTTTATAGAAAAGGTTTCAGGTCAACCTTTCGACAAGTTTTTAGAGGAAAGGATTTTTGATCCGCTAGGAATGCAGGATACCCAGTTTTATATCAATGATGCTGATAAGAACGATCGCCTGGTTAGTGTGCAGCACAAAGTAAATGGAGAATGGCAGAATTTTCCTGTAACATTTTACGATCCCGAATATCCTGTAAAGGGGGCAAAAAGCTTTTTTTCGGGAGGGGCAGGGCTTACCAGTACAGCAGAAGATTATGCCCGTTTCCTCCAGATGTATATCAATGGTGGTGAACTAAACGGGAACAGGATCTTAAGCAGAACCACTGTAGAGCTTATCCTGGAAGACCAGGCAAAAGAACTTTACAAAGATCAAAATAAAGATTACGGACTGGCATTTTCTGTTCTCAACAAAGAAGGGGTGCGCACCGGCGGTTTAGGAAGTGAGGGTACTTTTGACTGGGGAGGCTACTTCAATACCCAGTATTTTGCCGATCCCAAAGAAAATCTCATCGGTATCATTATGAAGCAAACCCAGGGCACTACCGAAGATGAGACCGCCTGGAAGTTCAGGCAAATGGCCATGTCCAGTATTGCTGATTAAGATATTGATTATGTAGTTGGTTTTTAGTATTTTAAATCATATTTAAGTGCGATTTCAACCGATATTTTTTCCTTAAGATTTCGTGAAATAACGTGCAGTTAACAGTCTGTGGGAGTATAATTCAGTAATTTAAGATCATAACCATAAAAAATAATATAGTTATGAAAAGAATTTCTTACAAATTGTACAGCGGACTAGTAGTTCTGATGTTACTTCTTGCCTCTGGACAGGTGACTGCCCAGGACCAGGAGAGAATCATGGACATGGAAAAGCGCGAAGTAATAAAATCTGATGCCATGGATGCTAAAATGGCATTTATGAGAGCAAATCCAAAACTTGAGACTATGCTCAATGATGCAGCCGGATATGCCATTTTTCCCAATGTAGGGAAAGGAGCCTGGATTCTTGGTGGGGCAGCAGGAAACGGTATTGTTTATGAAAACGGACAGGTTGCCGGATATACAGAGCTTAGACAAATTGACGTAGGATTCCAATTTGGAGGAAAAGCCTTTAGAGAGCTTATAGTTTTTGAAACTCAGGAAGCTCTTAATAAATTTAAAGAAGGAGACTTCGAATTTGGAGGTAGTGCATCTGCAGTGATCTGGGATGAAGGAGCTGGTGGAGCCATTACTTTCGAAAATGGTGCCGGAGTAGCAATTATGCCTAAAGCCGGAGCCATGGCAGGTATCTCTGTAGGTGGTCAGGAATTTGATTATCGCGCCCAATAAGAGGCCCATAAAATGACATTTACAAAACCGGATTTTTTTGATCCGGTTTTTTTATGCCGATTTGTGAAACTGTTTATTGGTTTTAGTGTATTCTATTCTTCTGAAGCAGAAACACAAAATAGGTCTGTTCAAAACTGAATGACTGCCCACCGAAGACTGAACATTGATCACTGCCTACTAAAATCACGCTCCCTGCCCCACATTTTGCATAAGTCCGCCGTCCATTACATAAGTAGAGCCGGTAACATAATCTGAATCTGAAGAGGCAAGGAAGACTGCGAGTTTTGCTATTTCTGAAGGTTTTCCTGCACGTTTCATGGGAATATGCGCCACTTGTTCCTTGCGCGTCTCTTCGTCATCTATGGCTTCCTGATTCATTGGAGTAAGGATCATTCCGGGAGCTATGTTGTTAACATTAATACCCTCTTCGGCCAGCTCCAGTGCCAGCACGCGGCTAAAGTTGCGTACAGCTCCTTTAGAAGCACAGTATTCGGCGGTTCCGGGAGCCGGAATTTCCTCGTGAACCGAACTCACATTGATAATTTTTCCTTTTGTTCCCTGCTTCCGAAGTTCTTTTATAAACCTTCGGGTGCAAAAGAAGGTCCCGTAAAGGTTGATTTTAATAGCCTTGTCAAAATTTTCGGTAGGCATTTCGGCTACTTTAAAACCCTGCCCGTCAATCGCGGCATTGTTCATAAGAATATGCAGCTTTCCGAATTTTTCTATGGCCCGGTCCAACATTTCTTCCACATTTTTTTCTTCAGAAATATCTACCTGTAGTAGCAAACCTTTCCTCCCTGTTTCCTCCACTTTTTGAAGGGTATCTTTAGCTCCCTTTTCATCAGAATGATAGGTGATCACTACATCTGCTCCCTCTTTTGCAAATTCAATAGCCGTAGCCTTACCAATTCCTGAATCGGAGCCGGTAATGACTGCAACTCTTCCTTCTAGTTTTCCCATATCTTCAGTTTTAGTTTATTTTTAATAGCTTATCAAGCTAATAAGGAAATTTATAAGCCGCAGTTAACAAAAAGATAATTGTGATACCGGCTTTGGAGCTAATATTTAAAGTTGAGCATCACGCTCAAGCGATTGCCGTCGCCACCGTGGTAAAGGCCAATATTTCCCGTCACCGCAAGGCCGGCACTTATCCACACAGAGCCTCCGTAGTTGCTATGCCATTGTTGGGAATCTTCTCCTGGTATCCACACCCTTCCATAATCAAAGCCTGCCGTCACTCCATAAACAAAGGGGATAAATTTATTTTCCCATACGCCCAAAGCAGATCGCACATCGGTACTGTGATAAAAGGCCTCTTTTCCATTAAAACGGTGATTGCGATATCCACGCAGGCTGTGATTACCACCTATTGTGGCAGCGTGATAGATCTCGTAATCTTCACCAAAATTTACCTGGCCTCCCAGTTTTGTGGCAAATACCATATAGCCATTTGCACTTATGGGATAATTAAAGGAAACCGAAGGTTTAACATAACCAAACTCATTTTTCGCCTCATCTATGCTTTTTTTATAGCCAGTAGTAAGACGTAAATCGGATCCCATACTTGGAAAGGCCCTGGTGTTTTTGCTGTAGAACCGGTAATTGGCTTCGGCACCTGCGTAAAATTGCTGGTCAAAAATGTCATTTTTGGGAGCTAATATTTCTCCGAGGTATGATGAAGCTTCATATTCCACTTTGTAAGATTCAAGCATGGTTCTCACGTCAAATATGCTGCCTGTGTCATTACGCCAAATAAGTGCAGGTGAAAAATGCCATTTTTGGATCTTCAGCCGGTTGTAGTCCCTGTCAACTTCATCTTTATCGTAAAAAGTCTCACTCCCGGAGCCAAAATAATTCATTTCGTAGTTGGGGCTGGTATAACGGGCGGTAAGACCAAAATTCCAGTTGTAAAGCAGGTGCGCAAACTCACCATTATAGCTTACGGCAAAGCCATTGCTGTTAAAATAGTAGTTGGCGAGGAGTTCGTGCCGGGCCTGAAAAGGATTATTTACCAGTCCATATTTTGTCCAGATGGCTTTGGCGCCGAGGGTAAATCCTGCATCAGATTCAAAATTTACATAGGGTAAAGCTCTAAAAATGCTGTACTTGAATTTTTTATAGTTGAAGTTGTTGATCTTGTAAGAATCGACCAGGAGCTTTCGGGAGCCGGGTTGTAAAATGTCATTTTTGGAACTTTTAAAGTCGTAGAGCTTTATTTTTTTGTTATTCTGAAAGTTGTAAGTGTCTTTGCCCGGGCCACCCAGCACCTTGATGTTTATGAGGTCATCTCCGGTTCCTGAAGTGGTAAAGCTGTCGTCACCCGCCATTCCGTAGATCCAGATGTCTTTAGTTTCGCCTGAAGTATAGGTGTGTCTAAAGATCTCTTCACCTTCGCTCTTCTGGATAATTTCTGTCTCGCCGTTGTTTTTCCTTATAATCTCAAAGGCTTCATCTTCGTCTGTACCTGTTATGATCTTAAACTCCTGGATGTGTTCATAATAATCGCGGGCAATGCGCATCAGGTTTTCCCTGCGACCCTTCAGGTTATGTTTAATTTCTTCAATGGTTTGGTCTTGTGCTTCCGCAGGTAATTCAGCAAAAGCATTTTCAATTTCTTCATCGGTTATAGCATTTTGAATCAGCCTAACCTGCTCTTCCCATTTTTCCCAGTTAGTTTGGTAAAGTATCTGGAGATCTAAGGGATAGCCAGACCAGTTGAACCATTTAATACTGTCAATATCTTCATCATAGGTCTGCATTTTTCTAAGCCTTGATTCCGCCAGTTTTATCAACCGGATGAGTGGCCCGTCGTATTTCGAAAAAGCCTGGTCGCGGTCCCGTGGAATAGGCGTATAAATTTTTCCGGTTTCATCTTCATATTCGGCCCAGCGCCAGTTGTCCTGGTGGCGGTCCCAATCGCCAATCAACATATCAAAGAGCCGGGCCTTGAGGTACTCGTGTTGATCAACGCTGGCCTGCGGGTCTTCCCGAAGTTCTTCCAGAAGGTCAAAGCTGCTTAAAATATCCTGTGGTTTCTCAAATTGCGCAAAAGATTTGTTCTCACTGCCCGCATGTGCCTGTAGCTCGTAAAGTTCATTGCCGTATTCATCGTTGTGAATCTCCAGAGCAGGTTGGCGTGGCACGTAATATATTTGTGGTTTTATGTGCGGCAGGTCAAGAGCATCAGCAAAATTATCGAGCGCAAATTTTGCGTAAGGCTGCGAAGTGGTAAAATAATCGAGAACCAGGCGATACGGATAGGTATTATCTACCCGGTCGCCAATAAAAGTAGTGGGCGCCAAATCGGCCTGTATGTAGCGGGACGCGCTCTTTCTAAGCGCCCGTAAGGTGTATTCATTGTCATCTTCATTAATAAACCTGATAGAGCGTGACTGCTGCCCGCCGCCTTCTTTTATTGGGGTGAGTCCGCCATAAACCGTGTCCAGCAGCAAGACCGGAACTTCAATTTTGGTGTTGTAAACATTGCGGTAACGATCTCCCCAAAGGAACCTGTAAAAGCTGCTTTTTTGGGTTTCTTCGGAAGTATAAATGGAAGCCGAATGCGTGTCTCCCAGGTTTTTCCACGCTGCCCCTTCCAATTCTATCTTTGTATTTCTTTCCTGCGGAATTTTTTTACTGAAAAGCAATTCTTCCCCTGAAGGTTTCACGCTGAAAAAATCTACTCTAGAACTGCCATTTTTGAATACTGTGAGTTTGGCGTATCCGGGTTCTTCTGAAGTAAAAAGAGCATCTCCGGTAGTTTTTGCAGGTGCTGTAGTGGCAGCAGTGGCACTAATGATTTGCGGATTCCTGCCGTTGTGCAAATACTGAAGGTTGGCATCGTTTCCCGAAACAAAAATGACATCGTCAAATTGGCTGGCAAGGGTTTCCAGCCTTTTCCTGAATTCACGGTAAAGCGGATTTTGAAAATCCTGCCGGGAAAAAGGGAAAATCCTGTTGAAAGCACCGGGTGTTGAGGCGGTGAGTACGGGATGATGGACTGCGACGATCTTTACCTTTCCAAAATTGTCTTTTAAGGCATCTTTTACCTCTGTGAAGAACCGTTCTTTAGTGCGTATGTCACACTCTACATTGTAATCACTACTGCGGTCCCAGTCTTGCAGGTACCATTGTGAATCTACGGTTATTAAGGCTGCTTCATCATTAATTTCTAGGTCTTCTACTGGGCAACCATCATTGGGCAGAAACTTCCCGTTGCTATTGTCCTGCAAGAAACTTTCCAGGTCATCAAGGCTTTGTGGTGACCCTGGTGCCCACTCATTTATTCCCGGTGTAAAAATGATATTTCCGTTGAAATTATCGAGCGGTTCCAGGAGGTTCTTCCGAAGAAATTCTTTGGTCTCCTGTCTTTTTTGCTCCGCTTTTGGGAATCCATTTGAAGGAGTGATATTTCCGGGAAGAAGAATTGACGCCGAAACATCATTTTTAGAGGCCTTTACCACATTTTCAAATAGTGGTAGCGCAGTCATTTTTGCACCGGGCCCTGTGTTAGATAATATATAAAAAACCCGGCTTACAGCCGCGGTATCGGGTTTTTGTTCCTGTGCAAGAGCAGAAAATGAACAAAAAACCAAAAGGAAAGTATACATGCAAAGCAATCTCAAAAAGAGATGAGGAGATGCCAATTTATGGGTCATGAAAATTATGGGTTTACGAATTCTGTTTTAAAATAAGGGCAGTAGTTCACCTAAAGCTTCAATTTCGAAAAAAATCTGCCCATTCTGTTGATATTTAACCCCTTTATAACAGATGGAGAGGCTTTTACAAAAAGAATTCTTAACCTTCAGGTCTCAAAAATGACAAATTCAACTCACATTTTTTAACTCACTTTTTCTATAGGAAGAGTTGATTTACAGGAACAGTAAGAACTTAATTAAAGTGAGGAAGAGACATAACAACGTCTTTCCGATTAAAACTGTAGAGGGCGATGTAGAGCTTTTCAAAATGCTCTCTAAAAATTTCCTTAGACACAAAATGCGGTTATATTTGTTTGAATGAACCCCCGACTTCTTGTGAAAACTAATTTCCATCTCCTGATCCTCCTTTTTTTGAGCCTGATGGTAAAGGGCCAGGAATTACCACCTGTCACCAATTATTCGCCAGGGGAATATGGTGGCGGGAACCAAAACTGGATGATCTCCCAGGGGCCAGATAAAAAGATATATGTTGCCAACAACGTCGGATTACTTCAGTTTGACGGAGAGCACTGGAACTTATACAAAGTTCCCGGAGAGACAGCTGTGCGCTCGGTACTGACCTCATCTCGTAACATATATACCGGGGCTTACATGGAGTTTGGATACTGGCAACAGCAGGAAAACGGAAGGCTTAAGTACTACTCTCTTAAAGACGCTGTTGGTGGGGAATTGATAGATGGTGAACAGTTTTGGGATATAAAAGAAGTTGGGAGTCATGTGATTTTTCAAAGTCACCAACGCCTGTACAGCTTCAACAAGGAAACTGGAAAGGTAATGAGCATAGTTACCGAAGATAATATTTCCAACCTTTTTAAGGTGCAGGATAAAATATATTACCAGGTTGCCGAAAAAGGTCTTTTTGTTGTTGAAGATGGAGTTGGTAGGAATTTAGTAGACAATGAAACGATCAAGAACAAACCCATTATTGCCCTGTTTCCATACGCTGGCGACAAAATTCTTGCAGTAACGCGTGATGATGGGCTATTTACTATTTCTGATAATTCCTGGGAATCCTTTCCGGTAGAAGGTTATCCCATTTCTGAGAGTTTCTTTTCAGCGCTCTACCTCCAGGATGGCTCTTTAGCTCTGGGTAGCATTGGCGATGGACTGTACATTCTCAATCTTGAAGGAAAGTTGGAATATCACTTGTCTCAACCTTCTCTGCTGAATAATACCATGCTGGCTGTTATGGAGGATGAAGAAGGTAATGTTTGGGGCGGATTGGATAACGGGATTGCAGTAATTAATAAACAGAGTCCTTTCCGGATTTTCGTTGATACTTTTGGAAAGATCGGTACTGTCTATTGCAGCGTGGAAGTTGATGGTATCATGTACCTGGGAACCAATCAGGGGTTGTATTATAAGGATGCTAAATCTAATGAAGCATATCAGTTAATCCCGGGTACAACAGGGCAGGTATGGAGCTTAAATTATCTGGAGGGTCAACTTTATGCAGGCCATGACCGGGGAACTTTCAGAATTGAAGGAACAAAGGCAATACACATATGGGACGGGCTTGGAACCTGGACCATGGGAGAAATTGGTGCAGGAATTATTCAGGGGCATTACAATGGCTTAAGTTATTTTGAAGATGGTGCTCCAAATGAAGAAGCAGATTATTTAGATGACTTTGACCTTTCTGTGCAGCACATGATAATAGAGAACGATTCCATCTTGTGGATGAGCCATTTTCACAGAGGGGTTTTCCGCGTGAATCTTAGTGAAACTTATTCGGAAGTTGAGGCTATGGAAAATTTTGGGATCTCAGGAAAATCAGGTCTCGGACCTCAAATTTTCAGGTTTGAAAACCAAATTTACTATGCTACAGAAGATTCGGTTTATAAGTATAAAAGTGATTTGAATGAATTTACTGCAGAAAACGATCTTAATAGACTTAGTAGTAAAACCAACAGAATAAGTGGAGCTTCCCGGGTACTCGATGACGGTAGCTGGTGGACTTTTGGAGAAGACAACCTGTATTACGTAAATAGGGATCCTTTTGAACAAAAACTTGTTGCCCAAAAAGTTCCCCTGCCATTAGAAAACCGGATTATTACCAAGGGGTTTGAAAATATTTCATTGATAGGTGAAAACCGCTACCTGGTAGGATCTAACGGAGGTTACATAGAATTTTCCCTGCCTGTTGACAACATACCATCGGGAGAGCTCATGCTCAATGCGGTTAGCACGTCTTCCAAAAGAGAGAATTTCACATACCAGCAGTTGGGGGAAAGTAAACTGGAACTGGACAGCGAGATAAATAACATTCAGTTTGTCTACAGCATTCCGGCGTACCAGAGCTTATCCAGAGCCGAATACAGTTATCGGCTTCTAAATTATTCCTCTGCCTGGTCACAGTGGGACCAAACTGGTATTGCCAGTTTTGAAAATCTCCCGGCAGGGAGCTACACCTTTGAGGTAAAAGGCAGAATAAATGATCGGGATACTAAAACCCTGAGTTATAAATTCACTATTGCGAAACCCTGGTATTACAGCAATTTAGCCGTTGTGGTTTACCTGTTACTATTTATTCTTGGGCTGGTGGTGATTCATTACACTTATAACCGGCGACATAAAAAGATCATAGAGGAAAGGGAGAGGAACCTCAAGTTAAAGAACCTTGAAGCAGAACAGGAGATCATTAGGCTTCAAAAAGAGCATTTAGAAAAGGACATGCAGGAAAAGAATAGTCAGCTGGCAGCTTCTACCATGTCTATTATAAAGAAGAATGAACTTCTTTCCACTCTAAAAGCCGATCTTAAGGAAGCCGACAATCCACAAGTGAAAAAGGTGATAAGAACAATTGATCGGGAGTTGAGGGAAGAAGACAACTGGAAGATGTTCAAGGAAGCCTTTAAAAATGCAGATAAAGAATTTTTTGATAAGATTAAAAACAAGCACCCCGAGCTAACCTCCAATGACCTTCGCCTTTGTGCTTATTTGCGATTAAATCTTTCTTCTAAAGAAATTGCACCCCTGGTTAATATTTCAGTAAAGAGTGTGGAGATTAAGCGATATCGTTTGAGGAAGAAGATGAATTTGCCGCGCGAGGCGAATTTAACAGACTATATTATGAATTTATAGCCTTAACAAGACCTCTAATAACCTCTACAACACCTCTACATTTTAAAGAACGCTTTGATTTTCTGCCTTTTTCCATGCCCCTATATTTTTAGGCTTTCCCGGTATAATCCATGATTGTAGGGGATGTTTTCCTATCTATACATAAGACTTTTTTTCCACTGTAGGTTTTTTGTAAAGGCGACGTTTGCGCTGTCTTCTCTTTTACTTGATAAATTAGTAACATGATTTTAACAGCAATCATCGGAGATTTTGTCTTTTCCATAATTGCCGACCGTAGTGATTTGTATTATAGTAAATCGCAAACGATTTCGATTATGAATGACATTTTTACGAATTGAATGTTACTTAAAATTTTTAGACTAATAACTAAATCAAAAAGTCAATGAAAATTAAGAACTATTTAATGATGTTATTTTTATTCGTCATGAGCACAGCTTTAGCTCAAACGAAGCAAATAACCGGTACCGTAGTAGATGGTGATGGTATTCCCTTACCGGGAGCCAATGTCATTATTAAAGGCACAACAACCGGAACTCTTACCGATTTTGACGGCAAGTTTGCAATAGAGGCAGCACCGGGTGACGTTCTTGTATTCTCCTATATAGGATATGAGACTATTGAAACTGTAGTAGACGATCAACAAGATCTAGCAATCACTCTTGCACCAGATACTGCGTCGCTGGATGAAGTTGTGGTAGTGGGTTATGGTACACAAAAGAGGAGTGTAGTCACCGGCGCAATTTCTAGCGTGAATGCTTCAGATCTTGAATCGATGCCTATAAATACTGTAGGTGAGGCTTTGCAGGGTCGTACTTCAGGATTAACAGTAGCTGCGGCTAGTGGGCAACCTGGCTCAGGAGCTACCATTCGAGTGCGGGGAATAACTACCCTTAATAACAACAATCCGCTATGGATAGTTGACGGTGTAGTTGTCGATGATGGTGGAATAGGATATTTAAATCAATCAGATATTGCGTCTATAGAGGTTTTAAAAGATGCTGCATCTCAGGCTATTTATGGAGCAAGGGCAGCCAGTGGGGTTATTCTCATCACTACAAAATCTGGTAAGGAGGGTAAAATTCGTGTTAATTATAACACCTATTTAGGTGTTTCTGAACCGGCCGAACGCATAGACATGACTAATGCTACCCAATATGCAGCTTTGCGGAACGAAGCCAGTGTCAATGATGGAGAAGGTATTGTTTTTAACGATCTTAGTACCTTGGGACAGGGAACGGACTGGCAGGATGTTATTTTTAATGATTCGGCTTTTCGCCAAAATCATGAACTCAGCATTAGCGGAGGAAATGAAACATCCACTTTTTATTTTTCTTTTGGTTATTTGGAAGAGGAAGGGATCGTAGCCACCGATATTTCCAGTTATGAGCGTACGAATCTTAGATTAAACTCTACGCATGATATTACTCCCTGGTTAACTTTTGGAGAGAATTTTGGATATTCAAGAATCAAAAGTGTAGGGATAGGAAATACTAACAGTGAATATGGAGGTCCTTTAAGTTCTGCTATAAATTTAGATCCTCTTACACCTGTTGTAGTGACCGATCCCGAAAGGTTGTCACAATTTCCTTACAACCAGGATCTACCTTTTCTAAGAGATGCAAATGGAAATCCTTATGGTATTTCTCAACAGGTAGCTCAGGAGATAATAAATCCACTCGCATATATTCAAACTCGTTTGGGCAACTTTGGTTATAGTGATAACTTTGTAGGAAATGCTTTTTTAGAAGCAGAGCCCATTGAAGGCTTAGTTTTTCGTTCAAATCTTGGAGTCAAACTTTCATACTGGGGCGATGAATCTTTCACCCCAATTAATTACCTAAATGCCTCTTTTAGTACCGCAAAAACTTCTTACTCCAGGGGCAGCAATAACAAACTCGATTATAACCTGGAGAACACTGTATCATATTCAGATGAAATTGAACAACATAATTTCACAATACTATTAGGTCAGGGAGCCTATAAGGAAAATGAGGCTGAAGGTTTAAGTGTAACTAAATTTGGCATTCCGGTAGACAATTTTGATGACGCATCATTAAATTTTGATGTACCTGAGGATGATGTTGTTTCAAACGGTTATGAAAATGTGCCTCATAAAGTTTCTTCTCTTTTTGCAAGACTCAACTACAATTATGCTGAGAAGTACCTCTTCAGTGGAATAATTCGGAGAGACGGTTCTTCCAGATTTGGAGCAAATAATAAATACGGTATATTCCCATCTGGATCTATAGGATGGGTTGTTTCCAGAGAAGATTTTTGGGGAGGTGAAAATCCTGTTGGATTTTTTAAGTTGAGAGGAAGTTATGGAATTGTGGGAAATGACAATGTAGGAGATCTTGCTTACCTGTCAACTATTAGTTCAGGTAGAAATTATGCATTTGGCGATCAGCTTGGGAGTTATGATGTAGGGTACAGCCCCGATGCACCGGCCAATCCCGATCTAAAGTGGGAAGAAACTAGCCAACTAAACATCGGTTTTGAATCTCGGTTCTTTAATGGATTTTCTCTTGAAGTAGATTGGTACAAGAAAGAAACTACAGATATTTTGCTGTACCCAAGGATACCTGCATTCGCAGGGGTAATTGGTAATCCTGCTAGAAACGTGGGAGATATGGAAAACACAGGGGTAGAAGTAAATTTCGGCTATTCCATGAATAAAGATGACTATGGTTTTTCATTAAATGCCAACGGATCTTATCTACATAATGAGGTAACATATTTGGGTGAGGGTCAGGAATACCTTGATGGAGGAGTTGCTTTCCAGTCCAGTACTTTTCCTATAACCAGGACTGCGGTTGGGCAGGCAGTAAATTCATTTTATGGTTTTAAAACTCTTGGGGTTTTTCAGACCCAGGAAGAAATAAACAATTATACCAATGCCAATGGAGATCTTATACAACCCAATGCTGTACCAGGAGATTTTAAGTGGCAGGATAGTGACGGAAGTGGAGCTATAGGGGAAGAAGATCGTGTGTTTATTGGTGATCCAACTCCAGACTGGTCCTATGGAATTACCGTTAGTGGTTACTATAAAGATTTTGATTTTACAATTTTTGGTCAGGGTGTTGCTGGAAACCAGATATTTCAAGGTCTTCGCCGTTTAGATATCGCAAATGCAAATTATCCTGCGAAAGCTATGGAAAGATGGACCGGACCTGGTACTTCCAATTCTCATCCACGCATGACAAATGATGACCCTAATAACAACTATAGTAATCCATCAGATTTTTATCTTGAAGACGGAGATTATTTCAGAATCAAAAATGCCCAAATAGGGTATAATTTACCCGATTCTCTTCTTTCTACTGTAGGGTTTGAAAAAGTTAGGGTGTATGTAATGAGTGAGAACCTGTTAACCTTTACTAAATATACAGGTTTCGACCCAGAGATTGGAGGGGGTGTGTTGAGTATTGACAGAGGTATTTATCCACAGGCAAGATCCTTTATGCTTGGAGCTTCAATTGGGTTTTAATTTGAAATATTTATAAAAAATACTACAATGAAAAAAATAATAAAATATATAGCAGTCGTTGTTTCAACGGTTACTTTGGCTGCCTGTAGCGATGATTTCTTAGAAGTAGAGCCACGAGGGCAAAGCTTGGAATCAAACTATTACCGCAATGCAGAGGAAGCTTATAATGGTTTAGTTGCAGCTTATGATCCCATAGGTTGGGTTGGTCAGAATTATGTTGCAAAAGAATTTGCACTCAACGCAGCTTCCGATGACTTTTATGCCGGGGGTGGAAACTCACAGGATGTTCCGGCCATCCAAGCCTGGTCCAATTATACCCTAGATCCTGCTACAGGGCCACAGGAAGAATTATGGAGAAGAAGTTATTCGGGAATATACCGGACGAATGTTCTCCTCTCAAAATTACCAAATACTGAAATGGATGAGCAGTTGAGAAGCCGGTTTGAGGCCGAGATGAAATTTCTTAGAGCTTATTATTACTTTGATTTGATAAGATTGTTCGAACGTATTCCTTTGTTTACTGAGCCTGTAGCGGCCAGTGAGTTAGGTAGTGCAATGCAGGTGGATCGTGCAGAGGTCTTTGCTCAAATAGAACAGGATCTAACTGAAGCAATTCCTAACCTACCAACACAAATTGATGCAGCAACCGAAGCCGGTAGGGCTACACAGGGTGCCGGGAAAGCCCTTTTAGGAAAGGTATATCTGCACTTGGAAAAATTTGGAGAAGCTGCCCAGCAGTTAAGTGAAGTAAATGGAACTCCTGGAGGCAATAATCAGTACGGCTATAAGTTGCTTGAAAATTTTGGAGATCTTTTTGAAAATGAGAATCAGTTCAATGAGGAATCAATTTTTGAAGTGATCCATACTTCAGCTTCAAATTGGGGAGATTGGGACTGTATTGGTTGTACAGAAGGTAACCTGCTAAACCAAATGTCGGCACCCCGGGGATACAATATTCTGCAACAAGGTAAGGGTGCGCCCGACTTTATTGCGGGATGGGGTTTTAATATTCCTACAGAAAAACTTGTGGATGCCTTTATTTACAATGATGGCAGCTATGATAACAGGTATAAGTACACCATTAGTAATCTCGACAGCCTTGAACAGGCGGGGGTTATTTCCTATGAGGAAAGTTACCAGGACACCGGATATTTCCTTAAGAAATTCGCCGGGGAACAGGAAGATCGTTCTACAGGGGGAGGAAACTTTGAACTTAACTGGTCTCAGAACTTTTATGATATAAGATTAGCAGACACTTATTTACTGGAAGCTGAAGCTTTGGTAAGAGGTGGAGGAGATGCTAATCGTGCACAGGCTTTACTGGATGCTGTAAGGAATAGAGTTGGGGAAGAATCTGTACCTGCTACTTTCGAGAATATTCTTAGGGAAAGAAGGATTGAACTTGCAGGAGAAGGACATAGATGGTTTGATCTTCAAAGAGCCGGCCTCGCTGCTCAATATTTGGAATTCAAAGGTTATGTAGAAGGGAAACATGATAAACTTCCTATTCCATTACAGGACTTAACAAATACTCAATTGGAGCAAGATCCTGCTTATCAGTAAGTCATTCAATAACAAATGAATAATATGAAAAATATATTTAGAATCATCTTAGCTGTTTTTGTTAGCGCGGCCGTTATAAGCTGTGACAAAGAGGACGATAGTTTGGGAGTGGATCTTGAAGGACTGGCAGCCCCGTCAAATTTGGGAGCAACGTTCAAGATCACACAGGATAACACTGGTATGGTAACCATCATTCCAACCGGTGAAGGCGCAAATTTATTCACAGTTGATTTTGGTGACGGTTCTACACCTTCAGAAGAAATTAGTATGGGGGAAAGTGTAACCCATACCTATGCTGAAGGGAATTACAACATCATTATCACAGGGACAAATATTGCAGGAGAATCGGCTGAAGGTACTCAGCCATTAACCGTTTCTTTCCGGGCACCCGAGAATCTGGAGGTTAACATAAATAAAGATCCTCAGGATAGTTACACTATTTCTGTTAGTGCCACAGCAGATTATGCTGCAATGTATCAGGTATACTTTGGAGATGTTGTAGATGAAGAGGCCACTCCTCTTATGGTTGGAGAAACTGTAAGTCATACATATGAAACAGTTGGTACCTATAATGTTCGGGTTGTTGCCTTAAGTGGCGGTGAAGCGACCATTGAGGCTACACAGGAAGTAACAATAACAGATCCTTTGTTCCTTCCAATAGATTTTGAATCTGAAAAACTGGATTATACCTGGGCAGGATTTGGAGGTGCAAGTGGAGAAGTGATTACCAATCCCGATATGAGCGGCATTAACATGAGTTCTAAAGTAGTTGAGCTTAAAAAATCAGCCGGAGCAGAGACCTGGGCCGGAATTTCCTTATTTCTGGATGAACCTCTCAATTTTACTGAAGGTACCGCAGTTAAAATGAAAGTCTGGTCCCCTAAAGCAGGAGTTCCTGTCCTATTTAAAATTGAAGATTCTGGGTCCGAACCCGATGCAAATGGAAATCCTACCATATTTGTTGAAGTGATCTCAAATACAACCACCACTGGAGAATGGGAGGAGATTACTTTTGACTTAACTACCTCCGAGAGATTTGATCCGTCAGTCACTTACGACAGGGTGATCGTGTTCTATGACTTCGGAAATATTGGAGAAGGTACTTCCTTCTACTTTGATGACATCAAATTGACGAATCTTGAACCATTAAAACTACCTATTACCTTTGACAGGAGTGCTATAAATTACTCACCGGAAGTTTTTGGTGGTACTTCTTTTGAGGTGGTTTCGAATCCAGATAAATCTGGAGCCAATACTTCTACTACCATGGTTGGGGCACTTACA
Organism: Salinimicrobium sp. WS361; assembly: GCF_050750585.1. NCBI lineage: Bacteria > Pseudomonadati > Bacteroidota > Flavobacteriia > Flavobacteriales > Flavobacteriaceae > Salinimicrobium > Salinimicrobium sp. WS361. The sequence continues at coordinate 44,679 of NZ_JBOJLM010000011.1, forward strand.
AATGCCGGGAATGCCTGGGAAGGTGTTTCCTTTAATCTTGAAGAGCCGGTAGATTTTAGTGGAGATAACAAAACGATCACGATGAAACTGTGGTCAGATGTTGCTCTACCCGTTCTTCTAAAGTTCGAAGGTGGTGTTAGTGGAGAAAGGCAGACAGAAGTGGTCGCTAACCACGGTGGATCCGGTTGGGAAGAACTCAGCTTTAACTTTAGTACAGATGCAGTGAAAAGTTATATCGATGGATCACAGGGAGTAGGAGAACCGTTTGTTCCAACAGGGGAATATGCTACCATGACTATTTTTATAGATGGTCCCGGCAATTCAGCAGGAACATTCTATCTGGATGACATACAAAAGCTGCAAAACGGAGAAACCTCCTATATATCCATTTTCAGTGATGTTGCAGATGATGTTGTGGTCGATACCTGGAGAACGGACTGGTCTGCTGCAAATTACGAGGAGGTAACGTTTGAGGGTAAATTATCCAAACACTTCACAAATTTAGACTTTGTTGGAATTGAAACTGTGGCAAACCAATTGGATATTACCAATATGACCCACATGCATCTGGAATTCTATACAGAAAATGCGACCAGTTTTAAAGTTAAGCTGGTAGACTTTGGTCCAAATGGGGTGTATGAAGAGGGAGGTGATAATACCGAACATGAAGTGGTTATAGAAAACCCCGTACAAAACCAATGGGTGAGTGTGGATATTCCATTGTCAGATTTTACAAATCTCACCACACGCGATCATATTTCACAGCTTATCTTTTCAGCTACACCTACTGGAACAGCTAATGTGTATGTGACCAATGTATACTTTCATAATTAAAAAGGAGAAACATGAAAAATAATTTAAAAGTAAAGAGCATATTCTTCGTCCTTCTTCTCTCTGTTCTTGCAGTGGGTTGTGCTGAAGAAGATTTCGAATTCGGAGAACTCACAAGCCCAAAAAATCTTAGTGTTTCTACAGAGGTTGTGGGGCAAAGCGGAGATATGCCCTATGGAGATGGTTCAGGGGAAGTAATGTTTAACGCATCTGCAGATGGAGCCATGACTTACAAGTACATTTTTGAGAGTGGAAGCTCAGGAACTGCATCAAATGGAGTTTACACCCATCAATTTTCACAAATTGGAACAAACGTTCATACAGTTACGGTTATTGCCTATGGTCCTGGTGGTACTGCCACTTCAACACCTGTGGAAGTAGAAGTACTCGTAACCTATGAGCCACCGGCCGAATTAATTCAAAAACTAGTGGGAAAAGAATGGCGCGTTAAAGCATCGGCACCAAAGCATTTTGGATTAGGGCCTGTAGGAGGTGAAGTTATCGCTGAGCATTACGGTGCAGGACCAAATGATAAAGCCGGAACAGGGATGTATGATGATCGTTATATTTTTAATGAAGATGGGACTTTTACTCACATTGTTGATGCAACAAATGATGATCCAACACCAGATCTAACCGGAACTGTATTCGGAAGAATAAACCTGGTGGACCAATTAGGTGCCACATGTAGTGAAGAGGATGGTTGTACTGTGGATGGAGCAGATGTAATGAATATTCCATTTACAGATTATACTGAAAACTGGTCTATCTCAGCTCCAGGGGGTGTAGAAACTCTTAATCTAACCGGAACAGGATTTATTGGTTACTACATTGGAGGAGACCATACCTATGAAATATTTGATCGCTCTGCTACCAATGAGATAGTTCTTAGATCTACCGATGGTAACGGCGAATTTGACTGGTGGTTTGTACTTACTTCTGAAGAAGAAGGAGCCACAGAGCCCGAAGACTTCGAAACTGAGTATACCAAACTCGTTTGGGAACAGGATTTTGAATCAGGACCTCTGGATACTAACATTTGGAATTTAGAAACCGGAAATGGTGAAAATGGCTGGGGAAATCTGGAAAAACAATATTATACCACAGATAATGTAGAAGTGGTTGACGGAAACCTGGTTATTACTGCCAAAGCTGAAGAATCCAACGGATTCAATTATACTTCTTCCAGGATCACCACTAAAGATAATTTTGAATTCAAATACGGAAGGGTAGAAGCCAGAGCAAAATTACCGGAAGGAGCCGGTACCTGGCCTGCAATTTGGATGTTAGGATCTAATTTTAATGAAGTTGGCTGGCCCGATAGTGGTGAGATCGATATTATGGAACATGTGGGGAATGACCAGAATACCATTCATGGCACTCTTCACTACCCTGGACGTTCGGGTGGTAACGCTGATGGCGGCACAACAACGGTAGAAGGAGTAAACAGTGAATTCCATGTTTATTCGATGGAGTGGAGTCCAGAACGAATCGTATTTCTGGTAGATAACGAAGTTTATCATACCTATGAGAATTCTGCAGACTCTCCTTTCAATCAAGACTTCTTTCTCATTTTAAACGTTGCTATGGGAGGAAATTTTGGAGGTGAAATAGATCCTGCATTTTCGGAGTCTTCCATGGTCGTAGATTATGTAAAAGTCTTTCAGGCAGAAGAATAATTTTGAGCCACTTAAGTTTAATAATATCCAGGGGGAATATTCTTCCCCCTGGAATTCAATTACCACAATGAAAAAAATATATATTGTTTTCTTTAGCCTTTTTTCGGTCTCTTTGGCATCTGCCCAAAATACCCGAATCAAAAGTTCTATCGAAAATGTTGAAAAGAAAGTTGATTCTATTGTTTCCATCATGACCCTTGAAGAAAAAGTAGGGCAAATGGTACAATACAGCGGCACCTGGGATCTTACCGGGCCCGCAAATGGAGATCAAAACCAGTACCGCGAAGAGCAACTCAAAGAAGGGCTTGTAGGTTCTATGCTCAACGTACTTTCTGTAGAAGCCACCCGGGAGGCCCAAAAGCTGGTCATGGAGAATTCCAGGATCAAGATCCCTTTAATGTTTGGCTATGATGTCATTCACGGGTACAAGACCATTTTTCCTGTTCCGCTTGGAGAAACTGCAAGTTGGGACCTGGAGGCGATGGAAGAAACCGCCCGCATCTCTGCCCTCGAAGCAGCTGCAGATGGGGTGAACTGGACCTTTGCACCAATGATAGATATTTCCCGAGATGCCCGCTGGGGGCGCATAATGGAAGGAGCAGGAGAAGATCCTTTTCTAACTTCCCGTGTGGCCGAAGCAAAAATCAGGGGCTATCAGGGTGAAGATCTTTCCAATCCTGCAACTATCGCGGCCACTGCCAAGCACTTTGCCGGGTATGGTTTTGCTGAAGCAGGCCGGGATTACAATACGGTTCACGTGGGTGAGAACGAACTCCATAACACCATTTTACCGCCTTTTAAAGCCGCTGCCGCTGCCGGGGTTGCTACTTTCATGAATTCTTTTAACGATCTTGATGGTACCCCTGCAACCGGAAGTAAAATGCTTCAAAGAGACATTCTTAAGGGAGATTGGGATTGGGACGGATTCATAGTTTCAGACTGGGGTTCTATTGCCGAAATGATAAACCATGGCTTTGCTGAAGATCTTACTCATGCCGCCGAAATCGCTGTAAAAGCCGGAAGTGATATGGACATGGAAGGCGGTGCCTATGAAACCGGACTTATCCAACTGGTTAACTCCGGAAAAGTTGATGAAGCACTAATCGATGATGCCGTTAAAAGAATTCTTCGGGTGAAATTCAAACTGGGGCTTTTCGAAGATCCTTACCGCTATTCCAACCCCGAATTGGCCCAACAGCTCAACCTGAAGGAGCATAGAGCTGTGGCAAGGGACGTGGCAAAAAAGTCAATTGTACTCCTCAAAAATGACAAAAACCTGTTGCCTATAGCCTCTTCAGTAAAGAATATCGCTGTTATAGGTCCATTGGCAGATGATAAAGACACGCCAATTGGTAACTGGAGAGCTCAGGGAGAAGCAAATTCCGCAGTTTCTATCCTCGAGGGTTTAAAAAGTGCTGTGGGTAATAATGTGAAAATCACCTACGCTAAGGGAGCCGATCTCGGTATGGGAGAACGCACCTTCCTGAAGCCTTTAAAGATCAATACTACCGACAAATCCGGATTTAAAGCCGCTGTTGATGTGGCAAAAAAGGCAGATTTGGTGATCCTTGCCCTTGGTGAAGATGCTTTTCAAAGCGGGGAAGGAAGAAGCCAGGTGGAGATTGGTTTAGCAGGCCTTCAGCAGGAATTAATGGAAGAAATTTATAAGGTGAATAAAAATGTAGTTCTGGTACTCCAAAACGGAAGGCCTTTAGAAATTTCATGGGCTGCAGAGAATATTCCTGCAATTGTAGTTGCATGGCAGCTTGGAACTGAAAGTGGAAATGCTATTGCCGATGTGCTCTTCGGAAAATACAATCCTTCAGCAAAACTTCCGGTGTCATTCCCGAGAGCTGTGGGCCAGGAGCCGCTTTATTACAACCAGAAGAATACAGGTAGACCCAGTAATCCTTCCGATGTCACCTATTCAGCTTATACAGATGAAGAGAAGACTGCGCTATATCCCTTTGGTTACGGCCTTAGTTATACCACTTTTGAATATGGAGACTTAGCTTTGTCTTCCAAAGAAATGACTCCGCAGGAATCGTTAACGGTTACTGTTCCCGTTACCAACACCGGCAAAAAGCCCGGAAAAGAGGTAGTGCAACTTTATTTACGCGACATGGTGGCAAGTACTACAAGACCCATTAAAGAATTAAAAGGATTTGAGCTTGTTGAACTGCAACCGGGAGAAACAAAGCAGGTGAGCTTTACTATTTCCAATGAACTTCTGAAGTTTTACAACGCCAATAAAGAATGGGCATCAGAACCGGGGGAGTTTCAGGTAATGATTGGAGGTAATTCCATAGATCTTAAAACCGAAAGCTTCCGATTGAATTAACAAAAAGGGGTCTCTAAAATGACATTTTTGAGACCCCTTTTTTAAATACGCTACAAGATATGTACAGGAAAAATTTTAGAAATATTCTGCTGGGAATAATGATCTCTGCTGGAGGAACCCTTTTTGCACAGCATGTAGAGGTGAAAGTTCAAAAAGACACGCTGTTCTTTGATACTTTTTCTGAAAATACGCTCGATCGTCAAAAATGGAATGTGCAGGGAACCGATTTTTGGGTGAACAATGAGCAGCAGATCTATATTGATTCTTCGGCTACTGTTTTCACCGTAAAAGGCGAAAAGGCAGGGGGAGTTGAAGATGCACTGGTACTTAAGGCGCATTACAGTCCCAATTATATCAATTATAAGGGTAATGATTTTGACTTTATCTCGGGAAGGATCAATACCCAGGATAAGGTTATGTTTACGTACGGCACTGCTGCTGCGAGAATGAAGTTACCCAAAGGTGCGGGCTACTGGCCGGCTTTCTGGGCACTTGGCGGAGGCAACTGGCCCGAAACCGGGGAGATTGACATTATGGAATATGTGGGCGAAACAGATTGGATTGGAGTTGCCCTTCATGGTCCCGGTTATTCGGGGGAAACACCCTTGGTGAATAAGTATTTTTTTCCTGAAGGAGAAGATGTAACCGATTGGCATGTTTATTCTGTAGACTGGACGCCTGAAGGTTTTGATTTTAGGGTGGATGGCAGGTTGATCTACAGGGTGACAAAACCCATGGTAGAACATTACGGAAAATGGGCTTTCGACAACCCAAAATACCTTATTCTGAATTTAGCTCTGGGTGGTGCATATCCTTATAAAACCAACGGAGTGGAAGAGCCGTATAACGGCCTTCCCGCCTCAACTGTAGATCTAATAAAATCCGGAGAAGCAGAAGTGCTGGTCGACTGGGTTTTGATTACGAAGTAAGCAGGTTGAATTAGCCGGAAATCCTCTTCAAAAATGTCATTTTTGAAGAGGATTTTTTAGTTCTTTCAGGTTACAAACCCTGAAAGGATTACCTTCTACAGTCGTGTCTCCTGGTTCTTTCCTCTTCAGTTGAGGCTCCTCATATGTCGCTCCTCTGGAGCTCATTAGGATTGTATACTGCTTATCTATAAATATTGCGCCTCCCTGAGGCTCAAAAGAGGTGAATTATAATTATTTATAAAAAGTATTTAATGGAATTAACTCCTGGAGGGAGCTAAGAGAGTTAATTTTTAGAGCTCCGGAGGAGTGAAATATTTATAGGAATAAGTTTTGTTTTGCAATGAGCTCCAGAGGAGCGGTATATAAAAGGTAGTACGCCACAGGTAAAGGCTCCAGAACACCACAATTTTAAATAAACTATTTCTTGCTTCTTGTCTCTAATTCAAATTCCTTCTTTCGATAAAAAACCGCTTCAGGAGTTGCGAAGCTTCCTCTTCTAAAATGCCATTTTTGACTTTCGTTTTTGGGTGAAGTCTTCCTCCCATTCTTCTGTAGCCCCTTTCAGGATCTGAGGCAGCAAAAACCAAATTGGAGATCTGGCTCCAGTAAAGGGCACCGGCACACATTTGGCATGGCTCCAAAGTCACGTACATGGTACAATCCAGCAGGTACTTTCCGCCAAGGAAGTTCGCAGCTGAGGTGATGGCCTGCATTTCGGCATGGGCTGTGACATCATTCAGCAGTTCGGTAAGATTGTGTCCGCGGGCAATGATCCTTTGTTGAGCCACAATCACAACACCTACCGGGATCTCCCCTTTTTCGTAAGCCTGCTGTGCCTCTTCGAGGGCCTTCCGCATAAAATAAACGTCGTCAAAAACTAATTGCATATTCAAAAATACAATTTCAAAATGTACCTTTGTTTTTTATGGCAAAAACTATTCTCGATACTGTTAATTCTCCTGTAGATCTTCGGAAAATTGCTCCTGAAAAACTTCCGAAGCTGGCCGCAGAATTGCGGAAATTCATTATTGAGATCGTTGCTTCCAAAGAAGGTCATTTGGGTGCCAGTCTTGGAGTGGTAGAGCTTACTATCGCGTTACATTACATTTTTGATACTCCAAAAGACCTCCTGGTATGGGATGTGGGGCACCAGGCTTATGGGCACAAGATCATTACTGGTCGAAGAGAGAATTTTCATACAAACCGGCAGCTAGACGGAATCAGTGGCTTTCCCAAAAGGAACGAGAGCGAATATGACACTTTTGGGGTAGGGCATTCATCTACCTCAATTTCGGCTGCATTGGGCATGGCGCTGGCTTCGGCTTTGAAGGGAGAAAGTGAAAAACAACATATTGCCGTAATAGGAGATGCCTCTATCGCCAGCGGGATGGCTTTTGAAGGATTGAATCATGCCGGGGTCACTAACGCCAATCTCCTGATCATTCTTAATGATAACGCAATTGGAATAGACCCCAGTGTAGGGGCTTTAAAGAATTATCTTACAAAAGCGCGGGTAGGTTACAAACCGAAGCAGGATAATATGGTAGAGGCGCTGAACTTTAAATATTTTGGACCGGTAGATGGCCATGATCTTGAGAGTCTTTTAGAAACTCTCGAAGCGCTTAAGAAGATAAAAGGGCCCAAGTTTCTTCATGTGATCACCACCAAAGGAAAAGGGCTTAAAAAAGCCGAGGAAGACCAGGTGAAATATCACGCCCCGGGTAAATTTCTTCCCGAAACAGGGGAGTTGCTTCCCTATGACACAGAGAATTTACCTTTAAAGTTTCAGGATGTTTTTGGGCTGAGCCTGGTTGAACTGGCCGAAAAGAACGAGAAGATCATTGGGATCACACCTGCCATGCCAACAGGCAGTTCGCTTAAGTACATGATGCAGTCTTTCCCGGAGCGCGCTTTTGACGTGGGTATTGCCGAGCAACATGCCGTGACTCTTGCCGCCGGGATGGCAACACAGGGCTTTGTGGTTTTTTGTGCTATCTACTCCACTTTTCTTCAGCGGGCGTACGATCAGGTGATTCATGATGTGGCACTTCAGGATTTGCCGGTGATCTTTTGTCTCGACAGGGCCGGACTCGTGGGGGAAGATGGTGCTACTCATCATGGAAGTTTTGATATTGCTTATTTGCGCTGCATTCCTAATATGATCATCTTTGCGCCTCTTGATGAAGTGGACCTGCGAAACATGTTGTACACTGCCCAAACTGGAAAACTAAAACATCCTCTGGCCATACGTTATCCCAGAGGCAGAGGTTTTGTTGAAGACTGGAAGTTGCCGTTTGAGGAGATTAACTTTGGAAAAGGTAGAAAACTGAAGGGGGGAAGTGCTATTGCGGTGCTTACTTTTGGCACTATCGGGAAGAATGCCGAAAAGGCGCTGGAAGAACTGAAACAACCTGAAGCAATTGGCCACTACGACATGCGGTTTATCAAACCTTTGGATGAAGGGCTGCTGCATGAGGTTTTGTCGAATTATAAAATGCTGGTGACTATAGAAGACGGAGTGAGAAACGGCGGAGCAGGATCGGCGGTGATGGAGTTTGCTCAACAGCACAATTATCACCTCCCAATTACCACCCTTGGGTTGCCCGATAAATTTACAGACCACGGAAAAGTGGAAGAATTACAAGAAAAATCAAAAATTGACGTTGAAAGTATTAAGGCATGTCTTAACTCAATGCTTAGAAAATTAAAATAATGCAGAAGTCCCTCATTTGCCTCACGTTTTTATTATTTGCCGCCCTTGGCTATGGTACCGAAAGAGATACCACAGCTGTTGATACAACCACGGTGGTAAATGAAAAGATCAATTACTGGAAAAAGACCAACAAAGTGGGGGTCAACCTGAATGAAGTAGCCTTTATTAACTGGAATTCGGGGGGTAACAATTCTTTTTCTGCCTTACTCCACGGTCTCTTCGGAAGAAAATACCAGAAAGAACTTTTAAACTGGAATTCTACTCTGGCAGTAAAGTATGGGTTTAATGCGCAGGAAGGAAGGGAGCTGCGAAAGACAGAAGATAACCTCGAGATCAACTCTAACTTCGGGTATCGGCGGGACTCTGTTTCTAACTGGTATTATTCGGCTAAATTTACATTTAACACGCAGCTCTCTTTCGGGTATAGATATCCCAATACTGAGGCCCCTATTTCCAAATTTATGGCCCCGGGTTATGCCTTTGTGGGGGTAGGAAGTGAATATTCTTCCCCAAAAGAAGACCTTACGGTTTATATCTCTCCGGTGACCCAAAAGTCAACTTTTGTATTAGATCAACGGCTTGCAAACGAAGGTATGTTTGGAGTTTCGCCGGCTGTTAGGGACGAAGAGGGAAATATCATTGATGAAGGTGAGAAGGTGAGAACGCAGCTGGGGTTCCTGGTGAGCAGTGCATTTTCGAAGAAGATCTTTGACAATATAGACCTCAATAACAGTCTGCGCTTATATTCCGATTATCTCAACCAATTTGGAAATATTGATGTTGACTGGGAACTCAATCTTGACCTGCAGGTGAATGATTACGTGAAGGCCAATGTGGGCTCTCATCTAAAATATGACGATGACGTAAAGTTTAAGCAGGATCTTGATGGAGATGGTACGTTGGAAACCGGCGGACCTAAAGTTCAATTCAAGCAGCTTTTGGGCGTGGGAATAGTGTATTCTTTTTAAGATTGATCCAGATCCTTTACTTTAATTACCTTCTGAACTTTTGTTTTCCCGGCACCCGTGATCTTGAATAGATAAACTCCCGAAGCTTCAGTGACAATATTCACATCAATGGGTTCATTTGCTTCAAGCGGGGTCTTCACAACCTGTATCAGTTTTCCCTGTATGTTGTAAACAAAGATTTGTATGTCTTCTATATCCTCTCCCGATACAATCTGATAATTTCCGACAGAAATAGTTGGATAGACCATAATCACGTTCTCTTCAACTACCATTTCCCCGCGTTCTTCTGCTTCTTCTTTAGCTGTTTTAAATTGACCAGAGAAGATGCCGCGCCCGTAAGAAGCAGCATACACTACATTATTGCCTTTTTTGAGATCTAAGTCGGTGACTTTTACATCACTCATTCCGTTGTAAGATTGTACCCATACAGGCTGGCTGCTGGTGAAATTTTCGGTAGCCCAAACTCCGAGTTCCGTTCCCACAATTACCTCGTCTTCGTTAAGTGGGTTGTGAAGAATAGAGAGTACGGGTAGGTCAGGGAGATTACCTTCTTTACTTGTCCAGGTAGGATTAGTGGCATTGGCGTTAGAGGTATACCATATGCTCTTTACCCCATAATTATAAAAGGTAACATAGATTTCGTCCTGGGTTTCTCCATATTCCACATCCGAAATGCTTCCTAAAAATTCTGGACCGGTGATCTCCTTCCACGTAGCATTTTCAGGAGTGCCATGCGCATTTTCAACTTTAAGGAGTTTGGAATTGGTAAGCCCCAAAAGTACCGTGCTGCTTTGGGTTGAAAAAGGGGAAACGGTGAGGGCACTTATAGAACTGTCTAAAAGGGCATTTTTGAGAGAAACTTTTGGCGCGATGGGTGAATTTTGCTGAATGCCATCATCACCTAAAAGCGGAAGTTGAGTGAGGTTATCATACCTGTAGAGTACGCCTTCAGGTCCGTTTGAGAACAGGATATCCAAATTGGAATCAAGGGCTTGCGGGTTTATGAAAAATCCGTCCCTGTTCTCATTATTTGCAATAAGCGCAAAACCATTTTTGTCGTAATTGTAAAGAATAATAAGGTCGTTGTACACCAAATTGGCTATGAGGTATTCGGTGTCTACCTGGTCAAAAAAGGAATGAGCGCCATCGCCACCCAATATTCCTATAGAAGTGGGGTTTCCTCTTTCAATCAGCAGGGTTCCGTTATCCTGGGTGCCTCCCAAAAAGTAGTCGCCCGTTGCAAAAGAAGATGGCGCCACGGCAACAGAATAGAATTGCGTGGTGATATAGTCGGTCTCGGGGGTGATGAATACTTTCGAAATGCTTGCTGCTGAAAGATCGCTGGCAAACGAAACCCCACCGTCATGCCCAAAGATCGCCTGATTGGTATTACCGGGCTTAAACCTCATCACATGATGGTCTGCATGGACTTCGGAAACAGGTAATTCATCAAGATTATCATTATCTGACCATTTAGAGATCTGTTCCCATGAATTACCACCGGTAGTTGACCTGAAGAGGTCTATTCCGCCAACATAGATGATTTCATCGTTGGTAGGATCAGATTCTATCATAAGATTATAAAAAGCCTGGCCCCTAGCAAAATCATCAGGAGGAATATCAAGATCGGCATCATTGGGTTCATTCAGCCGTGTAATATTCTGAAAAGCGTTCGTCGTAACCCAAAGCGAGGCTTCTTCAAACTGGTCTTCAGCAAGAATATAAAATTTATCAGGGTTTAAGGCTGAAGCTTCTATCTCGGTGCGATAAACATTGGGAATGGTGGTCACCAGAGACCAGCTCGTATTTGCACCTTTTTCACGCCTGAAGATCTTTCCGCCAAAAGAATTCTCCACTCCCGGCGAATAGGTGGTGGAAACCCATGCATTCCCTGCGGCATCTGTTTCAAAGTCATTAAAAGATTCCTCTTCAAGTACCTTGTTCCAGGAAGCGCCATCGTCTTTGCTTTGGTACAGGCCTCTTTCAAAAAAGCCGAGTAAATTCTGCGGATTTTGAGCGTTGGCATATAAGTGAGTTGAGACCCCTATAAAGACCTCGGTGCTGCTGCCATTATCCCAGGCTTCTATGTCATTGATGTAGTACACGCCACCAATTGCGCGAATGTTTGTGCCCGTTCCCGATTCTGAAAAATCTTCGACATCCAGTACTTTATTCCACGTCTGGCCACCATCTGTGGTTTTATAAACGCCCGTTCCCACTACGTCTCCGCCGGTATATTGTTCTCCTGTACCTGCATACCAGATATTAGAATTCCGCGGATCGACCGTAAGGCAAGATATATTCAAATTAGCGGGCAAACCTTCTACCTGTTCCCAGGGAGAAGATTCGCGGGTGATATTGTCATTGACCCACAGGCCGCCACTTATTGCACCGGCAAACACACGGTTGCCCGAGGCGTCATTCGGGTCAAATAATAATACTCTTGTACGGCCTCCAACATTGTTGGGGCCACGAGAGACCCATGGGTGCTGCTCACTATCTCCGGGGGCCTTGATGTAACTCTTGCTTTGCCGCTGTTTTTGAAGTTGCTCGTGCAGGTCTCTTACTTTATGAGGCTCAGGGTATCCCAAAGCAGGATTCATGGTGAGATATTCCATTTCCTCATAATATTTCTTTGGAGGCAGGCCTTTTTTTATTTTTTCGAGGCGTGAAAATCCCTTGTCTTTAGCGGGTTTATTCTGCTTCAGAAAATGCTCATGTCTTTGTCTTAATTCTGAAATTTCAGAAGGTGCATTGTTCTCACAACTCAGGTAAAGTCCAAAAACGGCAGCAAACAGAACGACCGGAAGTACAAAAAGTAATCGTTTATTCATAAAGGGATAGGTAAATGACTTCCGAAGAAAGCTATTCTGCAAAGTACAAAAAATTAAATTTTAAGACCTTTGAATTTTTTGAACAACGACACAATTTTACTGTCTGTGAGCGAAGAAATATAACTGCAAATTTTGATGAGCTTATCATACACCTCAAAATCTTCAAAATGATGTGCTTCGGGGATTAATTTCAGCACCAGTTTGTTATAATTTGTCTGCTTCCCGTTTTCGGGCAATAAGGCCGTGGTGTAGGTGTCCAGAAGGTGAGAAAGCATTTGGTAACCGGCAATTTCCTTGCTTATAACTTCTTCACTCTGGTAAATTTTATCAATACTTATTTTGATAATATCGCTAATCTGGGCTTCGTATTTACTCCTGTCAAAAAGAGCTTCGTGAAATTCCCCTTTTAGAATGGCATCTTCGTTGGCCATAAAGATTTCAACAGCCTCGGTGAGTAGCGTATTTATGGCCAGAGCCCTGAGATAACTCAGCCTGTCGGCACGGGTTTGTAGGTTGTGGTATTTTTTGGTGATGATCGAATCTTTCACCAGATTAATAAGATATTCCAGCGCATATTCCTCCTGAATAAGCCCCAGGTTGATGCCGTCTTCAAAATCAATGATCGTGTAGCAAATATCATCGGCAGCTTCAACAAGAAAAGCGAGTGGGTGCCTGCAGTAGCTCAGGTTTTTGCCGCTGCCGGTGGAAATAAGTCCCAGTTCATTGGCTACCTCTTCAAAAAAGGCTTTTTCAGACTGAAATATTCCGAACTTCTTATCGGCTATACGTGCGGTGGGTTTATACGGAAGGGATTCCTTCGGATATTTTATAAAAGCTCCTAAAGTAGCATACGAAAGCCTGATGCCTCCAGGTATACCGGGTTTGTCTTCCGTTAAGATCTTAAAGCCATTGGCATTTCCTTCAAATTTGGTCAAATCTTCAAATTCTTCAGCAGTAAGCAACTCCCGGAAACGCCTGCCGTTGCCATTGCTGAAGTACTCTCCTATGGCCTTTTCTCCCGAATGCCCAAACGGCGGATTCCCAATATCGTGTGCCAGGGCGGCAGCGGCAACAATGGCCCCAAAATCGTTCATTTGGTAGCCGTGGGTTTTTTCCAGCTGCGGATGTTTCTCCAGGATCTTTTGCCCTGCCAGGCGGCCCAAAGAACGCCCCACTACCGAAACTTCAAGGCTGTGCGTAAGCCGGGTATGTACAAAATCTGTCTTGGAAAGCGGGATTACCTGCGTCTTGTCCTGCAGACTTCTAAAAGCCGAAGAAAATATGATGCGGTCGTAATCAACTTCAAATCCTAAGCGGGTCGCATTTTGTTCTTTTCTTAATCTTTTATTCGTGTCTCCTGCTTTTCTAAGCGAAAGCAGCTGCTCCCAGTTCATCATTTGATATTTATTTCAGTAAGCTTCAAAAATAAACAATGAGCAATTAACAATGATCAATTAACAGGTAATAATGATAAAAGCATCAAATTCAAGGCACCAGATTCCAAAATCTAAAAGGCACGATTGTCATTTCGACAGAACATTTCCTTTTGAGAAAAAGGAGATGCGACGAGAAATCTATTCTTGGGTGAGATTTACCAAAGTTTATGTGATTATTTGTTTAGGTACGAGTCGAACTTCGGCACCAATTATTGAAAACTTTGGCAAATCTGCTGCAATTCTTCTTGGACAAAAAACTTTCTCCCGTCTACAGACTAACTCCCGCACATCAAACAATCATCCCCTTCGGCTTCTTTGGAACTGGCGATAAGGGCCCGCAATTCTTCCGGACTCAAAGAAGTTCCTTCTGGTGTCGGAACGGCAGTTGTTTTCGGTGTTTCCGCAGGGATTTCCTGCTTCTTTTCCTCTTTTGCCAAAGTGAATTTAATGGCATCTACAGCACTTTTAGTGCGCAGGTAATACATTCCGGTTTTGAGTCCACTTTTCCAGGCGTAGAAGTGCATGGAGGTGAGCTTGCTGTAATTCGCGTTCTCCATGAAAAGGTTGAGCGACTGCGACTGATCGATAAAATAGCCGCGGTGACGCGACATGTCGATGATATCTTTCATGCTAAGCTCCCAAACGGTCTTGTAGAGCTCTTTAAGATCCTCCGGAATTACATCAATATTCTGCACAGAACCATTAGAGCGTAAAATGGCATTTTTGACATTCTCTGTCCACAGGTTTCGGGCTACCAGGTCTTCCAGAAGGTGTTTATTAACAACGATAAATTCTCCCGACAGCACCCGGCGGGTGTAAATGTTGGAAGTGTATGGTTCAAAAGCTTCATTGTTTCCAAGGATCTGGGATGTGGAAGCAGTTGGCATGGGCGCAACTAAAAGAGAGTTGCGAACGCCATTTTTGAGTACCTGCTTGCGCAGTTTTGCCCAGTCCCATCTTCCGCTTAAGTCTTCATCATTGATCCCCCAAAGGTTAAATTGGAATTGGCCTTTGCTCATTGGAGAACCTTCATAAGTAGAATAAGCTCCGTCTTCTTTAGCCATTTCCATAGAGGCGGTAACGGCAGCAAAATAAAGGGTTTCAAAGATCTCCTGGTTTAGTTTTTTAGCTTCATCGCTGGTAAAAGGCAGTCGTAATTTGATAAAAGTATCTGCCAGTCCCTGCACCCCAAGCCCCACCGGACGGTGCCGGAAATTCGAATTTTCCGCCTCCTTTACCGGATAATAATTCCTGTCGATCACCTTGTTGAGGTTCCGGGTTACTCTTTTGGTGATCCTGAAGAGTTCCTTATGATCAAATTCATCTCCTTTGATGAACATTGGCAGTGCAATGGAAGCCAGGTTACAAACCGCAACTTCATCTTCGCTGGTGTATTCCAGGATCTCGGTACAAAGATTTGAAGAACGAATAGTTCCTAAGTTCTGCTGATTCGATTTCCTGTTAGCCGAATCTTTGTAAAGCATGTAAGGCGTACCTGTCTCGGTTTGGGATTCGAGAATTTTCTCCCAAAGGTCACGGGCTTTTATGGTTTTTCGGCCTTTGCCTTCAGCTTCATATTTTAAATAGAGTGCTTCAAATTCCTCCCCGTGGATGTCATAGAGGCCGGGGCATTCGTGCGGACACATCAAAGTCCAGCTTTCATTCTCTTCCACCCTTTTCATGAAAAGATCGGGTACCCACATTGCATAGAAAAGGTCACGGGCCCGCATTTCTTCTTTTCCGTGGTTCTTTTTCAGGTCGAGGAAGTCGAAAATATCGGCGTGCCAGGGTTCTACGTAAATGGCAAAAGAACCCTTTCGTTTTCCGCCACCCTGGTCAACATATCTTGCGGTGTCATTAAAAACCCGAAGCATGGGCACGATCCCGTTGGAAGTACCATTGGTTCCAGAAATATAAGACCCGGTTGCTCTAACATTGTGAATGGACAAACCAATCCCGCCGGCAGATTGGGAGATCTTGGCGGTTTGCTTCAGCGTGTCGTAAATACCGTCAATGCTGTCGTCTTTCATGGTTAGTAAAAAGCAGGATGACATTTGCGGCTTTGGCGTTCCGGCGTTAAAGAGGGTAGGAGTGGCGTGGGTGAAATATTTCTTGGACATGAGCTCATAGGTCTCAATGGCAGCTTCCATATTATCGGGATGAATTCCTACGGAAACTCGCATAAGCATATGCTGAGGCCTTTCGGCAATTTTTCCGTTTATCTTCAGAAGATAAGAGCGCTCCAGCGTTTTAAATCCGAAGTAATCATACTGAAAATCCCGATTATAGATGATCGTGGAATCTAGCAGTTCTTTATTCTGCTGAATTACCTCGTACACATCATCGGCCAAAAGGGGAGCTTTCTGACCGGTGCGGGGGTTGACATAATCATAAAGATCTGTCATTACCTCCGAAAATGTTTTTTTTGTGTTCTTGTGAAGGTTCGATACCGATATCCTCGCCGCCAGTTTTGCATAATCCGGGTGGGAAGTGGTCATGGTCGCGGCAATCTCAGCTGCGAGATTATCAAGTTCGCTGGTGGTAACCCCATCGTACAACCCTTCGATTACCCTCATAGCCACTTTTACAGGATCTACGAGGTCATTAAGGCCATAACACAATTTTCTTATGCGGGCTGTGATCTTGTCAAACATCATGGGTTCTCTGCGACCGTCTCTTTTTTCTACGAACATAACTGAAGGATTTAAGAAAGCCCCTCCCGGCCTCACCAAAGGAGAGGAGTTTGGGGCGTTTATTTTATTGAATGTTTCACAGTCGTGAAGCTTGAAATAACTTTGTTCCCCCTTCGGGGGTTAGGGGGAATTTAAAAATCGGCGTCGAAGCTTATTTTGTCGGCGTCTTTATCCTTGTTCATCACTCCTGCTTTCTGGTATTCGCCAACTCTCTTTTCAAAGAAGTTGGTTTTCC
This sequence comes from Salinimicrobium sp. WS361, assembly GCF_050750585.1. NCBI lineage: Bacteria > Pseudomonadati > Bacteroidota > Flavobacteriia > Flavobacteriales > Flavobacteriaceae > Salinimicrobium > Salinimicrobium sp. WS361. The sequence continues at coordinate 61,338 of NZ_JBOJLM010000011.1, forward strand.
CCTGCAGGTTGATCATATCCATAAAGTCGAATGGATTCGCAGTGCCGTATTCCTTTTCACATTCCAGTTCAACCAGCAGTCGGTCGGCAACAAATTCAAGATATTGGGTCATCAGTTTAGAATTCATCCCGATAAGGCTTGCCGGAAGGGATTCTGTAATAAACTCTCTTTCAATATTAAGTGCATCAACAATGATCGCTCTAATTCGCTCTTTTGGCACCTTGTTTACCAGGTGGTTGTTGTGCAGGTGAACGGCAAAGTCACAGTGCACACCTTCATCTCGTGAGATGAGTTCATTAGAGAAGGTAAGGCCGGGCATTAATCCGCGTTTTTTAAGCCAGAAGATGGAGCAAAATGCGCCCGAAAAAAAGATTCCTTCTACAGCTGCAAAAGCGATGAGCCTTTCAGCAAAAGAATCAGATTCTATCCATTTTAGGGCCCACTGCGCTTTCTTCTGAATAGCGGGAAATACCTCTATGGCTTTAAAAAGTTTGTTCTTTTCCTTCTCATCTTTAACGTAGGTGTCAATGAGCAGGGAGTAGGTTTCAGAATGGATGTTCTCCATCATGATCTGGAATCCATAAAAGAATTTAGCTTCAGAATATTGCACCTCGTTGACGAAGTTTTCGGCTAAATTTTCATTCACAATTCCGTCTGAAGCGGCAAAAAAGGCAAGAATGTGCTTGATGAAATATCTTTCATCTGCATTTAATTTGTTGTTCCAGTCACTCAAATCCTGGTGCAGGTCAATCTCTTCTGCAGTCCAGAAACTTGCTTCCATTTTCTTGTACCAATCCCAGATATCGTGATGTTTAATGGGGAAAATCACAAATCTGTCCTTGTTCTCCTGTAAAATGGGTTCTAACTGGGTCATAGGATATTGAGTTTTAGTTGGTTGGAAACGGTTCTCTCAAAGATTGGAATTTATGTAAGGGTTTTTCCTACAGGGAAGGAAAGCTTTTCAACAAAGTTTTCAACAAAACAAAATAAAATTGTTTCTGAAGCCTGAAAAAGGCTTCGGTATATGTGTTTGTGGGCTAGTTTGTTATAATTGCAAAATTTCCTGAAGATGTAATAAAGTTTCTTCTGAAGTTCTTCTGAAAGAGATGTCAAAAATGGCATTTTTAGCAACCTTATATTTTAAGTGTCTGGCCATTTTTTGCAGCCGATTCATAGATCTTTTCGAGCACAATAATGTCCTTTAAACCTTCTTCCCCCGGAACCATCATAGGCTTATTGTTGAGAATTGAGAGGGCGTCGTCATCCATTTGTACGGCTTGCTGGTTTTTCCCAAAAGGTTCGAGAATTTTACCGTCACTGGTTCCTCCTTTTACTCCGCTGTAAGTCTGGAAAGGCTGGAGATAATAAGAGCCGTCACTGCAGGTCACTTCGAGGTTGTTCATGCCTTCGCCAAAGCTGGTGCGGCAATTGGCTATTACTCCTTCGGGAAACTCTAGCGTGAAATCCATAGTTTCATCTACACCCTTAAAAAGCTGATCTCTGGTGGTTTGGCTTTTAGCCGAAACAGCAATAGGCTCCCGGCCTACAGTGTAGCGCGAAGTATTTAAAGGATATACCCCCATATCGTACATGGCACCACCACCCATTTTTTCTACTGCACGCCAGCCGGGATTATTACTGTAAAAACCGGCGGCGGCTTTCACCTCCTGTATTGGTCCGTAAGGGTTTGTTTCGGCCCACTTCATCATGATGCGGTTATTCTTTTCATGCTGAAGACGATACCCTATTGCAAGTTTGACTCTGTTTTTTTCGCAGGCTTCTATCATTTGGCGGCACTCTTCAGCATTCATTGCCATAGGTTTTTCACACCAAACGTGCTTTCCGGCATTGGCCGCTTTTATGGTATATTCAGCATGCATGGAATTGGGCAGCACAATATAGATCACATCAATATCATCATTATTGGCAATTTGGTGCATGTTTTCGTAATTGTACACATTGGCATCAGGGATCCCGTATTTTTCCTGCCATTGAGGGATTTTCTCAGGGCTGCCGGTGACTATTCCGCGAAGCTCGCAGTATTCAGTTTCCTGCAGGGCAGGAGCCAGTTGATGGGTGCTGTAGCCGCCAAGACCTACGAGGGCAACTCCCAGTTTATCCTTTTTTGAAGACCATAAAAAGTTAGGAAATGGTAGAAAGCCTGCTGCCAGAAAAAGCCCCGACTTTTTAATGAAAGTTCGTCTGTGTTCCATGCGGTGTAATTTTCCTGAAGATAAAGAATCTTCAGAAAACTCAACTGCTTCTTCTGTTTAAAAATGGCGCTATATGTTTGCGTGGCAGCCGGGAAGGGCATTCCGGAATTGTGTGGCTCAAAAAAACCCTAAGCAAAAACTTTGGAGAAAACAAAATTTCTGGTGTCAGGGTTGTTATAAAAGCTGTGAAAATACAATGTCTGTAACCTTATCTTTGGCCCATATTCATACTTTGATATTCTGAAGTGTCAACAGAAAATGGCTTTTTTTCAATCCCTGTGCAGGTCATCGTGACATTTTTTTCGGAATTTTTCTTGTCCTTCATCTGCATTTCCATCATTAACCCTGTCCCATCCCTGATCCAATCGGCATTAAGCCCTTCGGGGATATTCTTTTGGTTTTCCTGGTAAAGGTTTCTGAAGCTTACTCCTGCCTCATCTGTAACATAAAAAGTAAAGACATTTTCGGCATTTTCGGAACGGTAGCCCTGGCATTCGTAGCCTAAAATGGTCTTTGTGCCAATCTCTTCAAACTTCATTTCTTCATAAGAATTGTCGGCTTCCATATCTTCTTCAGAAACGTCGAAACGTGTAGCCATCACCATTTTATTGCCTTCAGAGTTCATGTATAGCACCGTCATATTTCTCTTGTTATCCAGGACGGTAAACATATTTTCTGCCTGCGGAATTTTGATTCCCACATATGGTGCGTTCTCTTTAATGTGATATACCATATCCATTGTTCCTTCCGAAGTGTTCATCTGGAGGGTGTATTCCCAGTCAAAATAATAGCCTGCGGGGATTTCTGAAGGATCAACCATATCCATTCCCATAGAGAAATTGGAATTCTCAAGCTGTTTTGCCCATAGGTTGTTTAGGGATTTGTCTGTTTCTTTTGCGGCTTTGTCCGATACATTCTTGATTGCTGCATCTTCCACTTTCTTTTCTACTTTTTCTTTGAGCTTCTTAAAAAATTGAGCCTCTGCGGTGCTAGTCCCTGCCATAAAGAAAATAGCAAGAACTAAATAAAAGATCTTTTTCATAGTTCCTGTGTTTAGATAATTAAGGCCTCTTTGAAGAGGCATATCAAAAAATTACAAAGGGGAATCTCCTGCTTAAGGGGAAGAAAAAGTGCAGAATGATCTCTAAAGATAATTAAAATACCCGGACCGTCAAAATGTAACCTTTTTATTTACAGTAAATTAAAAGTGATTCTCAGAAGGTTGGAAAGATTTTACCCAGGTTGGGAATGACTGTTCAAGACAGTGAAAAGCAGAACTGTCGGGAGACAATGCCCCACATGGATCGACTTACAGGATCTTTAAAAGGAGTAGGTTTATTTTCCCGAAGAACCTTCAGCTTCTTCTTGCTTTAGTTTTTCGGCAATTTTTTCCAGTTCGGCATACCAGTCTTCACCGTATTTTCTAATAAGGGCTTCTTTTACGAACTTGTACACAGGCACCTGAAGTTCTTTTCCCAGCGTACAGGCATCGTCGCAAATGTACCAGTGGTGATAATTCACAGCAGAAAACTCTGAATAATCCTGGGTACGTACCGGGTAGAGATGGCAGGAAACAGGTTTTTTCCATTTTATATCTCCCTGGTTGTAGGCTTCCTCAATTCCGCACAGGGCAGTACCTTTATTATCAAAAGTGACATAAGCGCAATCGGCACCATCTATTAACGGGGTCTCATATTCACCGTCTTCACCAATAACTGATGTGCCCTGTCTTTCGATGGCTTCAATTCCTTCTTTGCGGAGATAAGGCTTTACCAGCGGGTAGATATCTTCGAGGATGTGGGTTTCGGCCTCTTCAAGGGGTGCGCCGGCATCTCCGGCGATACAACACGCTCCTTTACAGGCTGAAAGGTTACACACAAAATCCTTTTTAAGGATTTCTTCAGATACTATAGTTTTTCCAAGCTGAAACATGCTGCAAAGATAATTTTTTCAGGCACTTAACTTCAGCTGTAATTCTGTTAAAATTTTCTAAGTATAATTTGTATTCTATCAATTCAAAGTACTTTTGCAAGCTAGTTTTGGGATATGGAATTAAACTTCAGGGAAATAGCCAGCGCCACTATGATCCTCTTTGCTGTTATTGATATTATTGGGAGTATTCCCATAATAATTGATCTTAGGAAGAAAGCGGGGCATATACAAAGTGAAAAAGCTACTATAGTTGCAGCGGTTCTTATGATCGCTTTTCTTTTTCTAGGTAAGGAGATCCTGAACCTCATTGGTATAGATGTGAATTCCTTTGCAGTGGCAGGGGCGTTTATTCTGTTTTTCCTGGCCCTCGAAATGATCCTGGGAATTCAGCTGTACAAAGATGATGCGCCCGAAACTTCGGCAGTGGTGCCTCTTGCATTTCCGCTTATTGCCGGTGCCGGTACCATGACCTCTATTTTATCGTTGCGGGCAGAGTACGCTACTGTTAATATTATTGCCGCCATAGTTATAAATACTATTTTTGTATACATAGTGCTGAAGTCTTCCGGGAAAATTGAAAATTTCCTTGGAAAACAAGGTATAAGCGTGATCCGGAAGATCTTTGGGGTCATTCTACTGGCAATAGCCGTAAAACTTTTCGCTACAAATATTAAGAGCCTTTTCCTATGAAAGTCCTCATCTACATTTTAATTGTCGTGGCCATGGGCCTCATTGTATATAACGCTACTTTTTTAGATCTTGAAAATGCCTTTTCTGGGGATAGTAAAACTGCCTTGATTGGTATACTCGCATCGAGTATTGTGGTGGTTCTTATGATCATTCTTCTCATGTCCCGTGCCATTGCAAAGAAGAGTGGCGAATAATGAATTATGATGCGCTTATTATAGGTGGTGGGGCTGCAGGCCTGTCATGTGCCCTTGTTCTGGGTTCTGGCCTGTCTAAAGAATTCGCTGCAGGTAAAACAGTAGGTCTTATTGCACATCAACGTGCTTCTCACCTTGCAAGTGCGCAATTAAACAACGTATTGGGACTCCCTCGGGGTACTGCCGGTAATGATATTCTCACTTCGGGCCTTGAGCAGCTTGAAACGCTTTATCCCGGTGTGGAGATCATTCAGAAAGAAAAGGTGCTAAAAATAGCATTTTTGGAAGGTAAGTTTGAAGTCTCCACCAATAAGAATACCTATTTTTCTACTGTTGTGGTTATAGCAACAGGTTATGCCCGGCCTTTTACTATTCAAGGGCTTGAGGAATATATTATACCTCATAAGAAAGCAAAAACTTCAAAAGAGAGAATCCAGCTATACAACGATGATCACCTGGTGCGCCCCGGATTGTATGTAGCGGGTAGTCTGGCAGGGCACAGAAGCCAGTATGCTATTGCCTGTGGCAGTGGTGCTGCAGTGGCGACCGATGTACTTACGCTTTGGAATGGGGGAGAACATACCAAGGTGCACGATAAAATTTAAGCGGTTTAATCTTTAAATTTCGGGCTGGTGGAGAGTTCGATGATCTTTTTTACTGCAGGATCTTCTTCATTTAAAATTTGTTCAAAAGCGGTGCTGCCAAATAATTGTTGGGCCATGGCTGCTTTGAGATAAAGCTTGAGAGTAGGTAAATAATTCTTAAAGCGCATATCGAAGTTCTCCCGTCTCATAAAGGCCCGGAATTCTTCAACGGTAGCTTTGGTGATCAATTCCTTTTGCATAAAATCCTCAAAACTAAGGGAGTTGTAGTATTTGCGATTCTGCTCAAGAACTTCAAAAATAAAGCTGTCCATATACCCATTTCTAAGCATGAGGTTGAGGCTTTGCTTTTCAAAATTAGTGTCTTTGGGAATGAAAATGTCGGGTATAATGCCGCCACCGCCGTAAACAACTTTACCTTCTGGGGTTACATACCTCAGGGAATCGGCTACGTGTATGCTGTCTGCACTTACCAGTTCGCCGTTTTTATAACGGTTGAGGTAATCGGCAAAGTACTCTTCACTGCCATGAGAATAGGGGCGTTGTATAGACCTTCCCGTGGGAGTGTAGTATCGTGCTATAGTAAGCCTTACGGCACTGCCGTCGCCTAAAGCCATTTCTCGTTGCACCAAACCTTTACCGTATGATCTTCGCCCTACGATGATGCCCTTGTCGTTATCCTGAAGGGCGCCGGCAATGATCTCACTGGCGGATGCCGAGTTCTCATTAATGAGTACGTAGAGCTCTCCCGTTTCAAAATTTCCGTCTTTTGTGGCAAAGGTCTTTTCTACGGCTCCTTTTTTGTTTTTAGTGATAAGTACAAGTTTATCCTCAGGAAGAAATTCGTCTACAATTTTTGTCGCCTCGGCAAGATATCCACCGGGGTTATCACGCAGGTCAAGCACAATTTGCCTCGCACCTTTTTCCTTCAGTTTAAGAAGTCCGTTTTTAAATTCTTCATAGGTAGATTCAGCAAAACGATTTATTTTGATGTAGCCCAGATTGTCGGTTAACATATAAGCTGCATCTACACTTTTAAGGGCTACCTTTCCTCGTTCTACATCAAACTCCAGGAGTTCGGGGGTACCTTTTCTATGAACTTTCAGAAGCACCCGTGTGTTTTCTTCTCCTTTTAATTTACTCGTAATAGAATCTTCGTTGATATTTGAATTGAAAAGGGCTTCTCCATTGGCATAAAGAATCCTGTCTCCTCCCTTAATACCAGCTTTTTCACTTGGCCCTCCTTCAATAGTCTGAATAACTGCAATGGTATCGTTGATATTTCTGAAACTCACACCAATGCCCACAAAGTCTCCCTTCATACTTGCGCTTAGGTCTACGTATTCCTCTTGTGGAATGTAAACCGAATGCGGATCTAAATCTGTGAGAATTTCATTTACCGTAACATCTACAATACTGTCAATATTTACATCGTCTACGTATTCGTATTCAATGTAATCTATAAGCCGCGCCAGCTTCTCTTTTTTCTTGTTGGTTTTAAGAAAGGTACCCGAGTTGTAACTGGTAAAATCCAGAGCGGCACCCAGGAGTACCCCAAGGGCACAGGCAAACCCCAGTAGTAGTGGCAGGTATTTTTTATTGCTGTTTTTCAACCGTCAAGTTCTGTTATTTGTTCTATTTCAACCCCGGCTTTCTTCAAAAAATCAAGGCCCGAATTGTCTTTGTAGTCTATGTTGTAAACCAAACGGGTAATGCCCGACTGGTGTATAAGCTTACTGCATTCTTTGCAGGGAGACATAGTGATATACAACGTGGCCCCTTTGCAGGACTGGGTGCTGGCGGCAACTTTGAGAATCGCGTTGGCTTCGGCGTGCAATACGTACCATTTGGTATATCCTTCTTCATTTTCACACGGATTTTCAAAACCGGTAGGGGTGCCGTTATATCCGTCAGAAATTATCATTCTGTCTTTCACAATAAGTGCGCCAACCTGCTTACGGTTGCAGTGAGAAAGTTTACCCCATTCCCTGGCGATCCTTAAATATGCCCTGTCAAACTTAAGCTGCTTTGTTTTTTGCATAGTAGTAAAATACGCCTGCAATATAGAAAGCTTTTTAAGTTGCTAAAACTTTGGGCTTTACTAATTTACTGCATGGCAAAATTAATCTAATTGAGAGAAGTTATATTTTAAAGTGCCAGGTAATTTTCTTTAAGTATAGGTAAAATTATTCCTATCACGATTGCCGATACTACCAAAATCCAGTCGCGTCTGGTTATATTCAAAACATTCTGGAACAGGAAGCTCAAAAGCAGCACACCTAATACTACAATGATTTGCGCGGCTTCAATGCCCAGTGCAAATTCCAGCAAGGGAAGAAAAACACTGTCTGTACCCGAGGCAATCATTTTAAAATAAGAAGAAAATCCAAGGCCGTGAATTATTCCGAAGAAAGCCGTACTAAAGTAAAGCAGGCCAACATTGTTCTTGTTCTCTTTCTTTTTTGCATTGATCATATTAAAAATTGCTGTGGCGAGAATAGTTACCGGAATAAGGAATTCTACCCAGGTGGTATTCACAAGAACAATTTTGTACACCGCCAGGAAGAGAGAAAGCATGTGGCCGACAGTAAAAATGGTGACCAGCCAAAAGACTTTTTTCCAGGTGAGGAATGAGAAGGAGGCGACCAGAACAATGAGAAAAAGGATATGATCATAAGCATTCCAGTCCAGAACATGTTCCAGGCCTAACTGAAAATATAACCAGAATTGAGACATAGGATAAAGATTAGCGCCGAAAATACAATTTCTGTCCAAAATGGGCAACGGCAGGGGATTAATAGAAGTGAGATGAAATAAAAAAAGCCCATCCTGAGATGAGCTTTTGTACCTTGGGTGGGAATCGAACCCACACTTCCGAAGAAACTGGATTTTGAATCCTGCGTTTTTAATGATAAATTAAACTAATTATACTTATAAACAATTGATTAACAGAAATGTAATTTTTATTAATTTCATTTGATATGGTTTAAAATCAAAGTTTGTTGTACCTATGTTGTACCAAAAATGATTATCTTTATAGTTCTAAAATCAAAGAGGTGACGTCAAATGCAAAAATAGTACTCAGAAAAAAACCCAATAAAGAAGGACTGTATCCACTGGCGGTTCGTATTACAAAGAATCGCCGTTCAAACTATCATTATATAGGTCATTATATAAATTTAAAAGATTGGGATGAGAAAAATATCCGAGTTAGGAAATCACATCTGAATGCAGATAGTCTCAATGGCTTATTAACCACTAAACTTTCTGAAGCTAATAAGATGCTAATTGATTTGCAATCGGGGAAAAAGGATATATCAGCTAATCAAATAAAACAGAAACTGTATGCCTCTTCTGAATCTATTACTTTCTTTGAGGTTGCAAAAGATTTTCTTGATGAACTAGAAGCAAATAAGAAATTGTCAAGACTCTCTACCGATAAGGCTCGCGTTAACCACGTATTGAACTTTTCCAAATCAAAGCAGCTTACCTTTCAGGAAATAGATGAACAATTTTTAAGGAAATTTAAAATCTACTTACGTAAAAAACACAGCCTATCAGAAAGGTCAATAGTAAATAATCTTATAGTGATTAGGACTATCTATAATAGAGCTATTAAATTGGATATAGTAGATAGAAAACTCTATCCCTTCGGTTCTGATAAAATACGAATTAAATTCCCAGAAACCGAAAAAATAGGTCTAACCAGAAATGAGGTCATAAAACTTGAATCCGTTAAAAATCTGAATGAAAACGAAACTCACGCTCGAAATGTTTGGCTTTTTAGTTTTTATTTTGCTGGAATTCGAGTAGCTGACGTATTGAAAATTCGCTGGAGCGACATTTATGATGAAAGGCTTCATTATCGTATGAATAAGAATTCAAAATTGTTATCCCTTAAAATCCCCGGTAAAATATTTCCGATTTTGGAATACTATCAGGACAATAAACAAAATGATGATGATTTTATATTTCCTGAAATGAAAAAGGCAAATTTAAAAGATGCCAAAGATGTCTATGTTAAAACAAAAACAGCCAACAAAAAATTCAACAAATATTTGTTATCCGTTGCAGAACAGGCCGAAATATCAAAAAAAGTCACAATGCACATAGCACGACATACCTTTGGAAACATATCAGAGGATAAAATTCCGATCAATATGCTTCAAAAACTATATAGGCATTCATCAATTACTACCACAATAAATTACCAATCTAACTTTATGCATAAAGATACCGATGAGGCATTGGATAGTGTGATTAATTTCTAAATAGATATTCACACCGAAGGCATTTCAAATGCATGGATAAGCAATATTTGTGATAAAAAAGACACTGCTACTGCTATTGACACTTATGAAGAATTAAAAAGCATTACCACAATGTTGGCAAGTACATTGGCGGGTCTGATCTGGTTTTATGATAGTCCTGAAATTACCTTTATCGTTAGTGGAACAGGGGTTGTAATTGCTATAGTATATTTTATGTGGATGCCATACAGAAGAACGCTGCAAATGCTGTAATTGTGCCTTTCCCGTAGGCCTTTTTCAGGAACATAGCTATCCCCCCTGCGGAAGGATAAGCATCGGCCATTTTAATATATGAATAAGCACTAAATCCCGAAATTACTCCACCCACTATAAATGATAGTGCGAAATATTGTCCGGAGAGTTCAGCGATTTGCCCCAGAAGGGCAAAAATACCTGCTCCAATCATTACTCCAGTACCCATAGCAACGGTATTGCCAAGACTAAGGCTTCCTTTCTTATAATCACTCATAAAACAATTTTTAAATAGAACATCACTTCAATAAAATCTCTTGATTTTGACCTATAGGTATTTTTTAAGCGCTTTTACCTATTCTTATATCCATGAGCCATCTTTTTTATTGTAACTTTTTAGCAATAATTAGAAAACCCGCAAGTATTATTTTGTTGGATAGGAGGACAGGGTACGCTGCCATAAGAACAGAATACACAACAATCACCCTCTTTGGGTTTTAAAACCTCTTTACATTGCTCGCATTCATAAAAGAACTGGCAGGCATCTGTAGGCATTTCTTCTGTCTTGGAATGTCCGCAATCTGGACAAGTTATAGTTGATTCAATTATAAAGGAATTCATTTTTTTATTTTTTTAATTAATCATACCATATATACAACATCTGAACTTGATGAAGGATAGGTTAAGATTATGGTTTTTAAATCTTTGGAAGTAAATCCGGCTTTTATAGCCATGGCAAATAAATTTATAATTTCCTCGGCGTGAGGGCCAATGAGATGTGCTCCCAAAATTTTTCCGGTTTCTTTCTCGATGAGAGTCTTATAGGCATAGGTTTTCTCGTTGATCCTTTTTGCGGTAAACCAGTCGGGAACACGATCCTTGTTTACCTTAAAGTTTAAACCTTTTTTAACAGCTTCTTCTTCAGAAAATCCTACCGAAGCCATTGTGGGCAGTGTAAAAACCACAGTGGGAATGGCGGTATAATCTGGTTTTTTAATGTTGCCTTTTAATATATTGGATGCTACAATATGTCCTTCCATAACTGCAACAGGTGTAAGGGGAATACCATCTGTATCTGCTGCATCCCCGGCAGCATAGACATTTGGATTAGTGGTGCTTTGCAAATATTCATTCACTTCAACTCCTTTTTCACCAAAGGCAACATTGGCTTTTTCCAGGTCCATATCAAAAATGGCAGGAGACCTTCCTGCAGAATTAATCACCTGCGCCGCCTCCCATTTCTTTTCCCCGCTTTCACCTTTTCCGGTCACGCAAAAAGCCCCATTCGCCTTTTCAATCGCGGTAACATTGGTATTCAAAACTAGTTGTATACCCATTTGTTTGGTAGCTTCAGTTAATTGATCTACTATGAAAGGATCAAAATTTTCAAGCGGTCTTCTCCCTTTGTGAACGATTGTCACTTTGCTGCCAAAACGGGCAGCCATATGTGCAAATTCAAAAGCGATGTACCCACCGCCAATAAACAGCAAAGAGGATGGCAGGAACTGGAAATTCAGAAAATCTGTACTGTCCATAGCGTACTCCTCCCCGGGTATTTCCAGCTCTCTCGGTTTTGCACCCGTGGCTATTATAATCTTTCCGGCTTCTATAGTTTCATTTCCTACCTGCAATTGAGTTTCAGAAATAAATTTTGCTGATCTATGAAAGGTATCAATTTTGTTTTTTTCGTAACTTTTTTCAATTTTAGGCGGCATAGCATCCACAAAATCCTGTTTAAATTTCATTGCTTCCTGCCAGTAGATAGCTGGTACTTCAGAAATTTGCTTCTCGTGTAGATTATCAGCCAAATGTTTTACTTCAGTAGGGCCGAGCATGATCTTTTTGGGATCACATCCACGAAGAGCGCAGGTACCACCATAGGGCAATTTATCTGTGATTCCCACCCTAAGCCCTTTAGAAGCACATTTATTGGCAATATTCATTCCTGCCATTCCGGAACCTATCACAAAAACATCATAATTTTTCATCTGGTTCTTTTTAAGTTACTTATCAACTACCTTATAACCGGTACTGCTTATAGCACTAATAATTGCAGCCTTATCTACTTTTGTTTTGTCATATTCGACTACCGTATTGGCATTTTCATAATTTGCCTTTACCGAAATAATGCCATCAAGTTTATTGACTTCATTTTCCACAGGGGCTTCACATCCTGCGCAGGTCATTCCTTCTACAACAAATACCTCCTTAACAATATTTGATTGTGAAACATAGACTATTTCCTTGGTAGGTTGGCTGTAAAATACTTCGGAGTAAGTGGGAAAAGCCAGCATGAGCCCTGCAAATAATGTTACAATCAGTAAAAACTTCTTTGACTGCAGAAATGTTGGTTTTTCATCTTCTGCACATCCGCAATCACTTTCAGCTTCTTTTTTAGATCTTAGTTTTTGATACCAGGCCAGGCCCAGAACTAAAACCGTGAGCGCAATTAAATACGGCCGGAAAGGTTCCATCCACGAAAAGGTAGTAGCCATTCCACTCGTGCCCACGACCAAAGCAAGAACTGGTGCAATACAACATAAAGATGCTGCTGTTGCCGCTACTACACCGCTTAAAGCAGCTTTATTGGATCTATTTTGAGATGCATCCATTTTAAGCGGATTTTCTTGATGATTTAATTGAACTCAAAATGTTATCCAGAACCTGGGTTTCAGAATTTACCAGCGAATAATATAAAGTTTGCCCCTCCCTTCTGGAGACAATAAAGCCGGCGTCTTTAATTTTTCGAATATGTTGCGAAATCGCCGGCATACTCATTTTTAAAATGTCTGCTATATCACAGGGACATAATTCCTTCTCCATGTTTAAAAGGAAGAGAATCTTTAAACGCACCTCATTACCGGCAATAGAAAGGAGTTTTGTCATCTGCTGGAAACCGTTGTCCAAACTTTCAATTGTTGCCTGACAATTCAATAGCTGTGTATGGTTAGCTTCAGCACGTGTACAGATTATTTCAAGTTTCATAAAAAATTTTAAAGCTGCTAAGATATAAATTATTTATTATTTAAGCAACTTATTAAATATGATAGAGAAATAGTGTATTATGTTGATATTCATCCCGCCAAATTTCTTCCAGGAATTACCTCAGTTTAATCCATTCTAAAAACTGGTTTAATATCTGATTTCTTCCGCTCAAATGGCCGCAGGCATCGGTTTTAAATTTTCATTTCAATTCGCTAAATATTAGAAGTTCTACTTTTGCACTTCTGTTGCATTTAAATTTTTTATCTTTGTAATGTGAAAATTCTAGCAACCACTTTTTTATCCGTCATTTTCTTGTTCCAATCTTCGGGACCAGTAACGGATTGGTGCTGTGAACTACTGAAAATACCAAATCTTGTTGAGCATTATAAAGAACAATCGGCAGATACCGGTATTACTTTTTTTGATTTCATAGATTATCATTATGGGGATCAGAAAAAATTTCCGGGCCACGAGAAGGATAATCATGATGGTGAACTTCCATTACAAGGCAACCACTCGTGTTATCATGGCATGGCCTATGTTGATTCGCCGAATCTTGAAACCTATTCCTTAGGAATTCCAGAAGCAAAAACTAATTCTTTATTCTACCAACCTCCATTTTCCTCGGCCAGTTTAGGTACTATCTTTCAACCACCCCAAGTTTAATTTAACTTTTGTGATAGGATAATTATATCCTGACGCCATTGACTTCTTTAATGGCCATCTCATCTATTTACGTTGAATTAAATTCTATTATTAATGATTAACAAAATTATAGCATTCTCTATAAACAACAAGTTTATAGTAGGACTGCTAACATTGGCACTTATAGGAGCCGGAATATGGTCGATGATGACCGTGAACCTGGGTTCAGTTCCTGATATTACAAATAACCAGGTACAGGTGATTACCCAATCTCCCAGCTTAGGTACTGAAGATATTGAACAGTTTGTCACTTATCCGGTCGAACTGGCAATGGGTAATCTCCCCGGGGTGACTGAATTACGATCTGTTTCCCGCTTTGGACTATCCGTGGTAACCATCGTCTTTGAAGATGACATGGGAACTTATTTGCCCCGGCAGCTGGTTCAGGAAAAATTGACAGAGCTGCAGGAAACCATTCCCGAAAACTTTGGTAGCCCAACTATGGGGCCTATTTCCACCGGGCTGGGACAGATTTATGAATATACCATCCAGCCACAACCAGATTATGAAGAGGAGTATACTCCTACGGAGCTCCGAAGTATTCAGGACTGGATTATTAAGAGACAGCTGACACTCCTTGAAGGTGTTGTAGAAGTGAATTCCTTTGGAGGATACATCAAACAGTACGAAGTAGCTATTAGTCCTGAGAAATTAAATGCGCTGGATGTAAGCATCTCCCAGGTTTACGAGGCCCTGGCCCGGAACAATGTAAATACCGGGGGAGCCTACATTGAAAGGAACAGAATGTCCAACTTCATTCGGGGAGAAGGCCTGATCCAGTCTTTAGATGACATCAGGAAAATAGTGGTTACCAATGAAAACGGGATTCCTGTTACAGTTGGAAATATTGCCGAAAAAGTGAGTTTCGGAAGTCAGGTGCGTTATGGTGCTTTTACTCAGGATGGAGAGGAAGCTGTGGGCGGTATTATTATGATGCTGAGGGGCTCAAACCCCAATGCGGTAATACAGAGGGTCCAGGAAAGGATGGCGGAGGTAGAAGAATCCTTGCCGGAAGGACTTGAAATAAGGCCCATCATTGACCAAAGCGCCCTTATTGGAAGAACAACCGATACCGTGACTAAAAACCTGTTGGAAGGTGCTTTAATCGTAATCTTTGCATTGGTATTCCTATTGGGGAGTTTGCGTGGGGGCCTCATTACAGCCACTACCATTCCGCTGTCCTTGCTCTTTGCCTTCATCCTGATGAAGCAGTTTGGGGTTTGGGCAAATTTAATGAGCCTGGGGGCCATTGACTTCGGGATAATTATTGATGGGGCGGTTATTATTATAGAAGGTGCCGTTTATGAAATCCATAAAAGGATCAAAGCCGGAAAAGTCAAATTTAATCAGGCGGTCATGGATGAGGTCGCTTACGATTCCGGAAGCACTATGATGGGGTCGGCATTTTTCGGCCAGGTTATCATCCTTATTGTGTTTACACCCATCTTGTTCCTAACAGGAGTGGAAGGCAAAATGTTCAAGCCAATGGCCTATACTTTTGGTTTTGCAATGATAGGTGCCATTATCTTGTGCCTTACCTACGTTCCTATGATGACGGCATTGTTTATGAAGCCGATTGAAAACAAGAAAAACTGGTATGGCAAGTTAGAACGCTGGCTGGAAAGAGTCAGTGATAAAATCATTGGTGGCATTCACCGTGCTTACCTTCCGCTCTTAAAAGCTTCCCTCCGCCTCAAAGCTGCGGTGATCATAGGATCTATTGTTTTATTGGGGGCTGCAGGCTATGTTTTTTCCGCGATGGGGGGAGAATTTATTCCGCAGCTGGATGAAGGGGACATTGCCATGCAAGCTTTAATCCGTCCAGGTAGTTCATTAAATGAATCTATTGAAGTCTCTAAAAAAATTGAGACCTTACTTTTGGACAACTTCCCGGAAATAGAGACAGCAACAGCCCGAATTGGGGTGGCCGATATTCCTACTGATCCCATGCCGATGGATATAGCAGATATGTACATCATACTCGAAAAAGACAGGGACAAATGGGTTTCTGCTGACACAAAAGAGGAACTCATTGAACAAATCCAGGACCTACTCAATAAAAACCTCACAGGTGTCAACCTTGTTTTTACCCAACCTATAGAGCTAAGGTTTAATGAGCTATTGGAAGGGGTAAGAGAAGATATTGCGGTAAAACTCTATGGCGAGGATTTGGAAGTTCTATCCACTAAGGTTCAGGAAATGGCAGAGATTATTCAAACTGTACCCGGAACAGGAGATGTAAATGCAGAGAGAACTTCTGGTCTCCCACAAATGACGGTACGCTACAATCGTGACAAGTTAGCACAGTACGGGCTGGAAATCGAAAAAATAAATGAATATATAAATACCGCTTTTGCAGGTGGAGTGGCAGGAGTGGTTTTTGAAGGAGAAAGACGTTTCGACCTGGTAGTGCGCTTTGATGAAGAGCACCGACAGAGTATTGAAGATATACGGACTTTATACATTGATCTGCCTAATGGTACCCAAGTCCCGATTAATGAAGTAGCTGATATCAGCTTTGTTCCCGGGCCAATGCAAATTTCCAGAGACGACACCTATCGCAGAACATACGTTGGGGTAAATGTGAGGGGCCGTGACGTAGAGTCGGTTGTGAATGATATTCAGGCAAAACTGGGTGCCGAACTGGATTTACCTCCAGGTTACTACATTTCTTATGGCGGTGAGTTTGAGAACCTTCAAAATGCCAAAGACCGCCTGATTATTGTGGTGCCTATCGCTCTCTTGCTGATATTCGTGCTGCTGTATTTTGCCCTGGGCTCATTCTCGCAGTCTATCATGATTTATATGGCCATTCCATTAGCGGCCATTGGGGGTGTTTTCGCCCTGTGGCTCCGGGACATGCCCTTTAGTATCTCTGCAGGTGTAGGCTTTATCGTGCTCTTTGGAGTGGCAGTACTTAACGGTCTGGTCCTGGTGAATCGCTTTAATTCATTAAAAGAAGAAGGCGTAACCAGTATCAAAGACCGGATTTTTATGGGTACGAAAGAACGAATCAGGCCGATCATGCTTACAGCGGTAACAGATATTTTAGGATTTATGCCAATGGCATTTTCTTCTTCGGCCGGTGCAGAGGTGCAGCGCCCTTTAGCAACCGTGGTTATTGGAGGTATGCTTACAGCTACCCTTCTCACCCTTGTGGTGTTGCCAGTCCTTTATACTTTAATAGAAAATATGAAAAACAGAAGAAATAGTAATAACAATAATGGCTTTGCACCAGCCCCTGCAATAGTGGTGGCATTGCTTTCTGTCGGAAGCCTCTTAGGATTTAGCACCCCTGCAGAGGCACAGGAAAACAGTTCTTCACAGAAAAATTCTCCGGCTCAGGCTGAAATAATTGTCCAACAGGATTCTTTGCCAGTCCTCTCGTTAGAAGAGGCCAAGGAACGGGCAATAGAGGCTTTTCCGAGAATAAGAGCTGCTGCCCTGGAGATAGAAAGTCAGCAGGCTTTAAAGAAAACGGCCTGGGACCTTGGTAATACCCAGATATTCACCGGCGCAGAAGAAATTAGCGGTGGTTCGAGTAATGCTGATCTTGGTGTCTATACACAAATTGGGGTTCAGCAACAGAATATCGACATCTTTGGTATTGCGCCACGCCTGAAGTTGCAGAAGGAAAGGGTGGCCCTGGCAGAAGAAGCCCTTGATCTTTCCATTCTTGAAGTAGAACTGGAGGTAAGTCAGGCCTGGGCGTCGGTATATGCTGCTAAAAATGAGTATGAGACCTTATACAGTCTGGATTCAGCCTTTACCGATATTGAGAGAGCTGCACAGATCAGGTTGGAAACAGAGACAATCTCGAGACTTGAATACCTGGCTACGGTAAACCAGGGCAATGAAGTTGAAATACAAAAAGAGCAGGCCTATAGGGATTATCTTGGAGCCTTGCAGCGATTCAACCTGTGGTTTGCCAGTGACACACTTTACACGGTACCTAATGTTCCTGCCGATCAGTTTGATGAGCCCATTAGCGGATTACTGCAACCCCTTGGGAACCATCCCCTGCTCAATGTGTATGAACAAAGGATAGAGGTGGCTGATGCAACCCTAAGGGAGAGGCGATCGCAGTTTCTTCCGAAATTTCAGGCGCAGTACGGCAGGCAGAAAATTGACGGCCAAACCGGCTTTTATCAATATCAGGTAGGGATCAGCATTCCTTTGTTCTTTGGACCTGAATTGGGCAGAACACAATCAGCAAAAATAAACCGCGAAATAGCTGAAGCTAATTTACAGCAGACGCAGTTTGAGCTAAAGACAGCTTATGCTGAGGCACGCGAAGAATACCTGAAGTGGCTTAATTCCTGGACATACTATCAGGAAGAAGCGCTACCCTTGGCCAGAGAACAGCGGGCAGGGGCCATCATCGCTTATCGGGAAGGAGCAATTGACTATGTGACTTTCCTGCAAAACATACGCGATGCCGTACGCATAGAAGTGAATGCCTGGCAGGCATTGGGCAGCTATCTTGATAGCCGCTCCCAACTCGAATATTATATAAATACTTCAGAATAAGATAATTAATTAATAGACAAAGATATAAAAATGAAAAAGCACATTATAAAACTGTTCACATTGCTCATTACGGTAAGCTTTCTTTCAGCCTGCAATGGCGGAGAAGGCAAAGGTACGGAAGAAGCGTCCCCTGAAGCTCAGGAAGAACATTCTGCAGAAGAAGAAGGAGGTCATGAAGAAGGAGAAGAAGGAGGAGGAATGGGTGAAGTGCATCTTTCCAGTCTCAAGTTCAACAGTTTGGAAATAAAAGTGGACACCCTGCCCACAAGGCCCATTTCCGATATAGTAGAAGCTACCGGACAACTGGAAGTCCCACCACAATATGAAGCTACAGTAACTGCTTTTATAGGAGCCAATATAACTTCTATTGAGGTCATTGAGGGGGATCAAGTAAGCAAAGGTAAGGTACTGGCATATCTATCCCATCCTAACCTCACCAGGTTACAAACCGATTATATGACAGCTTACAGCCGTTTGCAGAACCTGGAGCAAGAATTTAATCGTCAACAAAGGCTTTATGAACAAGAAGTAGGTTCAGGCAAACTTTTTCAACAGGCACAGGCCGATTATCGTGTTGTGCAGGCAGAGGTTCAAGGGTTTGAATCACAGCTCAGGCAGTTAAACCTTAATGTTGCTGGCATACGAGAAGGAAATATTGTCGAGAATGTTCCTGTAGTCAGTCCAATAAAAGGGAGCATTGAAGATGTAAGTGTGCAGGTAGGACAATATGTTGATCCCCAAACCGAGCTATTCGAAGTGATCAACGCCGAACATGTGCATGCAGATTTAATGGTCTTTGCCAAAGATGTATATAAAGTCAAGGAGGGACAAAAGGTCCTGTTACAAATGGAATCAGTGCCCGGCCAGACTTATACTGCTGAAATTTATTCTATCGGCAAGAAATTTGAACAGAATCCCAGGGCTGTCCACGTGCATGCAGAGATACAGGAAGATTCAGAAAACCTGGTACCGGGCATGTACATCAACGGCAGGATCGTTACGGGCACAGGAACAGAAGTAACAGCCTTACCGAAAGAAGCAATTATTGAGGAAGAAGACAAATCCTACATCTTTATTGCTGAAGAGCACGAGGAGGACGGGGAAACCGAGTGGTCTTTTAAGCCGGTGGAAGTGGTGACAGGAGAAGAAAATGAAGGATGGGTGGAAATTAAATTATTGCAACCTTTACCTGAAGGTGCAAAGGTGGCGTGGAACAATGCTTATTATTTGATAGCAGAAATGAAGAAGAGCCAGACTTCTCACGGTCATTAAATTAAAAACTTAAATGGATGGGCTCTCTGTATAATGTTTGTCTTAATTAGTTAACCCAGAGGGTTCATCCTTAATACAAACTATAGCGATGAAAGAAATAAAAGCATTTATAAAACCAAAAAGAGTACAAAAAGTAGTTGAAGCCCTTAGTGATAGTGGCTTTAATAGCATGACCCTTTCGCAAGGGGAAGGGACCGGTGCATTCAAAGCCAAAGGTGCCAGCCCCTCCCTTGATTTTCGCATTACAGATAGTCCCGTAGTGAAACTGGAACTGGTGTGCCAAAATGAAGAAGCACGAAAAGCAATAGACATCATAGTCGAAAATGGAAAGACAACGGATCCTGGCGACGGAATTATTTATGTTTCAGATATTGAAGATGCGTTTCAAATAAAGACGGGAAAATCCATAAAGAAATTTGATTGACGGGGAGCAACAACAATAAAATAAGTCCTGTAAAGGAAGTTCTAACTGTTTGTCTTACTAATGGGATTTCCTTTTCAGGCATAATTTTTTGTAGCTCGAAATTAAAAATACAGGAAGTAATAAAGGAGACATATAGATGCCATAAGGAAAGTTGTAACTTATAACTGAAAAGAAGAAATGATCTATGAATGATTTTTTGACTGTTCTATTGTTTGCAGCCATGCCTGCCTTAGGAAATTTTGGCGGAGGTATGTTGGCAGAATTTATAAATGTTTCGGGCAAAACCGTTAATCTATACCAGAACCGCCTTTTTTCTCAACCTGACCTTTACGGTAGTCGAATTGATTGGTGGTTTTCTTTCGGGCAGTATTGCCATAATGGCTGGTTCACTGCATGATTTTGCCGATTGCCTTTCTTTAGGGGAACCTGAAAAAAAGACAAGAAATTATGAGGAGGCGAAAAATTTTTATAGCGATTCTAACAGGTGTGGTCTTTGGAATATTGATCATGCAACCGCTGGTTCTTTCCCTACAAATGAATTATTTACAGGGAGATGAAAATTGGTGGAAGTACCTCCCTGAGAGTTACCAGGAAATATTCAATTTTAGTGATAAAAATCAAATCTTGATGAACCTTCTTTTTGCATTGCTGGGGATAGCTCTTGCTTTCATGGTCGCTGTAAGAAAAAGGATATTTAAACTTAAAAAACAAAGTAGAAGTTCAAGGAGGTGAAGGCGCATTAATTAAAAGATCATCGCCAATTTAAAGATTTCAGCGAGAGTTTACCGGACAAGAATCGAAAAACCGATAGAAAAAATGAAAAAAACGCAAGTAAAACTGCCAATACTCCTGCCGGAAGTTCCCGATGAGAACGATCAATGTGTGCAGAGGCTAATGGATCACCTGCAAAACAGGGAAGGTATTGAAAAGGTGCATATTGTTTCTGAAAAAGAGGATGATACCCCTCAGCTTTGTTTTCATTACGATCCCGACATTATTTCCATTGCCCATATTACAAAACTCGCAAAACAGGCAGGGGCATCATTGACCAATGAATTTGGACATACCCTGTTGGAGGTTGAGGGAATACGACATGCAAGGCATGCGAGGAAAATTCAAAATGCCCTGAGAGGATTGGAGGAGATAATGGAAGCCTCGGTATCCGAATCGGGAATCGTAAGGCTGGAATTCATAAAGGCTAAAACTGATGAAGAAGATTTTCGTCAAATCCTGAGGAACGAAGGCCTGAAAATCAAGACTGCCAAAAAGAATAAAAAAGTGCCTCCTGAAACGGCTGAAACCCATAAACATTCCAACAAAGAGGCAGAGCTTAAAGATGAAGGCCACGCTCATGACCACGGGGGTATTTTAGGAAAAAATACTGAGATGTACTTTTCCATTATTTGCGGGGTGTTATTGGGCACCGGTTTTGGCCTTTCCTACCTGGAAACTGTGCCCGAATGGGCAAGTTTGGCCTTGTACATAGGCGCCTATTTCTTTGGGGGCTATTACACGGCAAAAGAAGCCATTGAAACGGTTGCCAAAGGAGGTTTCGAAATTGATTTCCTTATGCTGGTCGCGGCCATCGGGGCAGCCATTCTGGGAGAATGGGCAGAAGGGGCTTTGCTCCTCTTCCTATTTAGCCTGGGCCATGCACTGGAAAATTACGCCATGAACAAGGCGCGAAAATCTATTGCAGCTTTAGCAGACCTTGCACCTAAAACTGCTCTGATAAAACGAGATGGAAAGACGCAGGAAGTAAAAATAGAAGAGCTTCAGATAGGTGATATTGTTGTAGTGAGATCCAACACCAAAATTTCTGCCGATGGTGTTGTTGTTAATGGCAATAGTAGTGTGAACCAGGCACCCATCACCGGTGAGAGCGTCCCTGTGGATAAGTCCCCCGTACCCGATCCTGACAGGGACTATTCAAAAGAAAGCGAAATAAAAGAAGAACATCGGGTTTTTGCGGGAACCATCAACGGCAATAGTACCCTGGAAGTAAAGGTGATAAAAACCTCTCAGGATTCTACACTGTCAAGACTGGTGACATTAGTGAATGAAGCCCAGACACAGAAATCACCTACCCAATTATTGACTGATAAGTTTGAAAAATATTTTGTGCCATCGGTTTTGGCCCTGGTGGTTTTGCTGAATTTCGCCTTTCTGGTCATTGATGAACCTTTTAGTGAGAGTTTCTACAGGGCTATGGCAGTTTTAGTGGCTGCCAGTCCCTGTGCCCTGGCCATTTCCACACCCAGTGCTGTACTTAGCGGAGTGGCTCGTGCAGCCAGGGGTGGTGTTCTGGTAAAGGGAGGGCGGCCCCTGGAAGACCTTGGCGTGCTCACCGCTATTGCTTTTGACAAAACCGGTACCCTTACTGAAGGCAAACCAAAGCTCACCAAAGTTATCACTTTAACGGACGTAAGTGAAGAGGAACTGCTAAAAACAGCTGTAGCTGTAGAGGCTTTAAGCAACCACCCCCTTGCAAAAGCAGTGGTACGGGACGGCAAAGAACGCCTGGGAAATGCACAATTTCCGGAAGCAAGTAATATGGAAGCTGTTTTAGGAAAAGGTATAAAAGCCAGCCTCGGGGAAGATAAGGTGTATATGGGGAATCTTGAGCTCTTTGAAGCCCTCGATGATCAAAAGCCTTCAGAAGAAATCGTTGAAAAAGTAAGGGAACAGGAAGCCGCAGGGAACACGACAATGTTGATACGCAGGAATGAGGAGTATATTGGAATTATTTCCCTTATGGACACTCCACGGGAAGAAGCTAAAGCCACCTTGGAGGAGCTTAAAAAAATCGGTATTAAACGTATGATCATGCTCACCGGGGATAACCAAAAAGTGGCTGATGCGGTGGCCAAAGAAATTGGCCTTACCGATGCCTGGGGAAGCCTGCTTCCCGAGGAAAAGGTAGATGCTATTAAAAAATTAAAGAAACAGGAGGACAAAGTAGCCATGGTGGGCGATGGAGTGAATGATGCTCCCGCTATGGCACATAGTACCGTGGGTATTGCAATGGGGGCAGCAGGATCTGATGTAGCTCTGGAAACCGCCGATATAGCCCTGATGGCCGATAAACTGGAAACGCTGCCCTTTGCAATAGGTTTGAGCCGGAAAGCCAAAAGCATCATCAAACAAAACCTTTGGGTAAGCCTGGGGATTGTAGCTTTATTAATTCCGGCCACTATCTTCGGGTTTGCCAACATTGGTATAGCAGTACTGGTTCACGAAGGTTCTACATTATTGGTAGTGGGCAATGCTTTGAGATTATTAGCTTATAACAATAAGAAAACTGCCTTTCCCGGAGGCCGTATAAAACAAATTCATGAATTAAAACAAGAAAATAATGTCAGAATTTAAAGTTAAACTAGAATGGAAATCCGATTCCGAGGATTTCTCCTATAAGAATTATACACGTACCCATCAATGGATCTTTGGAGGAGGCTCGCAAATTACTGCATCTGCAGCTCCAGAGTATTTGGGGAAAGCTGAATTTGTCAATCCTGAAGAAGCCTTCGCTGCTTCCCTCTCCAGCTGCCACTTATTGACTTTTCTGGCTATTGCCTCCTTTAAAAAGTATATTATAAAGAGTTACAAAGATGAAACCGTTGCTGTGGTTGAGAAAAACAAGGATGGTAAACAGGCTGTGACCAGGGTTTTTTTACGGCCCAAAGTAGAATTCTCGGGGGAACATATACCTGATGAAGAAGAAATGAAAAAAATGCACCATAAAGCACATGCTGAGTGTTTTATCTCTAACTCTGTAATAACAGAGATTGTGTTGGAACCTGTTTTATAATTTTCTTCAGGTAGATTTAGTGTGTAAGGGTTTTAGTTTGAATTTTGAACTAGCCGATAAAATATAGTTGATATGAAAAATCTCATGGTTGCCCCTTCCATTCTTTCGACAGATTTTGCCCACCTGGGCAAAACCCTCGAAACTATTAATAGAAGTGAAGCAGACTGGCTGCATGTGGATGTAATGGACGGTATGTTTGTTCCCAATATCTCCTTCGGAACCCCTGTTTTACAAGCTATTCATAAGCACAACAAGAAACCGGTCGAGTTGCACTTAATGATTGCTCAACCTGAAAGGTATTTGGAAGTTTTTTCTAAATATGGGGAGCAAATTACGGTGCACGCCGAGGCCTGCCTTCATTTGCACAGCGTGGTGCAACAAATAAAAAACCTAGGTTGTAAAGCAGGGGTAGCTTTAAATCCGCATACCTCTTTAGGAAGCCTGGAATACGTCATCAAAGATTTAGATACAGTTTGCCTAATGGCTGTAAATCCGGGTTTTGGCGGACAAGATTTTATTCCCGATACACTGGAAAAAATAAAGGAATTAAAGCAATTGATACAAAGAAAAGATGCAAAGGCCTTTATTGAAGTAGATGGAGGGGTTAACAGGAATAACGTGAAGGAAATTTTGAATTCAGGAGCTGATGCTGTTATAGCAGGAAGTAGTATTTTCAATTCCAATGATCCCCTTAGGGCAATTCAGGAGCTTAGAAACCCCCTAATAAGGTAACTAATGTTGTAAAAAGGAATAAATTAAATAATAATTAAAAGAGGAGTTATGCTACAAATATTGGGACAAACAGAAGGGAATTTAATAGCCACAAGGGCAACAGGAAATTTGACTGAAGCCGATTACGATAAGCTATTGCCCCTGCTGAACAACATAGTGGAGAAACATAAAAAAATTCGCTGGTATTTTGAAATGGAGGGTTTTGAAGGATGGAAACCAAAAGCCTTTTGGGAAGATTTGAAATTCGATGTCCAACATGCCAACAAATTTGAAAAAGTGGCCATGGTAGGGGATGAAAAATGGGAAGATTGGATGACGGATTTGATGAAACCTTTTACCTCTGCCGAAGTAAAATTTTTTGAAATAAACCATGCAAGCGAAGGACAAAAATGGATAGAGAAGTAAAAAAGGAATCTACCCCTATAAGCTACATGAAGGAAACTGGCCGAAAATTCCTTGACCGGGAAACCGCAGGCGGCCTTCTGCTCATTTTTGCTACTTTGGTCGCTTTGGTATTGGCCAATACCGGTGTGGCCGATATATACCACCATTACCTGACTGATGAAATTGTTATAGGGGCATCGGAGCACCTGGAAATTTCCCTTTCGGTGGAAGAATGGATCAACGACGGCCTGATGGTAATCTTCTTTCTGGTGGCCGGTCTCGAATTGAAAAGAGAAGTAATGGTAGGAGAGTTGTCTAATTTCAAAAAAGCTTCCATGCCTATATTTGCTGCCCTGGGTGGCATGCTCGTACCGGCTTTACTTTTTTTCCTATTCAACCTTAACATGCCTACAGCCAAAGGCTGGGGTATTCCCATGGCTACCGATATTGCCTATTCCCTTGGAATACTGGGTCTCTTAGGAAAGCGGGTGCCTGTGCAGTTAAAGATATTTCTGGTAGCTTTGGCCATTGCCGATGATATCGGTGCGATTCTGGTCATTGCCATTTTTTACAGCAGTCAAATAGCCTGGATGAACCTGCTGATTGCAGGAGGGGCTCTGCTAATACTGGCCATATTGAACAAGACAGGGATAAAACACCTGTCTTTGTATATTTTACTGGGAATTGTATTATGGCTGGCTTTCCTTGACTCCGGAATACATCCCACCCTGGCCGGGGTGCTGTTTTCCCTTACCATTCCCATTAAACCGAAATTAGAAAGTGGGGATTTTCAACAACGGACAAAGTCCCATGTGCAGGAGTTGGAAAAAATTGACCTGGTAAACACCCATCTGCTCACTGATAAGAAGCAACAGAATATTCTGGAAACAATTCGAAATGACACGAAGCACACCCACCCTCCCCTGCTGCGGCTGGAAAATGCGCTTACCGGTTTCAATGCCTTCTTTATCATTCCGGTCTTTGCGTTGGCCAATGCAGGAGTAGAACTCAGTCTTGGAATTTCAGAAGTACTATCAAGTCCTTTGGGTCTCGGAATTTTAACAGGATTGGTGCTGGGGAAAGTATGCGGCATTACCGCCTTCTCCTATTTAGGTGCTAAACTGGGCTTTGCCCGCCTGCCGGTAGGCCTCCGCTGGAAACATATTGTAGGAGTCGGGCTGATAGCCGGTATCGGGTTCACCATGTCCCTGTTTATCACGAACCTGGCATTTGCAGATGAAAACCTTGTTCAGGTAGCGAAAATAAGTATCCTGCTTGCTTCACTTGTAGCAGCCATAGCCGGTGTGCTTGTGCTTAGTCTGGGGAAGACCCGGAGCGCTAAGCAACAAGAGCTGGGAGAAGTTTTTTAAGGTTTTTTGTGAAAGCCAGAGCATTGTCAAAACAAAAACCGGAAGGAGTTGGTCATTTTAAGAACTTTAAAAGGAACTAAAATGCAACTAATATTAACATTGAGTCCTATGGGAACTGCTCTAGTTGGAGAGGCTAAGTATATGTCACAGTAATTTTGAAGATTTTACTGTGGTAGACAAATTAGAAGTATTTTTAAGTAAAATATTAAAAATTATGATAAACCTTTTAAATTCAGATAGAGACAACCTTATAGCCGTGGAAGTGAGCGGTAAGGTTTCAAAAGAGGAAGTGGAAAATTTGCATCCGCTTATCGATAAAATTATTGCTAAAAACAATAAAGTGGATTTTTATTTTGAACTGCACGATTTCTACGGTTACGATTTGGAAGGATTGTGGGCAGATCTAAAAATAGATGCTGCACATATTTCCGACTACGGAAATATGGCTATTGTTGGAGATAAAATATGGCAGGAAAAGACTACAAAGGTTTTAAATTTCTTTTCAGGCTCTCAAATAAAATACTTTGATTTAAACGAAAAGGATACGGCCAAAGCCTGGATTGGTTTAGTAAAGGCGTAGTCTTCAGCAAAAATCCTTCTTGAGATAGAAAACTGTCAACAAACAGGAAAAAATTGTTCAACAAAAATAACTCATTATGGAATGGCTATTTGAAGATTTTAAAACAGATTTGGAATCCCTGAACCCGCCAGTCAGGGAAAAAGCTCTTGAAATAGCTAACGAGCTTGTGAAAGAGGAAAAGTATACAAAAAAAGAAGCGATAACCGAAGCCATTAAACAGGCGGAAGAATGGTTTTATGATCTGGAAGGATGAAATCTAAGGCATAAGCCAATAACTTTCCTGTGAACCCTATCAGAAAGTATTGGTCAAAGTGGAATGTAATCGCTGTTTCCTAAAAAGTAGACCTAATCTTTGGGTTGTTGTGAACAATATTAAAACTTAAATTTCAAAAAATGGAAAAATTTGATGTAACTATTATAGGATCTGGCCCGGGCGGAAAATTTGAAAACGTGTTCAATTAAAATTTTCCGTGGGCTTTCCCCGGAGAATTTTGCCATTTGAAGAACAAACATTAGACAAACGATTCTGATAGGGAACAAAGAATGGCAGGGATGGTGAAAAACCTGACGGAGCCGCTTTTTACCCCTGGGATCTGCTTCTTTAAATCACCTATGAGAATAAAGTCCATAGGTGGCTCAGAAGCTAAGCTTACAGAATTTAAACATAAAATAAAATTATGGCAGACAAGGAAAGAAAAAAATATTTAAGAAAAGCAGAGACAGTTCAAAAGTACAATGTGTTTTATGATACCATTGAAGTAGGTGTGTCCTTAACGGCTGGATTTACGTCCGGTAGTGCAGCCTTGATTGGCTGGGGGCTCGACAGTGTTATTGAAGTTATTTCGGCAAGTACCCTCTGGTGGAGGTTACATGGTGAAATTCATGATATTAGTGATAAACGGGTAAAGAAAAGAGAAAAAATCACCCTCTACGTAATTGCTACTTCTTTTTTAATTGTTAGTACTTTTATTACCTACGACTCTATAACAAAGTTACTCAACAAAGAAACTCCTTCCTGGAGTACTTTGGGATTAATAATTTTATTGGTTTCACTCGTGGTTAACCCTATCCTGATTTGGTACAAATTCAGGTACGGTAAAAAGCTGGACAGCCAGGAATTAATAGCCGACTCCAAAGATACCTTTGTGTGTTTGTATCAAACCATTGCTGTATTGGGAGGTTTACTGGCGGTTCAGTATCTAGATTTGTGGTGGGCCGATCCGGTGGCTGCTCTTCTGATTGTTCCTTATGCCCTTAAAGAAGGATGGGAGGCTTTACAAAATGGAAGAAAGGTTGAATATTAAGGATTAAATAATGGATCTCCACTCTTTCATTAATTAATTATAATGCGGAAAAGTGCTCCACGATTATTTTTTTCTAATTTATAGGAGTGAAGCTTTCAGTAACTTTTGATAGCAAAAAAATAAAACAATGAAAGGAGCAGAACAATTTGAGGAATTTCACCAGCGGCTTAGTGTTCTTGATGAAGAAGTGCGGGAAGCAGTCTTAAACTATGCTGTCTCTTTCTACCAAGACAGAAATTGCACTAAAGAGGAAGCATTGGAAATGGGAATTGCAAAAGCTGAATTAGAGAAAAGGAATCTATAAAACGAGAAAACGTTGACGAATGTTCAAAATATTGGAAGAAGCCTTGTTCTTAAGGAGAGGAAGCCTTTGCGATAAAAGAAACGGGCATAAAAACATTTGTTTTTCCAGGCAATTTTCTTTACTAGCAAAAGTAACATCAAAAATGCCGTTGGTGTTTAGTTTTGACATTTTAAGTAAAATGCTATTGGAGGATTTAAATTAACCTTAAACATATCAGTGACATTTAAACAATCCTTGAGTGGGTAAAAAGCGTAAAACAGATAATATTTTACTGAAGTTTTTTTACCTCGACAGATTTTGATTTCCTGATTATTTAAAAGAATTAGCATTTAAATGAATTTAAAAAGTTAAAGTATGGCTGAACTAAAAAAATCATTAGGAACTTTAAGGCTCACCTTTTATGGTGTGGGCACGATTGTAGGCGCAGGAATTTATACTGTTATTGGTGCCGCAGCCGGGCAGGCGGGTTATGACCTTTGGCTCAGTTTTATTTTGGCCGCAGTTGCCGCAAGTTTCTCTGCGGTATCTTATGCGGAACTATCCTCAACTTTTCCCAATGCAGGTGCCGAATTCATCTTTTTAAAAAAGGCTTTTCCTAAGATCCACATCCCCTCGTTTCTTACCGGCTGGACCATTGCTTTTCATAGTTCTGCTACCATTGCAGCAGTATTACTGGCTTTTTCGGGATATCTTAATGTGTTCTTTCAATTTCCTTCATTGTTGATTAGCTACGGGGCTTTAATTTTACTTGCTTTAATCAGCATCACAGGAATAAAGAAATCCTCTACCGCCAATATTTTTATGGTGAGTATTCAATTACTCGGGCTGTTGATTCTAATAGTAGTAGGACTAACAAGCACAGGTGCACCGGAAAAAGAGTTTTTTCAAATTGAATCCTTTGAAAATACCCTGGCAGCAACCGCCACACTCTTTTTTATTTATACCGGTTTTGAGCATATGGCGGCTTTGGGCTCGGAAGTAAAAAATCCCGGAAAGACAATCCCCAGGGCTTTTTTATTGACAATGCTCATTACTACAATTATTTATTTGTTTATTTCTTTTACGGTTTTGAACATCAGCAATCCCTCTAAATTGGCCAATGAGGACTCCCCCCTTTCAGTTGCTGCATCGAATTTGAATTCCTGGCTCCCTGTTGTATTGGCGGTTGCTGCACTGTTTGCAACTGCCAATGCTGCCTTTAGTGGAATTATCTCTATAAGCAGGTTATTGTTTGGGATGGCAAAAACCGGCGAACTTCCGACATTTATAGAAAAAACCAACAAGCAAAAAGTGCCCTGGGCGGCAACATTGATTGTTCTTGTGGCAGTTGGCGCTTTCCTCCTCCTTGGAGACATAAAAACAGTGGCAGGAATGTCTTCTTTAGGAGCTTTACTAGTCTTTATAGCAGTCAATATTGCACTTATAGTTTTGAGGTATAAGGCCCCCGAGCAGGAAAGACCGTTTAAAGTACCATTATCCCTTGGTAAATTGCCTGTTTTGCCCATTTTGGCCATTTTAATAAGTGCAAGTCTGACAATCCAGTATCAATGGCAGGTATATGCTGCTTTTGGGGGGGCTATAGTAGTGGGTGTTGTACTACATTATTTTTTGGACAGGAAACCCAAAAAAGAATTAAAACCGGAGGAAGAGAAGGAGCTGTTCGGCCATTAAAACTTCTAAAGCGAATTACTATGGTGTGGACATTGGGAGATTTTCAAACTGAATTTGGAATCCAAAAATAAAGAAGAAGGCACTCGAAATTACCAGTCAACTAATAAAAAACGGAAATTTTTCAGAAAAGGTATACGGGTGAAGCTATAAAAGGAGCTGCAGAACGGTTTTATGATTTAGCAAAATGAAAACAAGAACACAAGAAGGTAACAAAATGACCCTTGATTAATAAAGAATGAAAGATCAAAAACAAAAAGATTATTTGAAAAACAGCGAGAAAAGTACAGAATATCAATGTTGTTTCCATTTCGGTAGAGACAGTAGTATCTTTAGGAGTGAGTTTTTGAAAATAATTTTGTGGTACTAAATAGAATTTAAATGAAAAGATCAAATTTTACCATTCAGAAAATGGATTGTCCTTCTGAAGAGCAAATGATCCGGATGAAATTAGAGGCTTACCCTCAAGTAAAATACCTCGATTTTGATATACCCAATAGAAAATTGCAAGTGTATCATTTGGATGGCATTGAGGATATACAAACATCAATAGCCAGTTTAAAGCTTGGGGATACACTTCAGGGAACCGAAGAAGCCGAGCCTCCCGTATGGGAAGACCAATCTAAACAAAAAAATATTCTTTGGTGGGTCCTGGGAATCAATTTTGGTTTTTTCATTATCGAAATGACCACGGGGTGGATTTCGTCTTCTATGGGTCTTATTGCAGATTCCCTGGATATGCTGGCAGACTCCATAGTGTACGCACTAAGTCTGTTCGCGGTTGGTGGTGCTATTTCAAGAAAGAAGAAAGTGGCAAAGTTTAGCGGGTACTTCCAAATGGCACTGGCGACATTTGGATTTATGGAAATTTTAAGAAGATTCTTTAGTGAAAGTGAAATACCAATGTTTCAATGGATGATCATTGTTTCCATTTTTGCCTTACTGGGCAATCTTATTTCGCTTTGGTTGATCAACCAAGCCAAAAGTAAGGAAGCGCATATGCAGGCGAGCGCGATTTTTACTTCTAACGATATTATTGTAAATGGCGGGGTAATCCTGGCCGGTGTGCTGGTATATTTTCTCGATAGTAAATGGCCCGATTTGGTGATTGGTGGAATCGTGTTCACTTTTGTAATGCGCGGTGCCCTTAGAATTTTAAAAATATCCAAGTGACGGGGCAAGATGTATTTGAGATTATAAGAAGAGACTTAAAATACTCTTTGAACATGTAAGATTATCTGCCAAACAATATACCGATATATTCACAGATAAAAACCCATGATAGAATAGGTATTTTCCAAAGAACGCATATTGTGAAGAAACTATGAATTAAAATTGAAGCAATTGCTCTGTTTTCCGAAGAAAATCATTTAAAAAAGCCAGTTTCAAGAAAAAAGAAAGCCAAATGACTGTAGATCCAAAAACCAGAAGGAAAATAAAAAAGATAAAGAATAAAAAATCCCCGAAAAGTAAAATTACCAGAAAGGACAGAATAAATGGAATTTTAATGCTTATAGGCTTATTTGTATTAGCATTTTTATTTTTTTGGTTTGTTTTGAAAGACTTACAAGGCTAATTTTTCTTGGAATTTGTTTTTAAGGTTTGGAAGAAGAGAAATAAAAAAGGTTCTAACAGAAGTTTAGGAGAAAGTTCCTTTATCTTTTTTTAAACTGGGATAATTCTCTATTCGGTTTTAATTAAGGCTAAGATAAGTCTGAGAAACTATTTCGCAAGAAAGGATGTTCATCAGCTAGAAAAACGAAATTTATTTTGAGAACTTAAAAAAATCTTTAAAAGCAGATATGAGTACATGGATCTGGGCATTGGTTTTGCTTGCTGCCGTATGGCTGGCAAATTGGGGCGCAGAACATTTAGCAACACCTTTAAAAAAACTAAGGAAGCAATGGGGCTTTTCTGTGGCTGCCGGAGGAGCCCTCGTAGGGATAGCTTCGGCAAGCCCTGAAATAGGAGTTAACATTGCCAGCGCTGTTACAGGTGTAGGCGATATAGGTTTAGGGACAATGCTGGGCTCCAATGTTATTGCCATTCCTCTAATGGTCATCACGGCTTATATAGCTACAAGGAATCTGAAGAAAAAGAAGGCTGAAAAAAACCATGGACAACATATCAAAGAGCAGCTGCTAAAAGTAGACCCAACCGCTGTCACCGTACAGGCTATCCCTTATTTGGTAATTGTGGCGGTAGTGGCGATACTCACCGTTCCTAAGCAGTGGCGGGGTTTACAGCCTGTGGATGGTTGGATCATGCTGGGTTTGTATGTAATTTTTCTTACCCAGGCCCTTTTAAGGGGAAGAAAAGAAAAGGAAAAAATAGAATGGAAAAAAAAAGAAATCTGGCTGGCAGTGGCAGGTGTAGCTGCTCTGGGGCTGGGGGCCTTTTTTACTGTTCGAGCTACGGAGAATTTAGTTGCCGCCTTTGGTATTTCTAAAGTGGTAGGTGGTTTATTTATAACAGCGCCTATGGCTGCGCTTCCTGAAATCTTTGCCACCTGGAGTGTAGCCAAAAGCGGGCAGATAACCTCTGCCGTCACTAGTGTAATAGGCGATCATGCGGCTACTTTAGCAGTAGCATTTTTGCCCCTTGCCCTGGTAACGGTACCGGTTGAAAATTTCCCTTTGTTCATTACCGTCCTAAGTTTTGTGGGCCTTGTAGCTATACTTTATGCTGCTTTTATTCACTGGGGAAGTAGTGAAGGAGAGCATGGCTTTAAACGCTGGCAGGTTTATACCTTGGGTGCTGTTTTATTTGTTTACGTGGCGGTTGTTCTCTTTTGGGTGCTGAACTATTTTTAGCAGTGGGCAAAGTAGTATTTAAGCCTATAGACCATTCTATTAACCGTTTGTTTTTTCAGAGATATGCTAAAGATTACAAGTTACCCACAAAAGAACTTAATCGAAACAGTTGCCATAGCAAAGTTGACTGAAGCCGATTGGGTACGGGTAAAAAAAGGGAAAGGATCACCCTGTAAAGAGTAAGTATCTTATCTTTAGTACGTAAAATCCCAAATCTTACAATTTTGATACATATACTTACCACAGGAGGCACCATCGAAGGCCTGGATTATAATCAAAAACAAAGCGCCAGAAAAATTTCATTAAGTAATTTTCTGGAATCAGCAAATGTTTCATTTCCTTTTACCTTGGAGGAAGTCTTCAAAAAAGACAGTCGTTTCATAACTCAGGAAGACCGGGAATTTTTAGCAGAGAGAATTAAAGCAACCGGTTCTTCTAAAATATTGATCACCCACGGCACTTTCACTATGGAAGATACTGCGGCGCATATAGGAAAACTTAACCTTGATAAAACAATTGTTCTCGTAGGTTCATTTATCTTAGGTTCATCAAAGAACACGGATGCACCTTTTAATTTAGGTTATGCGATATGCTCCTTGCAATTTTTAAAACCTGATGTATATGTTGCTATGAACGGCAGGATTTTTCATTGGAGCAATGTGACTAAAAATTTAAAGACAAATAAATTCGAGCCTAAAGATGAAAAACAATGATGTTTGGCACTTCAATCCATTGGACGACCTTTTTCTATCTTTTGATTGACACCATTATTGTACTTATTGCTGTCATTCAAAATGCAAAGCTAAAACGCCTGAGCCTAAGAAGGTATATAATTCTAGGGTTGCTGTATATTGCTTACAACTTAACCGGGGGATTCCTCCCAACAGAAAGTTTTCCTGATCCAATAATTGTTCAATACATCATTACTTATGGCGTAGCAATAGCACTATGTGTATACATAATTTATTATTTGTATAAGGACTATGATATTGAATTTTTAAAATTCGGTTCCACTATTCCCAATATTGCTATACTGGTAGGTTGTAGTTTTATTCTGTTATTCTTAATTCCCTACTTCCTTACAAATTCTTTAGATTCAGCAAGGCTTCTTTTCACGATCCCGGTTTCAATTATAGCATTTATTTTTCTCGGCTTATTTTACAGAAGGATTTCAAACATCGACAATCCAAATTCATTTGTTTCTAAAAAAAACAGATTAGCCATCATAAGTATCTCTTGCATAGCCCTTTTGCCCATACTAACAGTTATAGGTGATTATCAATGGTTAACATTCACTGTAATGAACCTGGCTTTCTATGCAATAACAGTTATTGAAGTAAATAGATACCTTCGTTTTCTGAAGAATAAGCCTGAAGCCTTCGAAGTCTTTGCTTTTCAAAAAGTAGAAGGAAATGAAGCCCTGAAAAACAAAATAATTTATGGAGATCTGACAAGAAGGGAAGTTGAAATTGCATTATCCATTTTACGAGGATTATCCTATAAAGAAATTGCCAAAGATTTTTTCATAGCAGAAAGCACTGTTTCTAAACATGCCTCAAATATTTTTAAAAAAACTGCGGTCAAGAATAGAGGTCAATTCATATCCCGCTTCAAGCCAAAGAATGAATAGCTTCAATACTATTTTGGGTTTCTAGCTCGTATTCCGTAGGAAAATACGGGCTTTTCCGTAATAAAATACGGCATCAATTACTGACAGTAAAGGTATTTGTGATTATCTTCAAGGAGGTTCTTTAGCTGTAAGGAAAGTACCTCCCAATTTCCTTTTTGATCATTCGTAGTCGATAGACTCGAATGGACTATCTAACCATTTATATAAAAAAGTGTATGATGCTTTACAGTAAAATTGTTACAGATGGATACAGAATTGCTCTCATACAAGCTATTGGAAGATCTGAAGGAAATCAAACTTCACAGTAAGAATATCCTTAAACAATCCTATCGCTCTATTGAAGTCTGTCGTAACCTACTCATTACACTCAAAAGAGAAGTCATAGCTAAAGGCTTTGACTCAATTGAAGCCGAAATTGAATTCTTTAAAACTATAAAACAGGCTCCCCTAGTTCAACTCATTTATTTCTCAGAAATCCATTCCTTTGAAATCCAGTTTCCAAAAGCGGATAAAAACTCCCAGCTTAAATTCATAAAAAAGAAAATTGGTAAGCTAAATCGTTTCTTTCTGTACAATATGGATTTCGGGCAGTATGTCAATTCCGGGGCCACCCATTTCGACAAAGAATATTACACCCGGGATTACCTGGATAGCTTTCATATAACCACTTCAAAATTCTATTTTCAGGACCCTGATTTTTGCACGCCCAGGGACATGCTCCTAGGTAAATTCAAAGCCTACAATACATTGGTTATTTATCTGGATGAACGAATGTCCAATGTTGAAAATAATCTTAATGGAAAAGAGGTAAAGCTCCATGCCACCGAAAAAATACATTGGCCATTTACGAATTCGGATTGGGTGGAATTGGTTTATGCCCTATGGTATAATGGACTTCGAAACCAAAATGGCCTTAGCATTATGAAGGTTTCACAAAAGCTTCAGGAAATCTTTGATTATACACCAAGGGACATCTACAAAACCAATCAGGACATCAAGGGCAGAAAAAATAGCAGGACGTTATTTCTTGACCAATTAGCGACCTCACTACTTTCCGAAATGGATAAGAGTGAAGACTAAAATTTTTGGATTTTTTGATCTTCCAGAATTGATAAAAAAAGACCGTACTACGGTTGACCTACCGAAATCGATATTTTTTTCAAACCTCCATTTAATTTAATGTTATTTGAAGATTTAAGTTTAAAATTTATAGGATAAAAACAGCCAAAGTTCATCAAATTTCAAAATGTTAAACTTTGACCGTACTACGGTCGTACTGGGGAATAAAATCCAGTAATCCCTCCCAATTTTGTAGAACGAAAGTCAAATTCAGTCAGGGGCTATCAATTTAAAAAGTTTAACCCTTTGGTAGTCCCTTTCTTCTAAAAAATTCTATTATGCCAACAAGTATAATTACCACAGACGATCTTCGGGAATTCAAAATGGAATTGCTCGATGAGATTAAAGACCTTCTTGCCAAACAAACTTCAGGAAGAATTAAAAAATACCTTAAATCTTCCGAAGTGATGGACCTGCTCCAGGTAAGTCCGGGAACCCTTCAAAATTTACGAATAAATGGTACGCTCCCATACACAAAAGTGGGCGGAATCATATATTACGATGCAGAGGAAATCCAGAACGTGATGGATACCAATCGTGTGCAGCATGGTTTAAATTCCTAAGCGATGAATTATATAAACCTTCTTAATGCGGCTTTTGAAAATTTTTTTTTTGATGACCGCCTAAATCCAACGCACATCAGCCTGTATATGGCTTTGTTTCAGGAATGGAACAGTAGCCGGTTTGCCGATGAATTTTTCGTTAACCGCAGAGAGTTGATGCGTGTAGCCAAAATCGGCTCCAAATCCACATACCATAGGTGTGTCACGGATCTTGATACCTGGAGATACCTCTGCTATTTTCCGTCGAATAACCCTTACAAAGGCAGTAAGATCAAGATGTCCATTATCGGGACAAGTGATGAATCGGAGACGGGACAGTACAATCCCAGATTAGAACATCTTGCGGAACGCTACCATCCCAAAAATGAACCAGTGGTGTACCAGCACCGTCCCACCAATGGACAAGCTGTGGACTCGCACCGTCCCGTGAGTGGACAAGCATTGGTATCTTATATAAACAATACTAAACAAGTAAACATTAATAAACAGCCAAAGGACAGGCAGGCTGTTTTATTTTTTTTTGAGGAAAAAGATTTTTCTGCTGATGAAGGAAAAAAATTCTATGAACATTATCAGGCAGATGATTGGAAAACCAGTGACGGAAAAGCGATAAGGGATTGGCGTGCCCTGGCCAAAAACTGGATGGACCGAATAGAATTATTCGGAGAGGAAAACAAACAAAACAAAAAGCGAGCGTCCCAAAATCAGGACAACCTCAGAACCACTAAAGCAAAAGATTATGGACAACCCCTCTAAAATTATCGAAGGTGGTATGGAATATTCCCTGGGAAAGTTTGATGGGAAAACCGTTGTTTACGATTTTCCAAAAATGCTCATCTACCTAAATGCCAAAGGAAAACTTCTATTCGGACAAAAATTCCGGATCTATGAGGACGACCGTGATATTTTACTGAAGCTGTGCTCTTATTTTATAAAGGAAAAAGATAACTGCCAGAAATTTGGGATAGATCTTGAAAAAGGTATTTTGCTGTCCGGCCCGGTCGGATGCGGCAAAACAAGTTTGATGAAGTTATTACACCATCTGGTTCCTTTGCAGCGGCCTTACGAAATGATTCCCTGCCGGAATGTGACCTTCAGCTTCAACCATTTGGGCTATAAAACGATTGAAGAATACGGGAACACCAAATTCTTTTGTTTTGATGATCTGGGTGTTGAACCACCCGGTCGCTATTACGGCAAAGACTGTAACGTAATGGGCGAAGTCCTTTTATCGCGATATGAATTTTTTCTACAGACAAAGCAACACATAAAAACCCACGCAACGACCAACCTTAACGCTGAGGAGCTGGAAGAACGTTACGGAAACAGAGTCCGAAGCCGTATGCGGGAATTATTCAATCTTGTTGCTTTTGATGAAACCGTGGGGGATAAGCGGAAATAGAAATGGGCATCTATGATATAAATTTGAAGAGATAATAACAACTTATCATCAAGCCATGGTTCATTTTTTTAAGTCCGAAAGTTGCTTTAAAGTTTCTGAAACGAAAGCTTTTACAACATCCCCAATACTTTTAATAATTTCTAAAAATGCTTCTTTCATTATTTCGATTTTAAATGATTATTTATTCCTGATAAAATAGCCAATGCTATTGCTGTAATACCTGATGGTCTGGAAAAATACACTGCCTCAACCGGATTATTCAAAAAGCCTACTTCAATTAGAATAGCAGGACAAAACTTAATCATTTCCCTGAGTACTTGAAAATTGGCAAATTTCATCCCCCTGTTTTCAATGTTTAAATTAAGAGTAGACTCTTTTAGAATTTCATTTCCAAGAGCGATTGAAGTCCTGGTGTTATAGTCATTTTTTATGGATTCAGAATTAAATGTAAAAATTTCCATTCCCTTGGCATCGCTATAAAATGAATTGCAATGCAAGGAAATACATATATCTCCCCTTAATGATTTTGCTAAGTTGATCCTTTCTGAAAGGGTGAAAAAACTATCATCATATCTTGTAAGATAAATGTCGTACACATCTCCAAATATTGTTTTATTGAGCCTGATCATTTCTTTTGCTATGGCCAGGACAACATCTTTTTCCTGGATTCCGTTTATTCCGATCGCACCAGGGTCTTTTCCTCCATGACCAACATCGACAATAATTCTTTTTCGATGTTCTTTTCCCTGCCCAAAAATGAAACACATTTTCAGGAGCAAAACCAGAAAAATGACGTTTTTCAGCTTCATGAGCATTTAAAATTTTCAGGTTGTTACCAGTTCTCCTGGTGATTTCAATTCAGTTTGACATCATTTAATATCAAACTAAACTATTAAAAATCAAATATTATTTTTTATTTATTATGCTGATTTTCAACGTATTATATTGAAATATATGTATTTTTTCCATAACAAAAACAACACAAAATTTTAAACTGTGCTTTATGAAAAAACCAATCTATCCCACGCTCTTTTTGTCCCTGGTTTCTTTACCGCTTTTTGCACAAATCGGGGGAATTGAAAATTCGGTTAATGATATTGCCGATACGATCCGGACCATCTTCCCAATCCTCCTTGGAGTGATCTTTCTTGTCGGCTTCCTGTTTAACGCAGGCCACTTCTTTGGGGAAAATGCAGACCTTAAAAAGGGGATTACCCGGGTGCTCGTCTTTGTCCTTATTGCAGGAGCAGTAGTGGGCATCTTCACCTATTTGATTTCAATCGTGGTCTAATGAAACAGTTTGAAGTCTATAGAAACATTAGGAAAGGGGCTGTCATTTTTGGGCTGCCCATCTCCTCCTTTGCTTTAATGATGATTTGCGTAGTAGCTTCATTACTGGTCATCATTTTCTCTTTCAGCTTCTGGATCATCATTAGTGCTTTGATCCTCAATTGTATCCTTTATTTAGTACTAATCAGAATAACCAGAACATCACAGCTCTTTCAGGTTTCGGTAAAATTTCCAGAAATCATCAGCAACAGAAGAAATTCAAATTTTAATTATGAACAAGATTAATCTTTCGGACTTTACGCCCATAATCGATATTCAGGACAATATCATTTTTGCCAATAATGGTAACGTAGTTCTTTGCTATGAGGGGATGTTACCTGAAATCTACTCTTTATCTGAAAAGGACTTTAAAGATATTCATGGGGTTTGGTTCCAGGCCCTAAAATCTTTGCCCAATGGAAGTGTTGTACACAAACAGGACATTTATTTAAAAAAATCTTATTCTGCGGAGTTATTGCCAAATACTACCTTTTTAGAAAAGGCAACACACGAACATTTCAAAGGCAGGGAATATATGGAACATCGCTGCTATCTGTTTTTTATCCTCACCAAAAACAAAGCATTAAATAACCCGAAGTATGTCAATCCATTTCGAAAGGTCTCTAAAGGGATGTGCCAGGAACTGGATGATAATCTCAAAAGTTTTATCAGCTCTGTGAGCGATTCCGTTTCCTTTATCAATAATAGCCGTAGGATGTCTTTTCTACCTCTGGGCGCCGTGGAAATTCAGGCTTTAACCAATAGCTTTTTTAATGGTTTTTCTGAAGGTTTTGATACAGATATGCTGCTAAATAAATCCAATATTCAGGTTGGCGACAATTATTTTGATGCCCTGGCTATCAACAGCGAACGCTGTTTTGGAGAAACTGTTCAGAGCAGTAAGGTCAATGAAAGGTTTACTTCCGATGAGTTTATATTCCACCAGGGCTTTATTGACGGCCTCGGCTTGACCCTTAATGAAAATCATATGGTAAACCAGATTCTCTACCTGGATGACAAACAAAAATGGCGGAAGCTCCTTGATAACAAAATCGAAGAACTTCATAAAAGTTCAAATTTCGGATCTCAGAATAAGGTTGTGCTGGGTAAAATTCAGCATATCCTTGATCAGATAAATGCGGATGATACGTCCAGAATTATCCGTGGCCATTTCAATGTCATCTATTGGGCTAAGGAAGCCGGAGAGCTGGCCCAGATAGCTTCGAAGGTAAAGACTGAATTTAAGGAACTTGATATTACGCCGTACTACCCGCGGGGGGAAGAACGTAAAAATTATGTAGTGAATAGCTACTGTTGTTTCTCTTCCAATTTTTCCAATTCAGATCTATATGTGACCGATTTAAAACATGCGCTGTGCCTGCTGATTAATAATACCAATTATAAATCTGATCCCACAGGAATCATCTTCAATGACCGGGAACACAACATCCCGGTGCTAAAGGATGTATGGGACGAGGGAAAGAAGCGGATTAAAGCCCGGAACTTTGCCATTTTTGCCCCTACAGGGGAAGGAAAATCTTTTCTGGCCAATAATATTTTGCGCCAGTACTTTGAGAGCGGAGTGCGCCTGGTGATCATTGATCTTGGTGGCTCCTATACAAAATTCGCAAAATTATATCCTGAAAAGTATACTGTTCTGAGATATGAAAGCGGGAAAAATTTGGGTATTAATCCGTTTTACATCAGTAATTCAGAAGATGTCACGCCAGAACGGCTGGAGGATTTGTCAATGTTCCTGTTTGAACTCTTCGGCTCAGATTTAAAAGTCACCAAAGCACAATCAGTTTCGATCAGAAAAATATTGCTCCACTACTATTCGAATGTTCCTGAAAAGCATTCCCTGGATAATTTTTATCGGTTTGTAGAAACCAATCAGAAGGATCTCCTGCAAAAACTGAAGATCCATGCGGATTACTTCAACATAGTGAACTTCCTGCACGTGATGTCAGAATATGTTGGAGATGGCCTGTACAGTTTCCTTTTTGAGATTAGCGAGGACCAGACCTATAAAATTGAAGATAAAAGATTGATTGTTTTTGAGCTTGATGAAGTAAAGGATAACAAGGAAGTTCTTTCAGTAATGCTTAAGCTGATTAAATCCGCTATCCAACGAACCATTTGGAAAAATCGTGCCGAGAAAGGAATTATCCTTTTTGATGAATTTGCGAAGCAGTTGAAATTTGAGAACGTACTGGAAAGCGTGGAATTCTACTATCAGGCAATTCGGAAACAGAACGGGGCAATCGGTATCATCTTACAATCTATTAACCAGCTGCCGAACAATTCCATCTCGGCAAGTATCCTGGAGAACACTCAGGTCATTTACAGCCTGCATAATGAAAAGGGGTATAACGAGCTGGCCAAGCGGTTAAACCTTTCCAGCCACGATCTTAACCAGCTAAAATCCATCAGGAACAATCTTTCCGGGGAACGGAAGTACACTGAAATGTTTATCAAGATTGGAAAGGAAAGCAATGTCTTCCGTCTGGAAGTGCCAAGGGAAGTTTATGCAGCATATTTAACCGATGGATACGAGAATGAAGAAATAATGAAGCTTTATGAAAAGCATCAGGATATGGAGAAAGCAATTACAGAGTATTCATCCAAAAAAATAAAAATATGAGAACAAAAATTTTAATTCTTGGAATGGCTATCTTTTTTAGTCTAAACACCCGGGCCCAGGGAATGCCGGTTTACGATAATACGAACTTTATCAGCCTGGTGAAGTCGCTGGTGGAATCTGCAAAGCAGACTTCCCAACTTTTAAAAACTGCTGAATTCCTGAAACAGCAGAAAGAAAATCTTGAAAAAGTAAACAATGTAGTTAAGCAGTTAAAAGCCGTACAGGAAATAGGCCGGAACAATCAACGTCTTATCAACGTAATGCAGAATGACTTACAGGACATTCTTAACTCACCCTATATCAAACCAGAGGAAATCCAACGGGTGACTGAATCTTTTAGCTCCATTGTAGAAAACTCATTAGAAACAATGGACTTTATTGATGAAATCCTGTCCAGCGATTACCTCAAAATGAGCGATGCCGACCGTGCGTATATCCTAAAAGAAAAGGAAGAAGAATCCAAAATTATGGTTTCAGAAATTACATTGAAAACGAAGCGATACCGTGATATTATTTCTTTCCGAAAGATGCAGGATAAAATCAATAATCGTGAAACAGAATATTAATTATGGCTGCTAATATCATCTTAGGAATAGGTCTGGAATATGTTGATACCATTTTCCAGACCATACAAAATAGTAGTTTCTCGCAATATACCATTGCTGGAATGAAAACGCTTGCCGTCCTTTTCTTTTTAGTCAATATCCTCAAAAAATACAGTGAGGGCGTTGCGGATAAGGATGGCTATACCTGGGGGTTAAGCCCTGGAGAACTGGCCAAAAACTTTGCTGTCGTGCTACTGGTAATTTTCTCGACACAAATTCTCGGCTTTTTTGATGGTATTTTAGTGGCCATTGAAGGCCAATATCGCGGCACGGCCCCAGCTTTACTTCCTTTACAGATGCAGGATATTCCTATTGAAGATGAAGTAAACATTATAAAAGCAGCTCAGGCTGCAATGGCATTGCTCTATGAAGCTTTGGTAACACCCCTTTTTGGTTTCAAAATATTCGCTTTTATAGGAAGTACTATCCTATGGATTCTAGATCTGTTCATTTATCCCTTATTTTTGGCAGAACGCTTTTTCCTACTGGGGATTATGCAAGCGTTTTTCCCATTGGTCATCAGTCTGGCCGTTTTTGAAAAATTCCGTTCCCTGGCTTATAATTTTTTCAAATTGTATACAGCGGTCTATATGCTGGTACCGGCCTTCTTCTTGGTCAATGTCTTTGTCAATGCCATTTATACTGAGATAAACACCAACTTTTGGACGAACTTGTTCGGGACGGATGTAGGCAGCGGCTTTTTTGCCCCAGTTGTACAGCTTGGTTCGGTAGGGTTTATCGTTTTCCTAAAGTTCAAATTGTATCGCCGCGCTACTTCATTTACCCTGAAATTATTTACTGCCTAAAACTAATACAATGAAAACACCTTATAAAAATATTTACGCCGTCCTTAGAATAAATAGGTTTATCGTCTTGGCCGTCATCATCTGTTCCTCATTATCCAGCTTCTTTGCCGTTTGGATGGCATATAACATTAATAAAAAGGCCTTGAACAATGCTTTTGCCATCAATACCGATGGAAGTATCATTCCATTAAAACTTGTTACTCAAAAGGAAAACTATAAAGTTGAAGCCTTGGCTCATTTACAGCTTTTTCACAATTATTTCTACAACATCGATGCAAGCAATTATGAAAAGAACTTGGAAAAGGCACTATGGCTCGGCAATAGCTCTGTGGACAACCTCTATCGACAAAAAAAGGCGGATGGTGTTTATAATCGCTTGTTGCAATATTCACTAGTTCAAAAGGTGCTTAGCATCGATTCCCAAATCGAAGAAAAACACGGGGCTTACAGTTTTAGAACGGTTGCTGTTTTTGAAATCAACCGTGGGTCAATTGTCGACACCTATGAAATGGTATCTACTGGAAACCTAATTTCGGTTGACCGCAACTTTCCTAACAATCCACACGGGTTATTGATTACGAATTATTTTGAAAATACCTTAAAGAAAATATCCCATGAAAATTGAAAAGAATAAAATAGTCTTTGCGGCAGTTTTGGCCGTGATATTCCTATTTCTTATTTCCTATTCCGTGATGGTAATGGGTGATGACGAAAGCGAAAACGAGAACCTTAAAGAGACATCTGTTCCCGCACTGGAAGAAAGTCAAAAAGAATACAATTCCAAACTGGATGCAATCAACGATTTGAAGGAAGTGAAGGAAACCAACGCACCAAGCATCTACAATGAAAAGCTGATTGATTCCTTGGGTTTTTATGATGTGGATTTACCTGAAAAAGAAAAGGAGCGCATTGTAGATAGTATTTACTCCGCAGGGAAAATTAAGTATTCCGAAAAAAATTATCAGAATATTGGCGTTAAGAAAACTGTTGCCAAAGTCGCAAACCTAGTTGACTCCGCAGAAATAAAAGCTGAACAAAAAATTGCTGCTA
Source organism: Salinimicrobium sp. WS361 (assembly GCF_050750585.1). NCBI lineage: Bacteria > Pseudomonadati > Bacteroidota > Flavobacteriia > Flavobacteriales > Flavobacteriaceae > Salinimicrobium > Salinimicrobium sp. WS361. The sequence continues at coordinate 105,498 of NZ_JBOJLM010000011.1, forward strand.
AGGAATTGGGACTGGAACATCAGTTGTTCTTTGCCTCTGATCCAAAGGAAAGTGATATTTCCATTTCCGGAACAACGGATGCCGTCATCTATGCGGCCGTGGATGGTGATCAAGTGGTGAAGGTCAATTCTCGTTTGCGAATGCGCTTGACCAAAGCCGCAACCATTAATAACAAAAGCATTCCAAAGAACACGTACGTTTTTGGCTTTATCAGTTTTCAACCCCATCGGGTATTAATTGAAATCGAAAATATCCATCACCATCCCACAAAACTTAAAGCCTTCGATCTTCAGGATGGAAGTGAGGGAATATACGTGGAAAATAGTTTTCGCGCAGAGGCCACTAATGAAGTCTTAGATGATATTTTAGGGGATATCAACATCCCTAGCGTACCGCAAGTGAGTGGTATAACCAAATTACTCAAGCGCAACAACCGGAACTTAAAGGTTACCGTGCTCAACAATTATAGACTAATTTTAAAACCTAAATTATGAAAGCTTATATCTTAATTATAGCCTTTGTTTTGGCTTTTAGCAAAGCTTCTGCGCAACAACCTATTACTCTTGATACCATTTATGCTAATGACCAAAAGAATGTAGCATTGTTTTTTCCAGAACCCATCCGTCAAGGAATTACGGGATCAGAAAATTTTGTATTTACTTATAATCGGGAGAAAGAACAATACTTTGGACTGCTTCAGGCAAAGCCGGGAAAAGAAAGTAATCTTCTGGTGGTCAATAAAAATGGTGCAGTTTTTTCGTATATTGTTAAGTATAAAAAACAGCTTTCCACGCTGAATTATTTCATCCCAAAATCCAGTAGCATCGGCAACGAAAAGCCTATTGCTCCTGATTCAGCTAAAAGTGATGAGTCCAAGATAGAGTTAGGAAACAAGATCTATTATTACAAAAAATTCTGTTCCTATCTACTTGATCGAAAGCAACGGATTAACCGGATAAAAAAGCGTAATGAGGGCATCGTTTTAAGTATTGAGAACATTGTTTTCGATAAAGAAGAACTTTACTTCGTGATCCAGATTGAAAATAAATCTACTTTGGATTACGATCTAAATTTTTTGAAACTTGCGGTTGAAACGAAACAAAAAGGAAAAAAGAAATCATTGCAACGTCTTTATCAAGAGCCGATTTTCAAATATAAGTTGCCTTCCACAGTAGCCGAAAACGAAACCGTAAGATTGATTTACGTTCTACCAAAGTTTTCAATAAGCAATGACCGCAGAGCGGTTTTAGAGCTAAATGAAAAGAACGGGGAAAGAGGCTTAAAATTAAAAGTATCGCATAGATTTATCAACAACCCTAATTAGCAATGCAATGAAAAACGTCGTCATATACTCAATAGCCTTCTTATTCCTTGCCTGTACCGGAAAACAAGACCTTTCACCAAGCGAAACTTCAAAAATTGTAGTTGAAAGTTTCTACAATAAGGATAATGAGACCTTGAAAAAATATACTACCCCAGAAGGCTACGAAGGTCTTAAATCGGTACAAGATTTGATGGCGGCAGGCAAATCGGGGAATTCCAATTTTGAAGTGCTGGAAGAAACCACCGATAATGAAATAGCTTGGGTTAGATTCACCACATCTTATGAAGAAAACCCTGAGCTATTTAAGCTTTTAAAAATTGATGGAAACTGGAAGGTTACGCAGCAAGGAGCGAGGGAGAAAGGACCTTTTTGAAAAATAATTTTTGAATTTATAGAGTAGGCCTAATTCGTGTTTGAACTCGTTGCCTAATTTCTTCATAAATTTTTATGTCATTATTTTCCTTGACTTCTAAAGTAACAGACAATCCATATTTAATTGACAGTTTTCCAAGCTCAGATGCGTCTTCTCTGCAATTCACTTTTATTTCTAAAAAATCTCCATCAACAAAGACGTCAGCCTTGTCCCCAATAAGAATATCGTGTTGCACAGTTCCTAATTGTGTGGTTCGGAAATCATAATATGATCTATCTAATTCGAGATGATTATTATGTTTAAGATTATCAAAAAATAATTGTGCTTTACGATATTGTCTTGTTTTAAAATTTAGAGGACTATTGTAGGCTAAAGTTATTGTCAGTTTTTTATCAATCCTCCCCTTAGTAAGTGATGGCGGCAATGGAAATCTATATAAATGGGCTTGACCATCGTAAAGCTTTCCGAATCCGATAATGGTTACTCGTTTCTCAGTGCAATATAAAATGCGTTCTGGATCTATACCCCCATACCCTAGATAAGGCAATACGTTTTTTTTTGAAGTATTTGCAGCTGAGCCTGGTAAATCCTTAATTAGTTGCAATAAAAAATCTGAACTTTTACTCCAACTAGCACTATGTACCAATAAACTTTTAATAATTACAGTAAGAAAATCTGATGGTATAGATTTATCTCCAGAATTATTTATAGAAATTAAAACATCATAAAGTTGGGCAGCAAGACGAGATGTCAAAGCTGCTGCATTTGAAGTACCACATAAATACCCAGACTTATTTATTTGTCCTGGACTACCTGGAAATGCAGATCTGTTTCCGGGAGGATTTACATTAAATGGGATAGATTCTAATTTAAGAACCGTTTTCCCTGGTAAATTTTGAATTGGAGATTTCCGAAATAACTTCCGCCCACCTGACGTTATAATCTCTGGCTTTATGCTCCTTCGGAAACCAAAACCAATCCGGCTTATTGGAGATAATAAGGAGGATGACTTAATCAGATTTTTCCTTTGGTATAAATTATTAGGCTTTGAGAAATCAAAATGTGCCGCACCAACTGTAATAGAATTTATTGATTCAGCTGGTGCCAAAATCTTTCTATTAAAATTTGTCCTAACTATTTCCTCTAAAGCTAATTTTTGTACTTCATCATCAGAGAGATTATCAAATTCATCATCTGGGATTTCCAAAGCGATATCGTCACTAAAATTTCCTGCACTAATTACAAATAAGATATCGTATTGATAAGAAAGCCAATCCAGTAATTTTGCCCAAGAGCTCATATTGTTTAAGAAAGGTCTAAAAGCGTCTCCAATAGAAAAATTAATGATCTTTACCTCAGGGGCTACTGGAGGATTGTCCGCATCTCCCACTTTCATTCTTAGAACAGCCCTATGCACTAAATCTATTGGTAAAACGTCATCTGGAAGACATTCTCCTTGATAAAGTTGTGTGTCCAATTTCATTATAGGGCGGACATATAAGGGTCTTTTTAATATCGATTTTTTCTCATTATCTAAATCACCGTGAATAATAAGAGAAGCCATTGCGGTACCGTGAAATCTTTGATTACCCGTATAATTACTGGAGAAACCATCAGGATCATCAATTTGTAATCTATTTTCTAATAGAGAATGATTTGCTAAGGGAAGACCATCAAAAAGTGCAATGACTGGATGGCCATCTGTGGGTAGTTCATCATTTTCTTCAACATTGGGCAACTTTTTTAATTGCTCAATATCTTCAGGAGTTTCAAAAACCATCTGTCCTACAGGACGAAAAAACAAAATTTGTTGCGATTTTAAAAAGGAAATATTCGTATTCTCCGTAAGATCATCAAATACTTGAATCGGAGCTCTTGCAATAAAAGCGTGATATGATATCTCGGAGATTATAGTCCTTGAACCTTTCACTTCTTCTCCGTTATGTAAATTCAGTAAACGGGTTACTTCTTCATAGGCTTTTCGATTGGCTTGGTCACTACCTTTAAAGGCCAATTCTATTTCAAATCTTACGAAATCAAAATCGTATAATTTTCTTTCCTGAATATATTTTTCAATACCTGTATCACGTACCCTATCACTAACATTATAGGGCCTAATATCCTTTAATTGTTCAAAAAGCGATCTGAATTTTGCAGTCCCTCGCTTAAAATTTTGTTTTTCTTTATCTTTCTTATATTCTCGCCAATATTTCTGAAGTTCTTTAAGTGCCCTTTGGTTGGTCATAGTGAGGTAAAATCTGGCATCCACATTTTCTTCAGATCTATTACCGTTTTTATCTATGTTATAGAAATCATCTTCTGCCTCGAACTCAGTCTCATATTCAGCTAAAAACTCCATTCCTGGAGTCTTTTTCACAGCTTTAAAAAAATCTTTTATTTCTCCGGCAGTTTCTAACACCAAGATCATTTCAGGGATAATATTCCCTGCTTCCTTTTGTAGTGAAGCTGACCTATTAGAAAGTACACGATCTAATTCCGTTATCTTTAATTCATTTCTCTGAATTTGTTGAGTTTTGGTTGGGATAAACATTTTACCCGGAAAACCTTGTTTTTTAGATTTTTCCGCACTTATAGGGAATGGGAACAAAAGAAGTGGTTTTTTAACCATTCCCTAAGGAATATTTATGCTCCATTTGAACAAGGCATTCATCCACTAACCTTTTTACGTTTACGTCAGGGAGCGACAATATATATTTACGTTCAACATCGAGGATGAATTCTTCAATCTCCGCAAAATTAAGACCTTCAAGCTTATTTGCTATTTTATCAATAGGATATTGCAAATCGTATTTAACTCGCTGTTCAAAGTTTTTGAGCCAAATCTTTATCATTGACTTATCCGGAGCTTTTAATTCCAATCTTACTTGAAATCTTCTCCATACAGCCCTATCTAGAAGTTCGGCGTGATTAGTTGCTGCGACAACTACTACATAACTCGGCAAACGATCAATCTGAAGAAGTAAAGAACTTACAACTCTTTTAATCTCACCCGTTTCGTGAATGTCTCCGCGTTCTTTTCCTATAGTGTCAAATTCATCAAAAAATAAAACACATTCTTGGGTTCTAATAAAATCAAAAGTTGTTTTAAGCCGAGTAGCGGTTTCTCCTAGATAACTACCAATTATTCCATCATACCTTACAACGTAATATGGAATCATTAAAGATTGAGCTATGACTTCTGCGAGAGAAGTTTTTCCATTTCCAGGAGGACCTGCCAATAGAATACGATTTCTAGGTTCTAAATTATAGGATCTCAATAAGTCACTACGATGATGTTCCTGGATAAGGTCTTGAATGACGGCTTGATTTTCATAATTTAAAATCACATCATCCAAAGTCTTTTGAGGGTAAATGCGATATAAAAAACTGTCTAATCCATCTTCCAGTAAACGATTATGTATAGGTTGGTTGGATTGAGGCTTAGAGGCTTTGGAAAGTGCATCTAATAATTGTTGAGCTACAATATGATGTTGTTTACTCTTTTCTTCGGCAATTATAGATTCAACAACCTTTCTAAAAAGGGTATTGTCTCCGTTAGTTCCGGCCTTAACTAATTTTAATAATAAATCTGCTCTTGCCATTTGTACAAATATAATATTCTGATTTGTTAAACTATAATTTAATTAAAAATTGATCTCACTTCCTGATAAACTCTTTCAAAATTAGCTGCTAAATCAGCCTTGGAAAACTGCCTTAATTCATCCGGAAGCTGCCTCTGAATTCTCTGCAATTTAAACTGCACTTTTTTATCTTCCCCATCCGCATAGGTAATAAACTCCCCCTGCTTTAAACGGAAAAAAGCATCAGCCCGTATTTTAGGAATTTCCCGTTCCCCGGTAGTAATGCGTGTATCAAAGTCAAGACTGTAACCTCGGTTGATGCTGGTTGTTTCTTTTTTTATGATTTCAAAGAAGCGTTCATAGTATTTTGCAGTATCAGGATCATTGACCTTTCCGAAGAATTGATAGGAAAGGTTGCTTAAAATAGCTTTACTCGCTTTATCTCCATACATCATATCGTTCTGGATCTTGTCCTGCATTACATAAACAGTTGCTATATCATAACTTCTTAAGGTAGCCGGAATGCGGTGCATATTCAATAACCGAATGGTTGGTGCTTCTTCCATTAAAAGAAAGGAAGAATTTGAATTGCGTACACTCATTTGCTTTGTAATCGTGTGGATTATGGTGGCAATTACAGGGGAATAGGAGGTTTCAAATTTAGGATTGTTCACTACTGAAATCACAGCAGGATTTTCCGGGTTATTAATATTTAATGGCACTTCATCTGCGGAAAGGGCCATAAATATGTTTTGTGTACTGATACGTTTCAGAGCATTGGCCAGGGTACTCTTTACCCCTGCTGTCTGCCTTTCGGAATCTTTGCCGCTAATAAACGCATCTGCCATCGCTCTGGAGGTGGTATTGGTCTCTAAAAACTTTATGAGACTATCGGTATCCAGAAACTGATAAATGGCTATTAGATGTGGTAAGGTACAGAAATGCGGATAAGATGTTTTCAGTTTCCAGATCAATCCACCAATCAATCCTTCCGCAGCATCGTTAAAAAAATTTAGAGGATCCTGTAATTCCCGATTCCCGCTGTTCCAGAAGATTTTCAATAAGTACCCTCGAAATCTCATTCACACTTTCTTCGTTTTCGAGATATCTGGGTGCTATAGGGTTTACCCTATGGATAATTTTGTCAAAAGAGATAATACGAAAAGGAATATCTGGATTTTTAAAAAGTGGGTACGCCATTTCGGTTAGCTCAAAATCCTTATAGTCGTGAATAACCCCACAGAAATCATGTTTCTGGAAATGTTTTAAAAATCCGTAAACCACGCTTTCGGTTTTTCCACTTCCGGCAGATCCAATAATCGAAGCTCCACGTTTGATGTTTTCAATTTTAAAATTTTTCCTGTCCGTTTTAAAAGTTACCCGATATTTGTCAGAGGTATTTTGCTTTAAATCCGGTTTATGCAGAAAAACGTAAAATACCGTATTGACCAACAATAAAGGACAACCTAAATAAAGTAGTGCTTTTATCGTATTATGCGGATAATACAAATAGGCTATCAGTCCCAAAAGCAGCACAGTATTTATGAAAAAGGCATATTTGGAAATCCGATACAGTCCATAAAATACTGAAGCTGTCAAAACGATAATTAAGAGTATATGTAGTGGATTGGCTAGTTGCATTATTGTTTTTCCTTTAGATACCTATTGAACTTGATTTAATAGCCACTTCCACACCACGGCGCAGGCGGTTGAATATTTTCATTGCCAGTTGTGCCTGGGTAACCGGAATACTTGGTAGCATTGGAACACCACTTTCCTTCATAATTTTAAAAGCAATCGCCCTTTCATTGGTGGGCAATTTCATCAGTGATGCAAAATATATTTGAGGGTTTTTGATAAAATCCTTTCGAGCCTTGTAGGTCTCGGCAAAGTTTCTTTGATAGACAAAAGTCCTGTCAAAGGTCTTTTCTGCCCGGTCAAAAAATTGATCACGGTCAAAGCCCCGTTTTACATTCTTACCATGCATCTGGACTTCCGAGGCCTTATGCTTGCTCCCAGGAGAAAGACTGAAAGTATTGGATGCATCCTTTCTGCTTACGATGATATGGATATGGCTTTGATTTCCTGCCTTTGGCATCCCCTGGACAATTCGCTTCCCGTCCTGTTGGTGCGGAGCCTCCTTTTCCAATCGGTCAATTTTATTCTGCAATAGTTTGATATTGCCTTCAGCTCGCCCCTCTTTAATGTTTCTGATTTCAGTTTTGAGCTGCAATATTTTGGTAGCAAAGGGTTGGTTTTCCCTAATCTGCCAATCCGTTCCCTTAAATGTTCGTTGATGTTCTATTTTCGCATAATATTTTATATCATCGATGCTAATCGGTCTTCCGTTGATTTCACGATTGAAGGATGCCACATAGTCCTTCATCAGTTCACGGGTGTACCTTTTTAGATCCTCACTGTTGTTCTGTAACCGGTTCAATTCATATTTAGAAGGGCTCACCGTGATCGAATAGAATTTCGGTTCGGTCTTTTTGAGTTTGGCACCATTCCCATCAATTTCCTTTACAACTTCATCCGCTGATATTTCCTCATCATATTGATTGAAAAAATGTTCCATAGCTCCCTGTTCCAAACCCTGGTTTTCTTTCTCCAGATAGCCCACAAAATCCGCTGAACTTTGCGAGTAATTATTCCCTGATTTTTGAGGTGTGATGGTAATGTACATAGCTCAAAAATTAGAGTTCATTGCTCCCATTTAGCTTTTCTCGAAAGCTTACTTCATTCTTTTCTTCAATGATTTTCTTTTCTAAAATCAAAGGCTTCTTTTTAGGTTCTTCAGTTTGAAATAGAGATTCCAACATTGCTACGGTGGGTTTGGTCTGGCTCTTTTCCATATCCCTCATAATGGCAATCACCGCATTGATTCGCTTCTTGATTGAAGCTTCGATTGTCCTTCCCGTAGGTCCTAGTTTTTCCTTTGGGGAAATCTCGTTGTAGAAGAAAAAATCGAGCATTGTTGCCATTGCTTCGGTGTGCGATTTGAAGTGTGTCCTTGAAAATTCCTGAAAACGTTTTGCCGTTTCCTTTTTGAACCTGATGCCGATAAATGAGTCCATAATTCGCCGATTTGTCGCAAATCCTTCCCTAAAAATGGGCGTTCACAGGACATTTGTCGCAAATTGTAGAAGGTCGGGAATTTTATATTTTTTCAAGTTGCTGATTACCAGTTATTTGAAAACAAAAAGGAGTACTAAACATCGCATCGCGTGTTACCCTCTTGCTGTGTGTCCTGAGTTATCACGGGAGTACATTAGAACCTAAAAAGTTCATTGAAATGATAACATAACTTTGATAATGATGATAGAATTTTATGTAGAAACAGAAACGAGCTAACCCCATTTTTGGATGGTAAGTTAGAAGTCTCACGGTACCGTTTCATAAAATGTTGGCCTATCGAACAAGATGTTCAGGCATATTGTTCAAACCACCTTGTGGTGCTTGTTTTAAGAGAACAGGTACTGAGCGACAAGATCTGGTGAGGGTATGGGAGTTGAACGTAAGTGAACCTCTATGGACGTGTCGAAAGTGACCTTTACGGTGTCAAAATCGAGGAGAGAGCAGCTCTGAGAGATTAAGTATGGTGGATACCTGATTACTGACCATACGACACCCGGCATATAGGAGGCAAGAACCATACTCAGGCATTATCAAGGAACAGGAGAACCAATATCTAAATGAGAAGCAAAAATGGTGAAAATCCCGAAGCGGAAAAACCAGAAAGTAGCGACGTTAGGTATTGGGACGGATGAAGTCGTAGTAGCGAAAATACTCCAGAGAACAAGATTAATCATCTTGTGAGCGAAGGACTTCACTCAAGCATGTTCATTTATTGTATTACAACTTAAAGTAATTTAAGGATGATTTTTAATGAAGAACACAAGACGCAACCTATTAGCAGGTTGCAGGTAAATGAAGCTTTTAAGAGAATAAAAGCCAACAAAGGGAGTGCTGGAGTAGATGGATTATCCATTGAAACAGTAAGTAGTCAACCACGGAAATATCTGTACCCATTATGGAATAGGATGGCCAGTGGGAGTTACTTCCCTAAACCTGTTCGACAGGTACTAATCCCAAAAGGGAAAGGTAAAATGAGACCTTTGGGTATTCCCACTGTAGTTGATCGGGTTGCCCAACAAGTAATTGCATCGCAGTTAAACACAATAGTTGATCACACCTTTAGTCCAAGCAGTTTTGGGTATCGTCCCAGGAAATCTGCACATGATGCCTTGGGCCAATGTCGTATAAATTGTTTACGATATAGCTGGGTCATTGATTTGGATATAAAAGGATTTTATGACAACATTGATCATGAACTGCTACTGAAAGCTGTTCAGCACCATACACAGGAGAAGCATATTTTGCTTTACGTGAAAAGGTGGCTGGAGGCTCCAGTGCAATTATCTGATGGAACGCTGCATAATCCAAACGGTAAAGGCACACCACAGGGCGGAGTAATTAGTCCTGTATTAGCTAATATCTATATGGATATTGTATTCGACAAGTGGATCCAAAAGCGCTATCCTGATATCCAGTTTGAACGTTATGCTGATGACATTGTGGTTCATTGTTACCACTTGCCTCATGCTAACCGACTTCTTGAAGAAATCGAAAGACGATTCAGAGAGTGTAAACTGGAAGTGAATCAGGAGAAGACAAGAATAGTGTACTGTCGCAGAAATCAGAAGAAAAGACCAAGGTTTAAAGTGAACTTTCAGAAGTTCGATTTTCTGGGCCACACCTTTAAACCCAGAGTAGTTAAAATAAGGGGAATAATGAAACTAGGTTTCACCCCTGCCATCAGTCAGAAAAGCATCAACAGGATAAATGAAGAGCTCTTCAGGATGAACATCCATAAAATGGTACAGTTCCCATTGAGCAAAATTGCATCTCTGTTGCGGCCTAAAATCAGAGGATGGATAAACTACTACGGTAAATTTCGGATGGGAGGCCTCAAGAAACTATTTAGAACATTGCACATTCGCTTAACGAAATGGGTACGTAATAAGTATCGTCGGTTTAAGCGAAAGCAGTGGGTCCTTGCGCTACGACATCTACAGAAAATATGCAGGCTCGAACCATACCTGTTTGAACATTGGCAATATTCAGCGCTTAAACCTTAAAGTCTTGGCTGAGAGGAGCCGTATGAATTGAGAAATTCACGTACGGTTCTGTGAGAGGTTTAGGGGTGAAATTCCCCTTTACCTACTCGACACTCCTTTTCGTCCCGCCCAGCGGGACAAAAATTCCGTACAATTTGGTCAAAAGCCAATTGCTAGTTCCAGGGAAATAATTTCCTGTTATGTATTTTTTTGATGGGTACGGTTATCGGCGAAAGTCAAAAAATGGATAACCCTACGTAAAATTAAATGCTGAATTTCAGCGAAATAAAGATAATGATTTTTATTGAATTGAAAATAATTGAAAAGAAAAACACCTCCAAAAATTTAGAGGTGCTTGACTATAAAGTTTAGGAATTAAATGTTGAATATGAAAGTATAGGAATATAAATTTCGCAATGCTTCTTCCTCTACCATCGTCTTAAAGCAGGTATAATTTTCTCTTACGTACTTGCGGATATCATTCCCAAATTTTCGTTCCACATCCTTTTTGGAATTCTCCAAAAGTCGGTTTTGGGCTTCTTCGGTCAGGTCTGAAAAATTAAGATAAATCATAAGCTTTCCATTTAAAGGATTCCTTCATCTGCAAAACTGAAATAATTTCCATCAGGTATCAGGATCAAATGGTCCAATACCTTAATATCAAATAATTCCCCTGCCTTTTTAATTTTTTGGGTCAGGCGTTTATCGGGTTCACTCGGTGTCAAGGTTCCGCTCGGGTGATTGTGGACCAAAATGACTGCCGTTGTCAAGCTCTTTAACAGTACGGCAAATAAGATGCGGACATCCACTAAAGTTCCTGTTATTCCTCCGTTAGAGGTTTCATATATTCCTTTTACCTTATTGGCATTGTTGAGCAGCATTATTTTAAAAGTCTCGTGCAGTTCAATAGTATCTTTGTTCCATTGGCTGTAGGCTAAATCTGCAGCACTCTGGGAACAGGTTATCTTGGGAAGCAAATTTGCTTTTAAACTTCCACTATAACTTATCGCGATTTCATTAACTTTGGTTTCCATTATGATCTGATTTAAAAGGTGAATAATGAAAGAGGGCGCAACTTTCGAGAGGAACGCCCTCTTTGTTTTAAATTTACCCGGCTGAATTATTGCCGTTCTTTACGCCCAACAAAAGGATTTCGTTGGCTTCAACTTCGGTAACATAGCGTTTTACGCCCTCGTTGTCCTCATAGCTTCGGGACTTTAATTTTCCCGTTACACCGATTTCCTTGCCTTTTCCGGCATACTTCTCGATGATTTCAGCGGTCTTGCCCCAGGCTACTATAGTATGCCATTCGGTGTTTTGCACTTTCTCGCCCTTGTCGTTTTTGTAATACTCATTGGTGGCAAGTGAAAAACGGGCTACTTTTTTACCGTTTTCAAGGTTGGTAATGGTTGGTTCCTGACCAACGTTCCCAATTAGCTGTACGTGATTTTTAATAGTACTCATAATAAAAGAATTAAAGATTAATTAATAGACTACCTGAACCTTTCAGGCAGTTTTCATTTATATTTTTTTGAAGCGATTTACTTATTGTATCCTGAGCGTTTTCCTTTTTTTGTTTTTTTGGCCCCGCTTCCTTTCTGATGTTTTTGTACGATTTCACAATGTTCATTTTAGATTTACTTCCCGTAGTGCCGTCGCAGTACCTTTTTTTGTTGCTTATACATTTTCAATATTTGGAATTGATAAAGACTTATAAAAGGGAGGCACGACCGGTTATGCAGTCTGTTCAACTTCAAAATGTTGGTATTTTGCTTACAAAAAAAGGGAAGGGACAGTGACGGCGCGGAAGTGGGTCTAAAGGCTTTATGTGAAGTACTAAAACATAGGGAACGGGGCCAAAAGCAAGGATGGAATCCGATGAAGCGGACTCCATTCCCGATTTCGAATTGGAATGAAGTGCACTTCCTAGCATAGCGGGAAGGGCTAACGAAATGGAAAGGAGAAATTGGGGATGGTGTCCAAGACTTTTATAGTGAAGCTCTTTCCCCGCAATGGAGCTTTTTCTGCGGAATGGAGGGGAATGTGCTGACCGGGTTATGAAAATGGATTATCCTCTTGAAGTAGGATTTAAAGCGGACTTAATTTTAAAGATGGAGATTGGGAATGTAGCGTTCCTGCCTTTTTTGGCAGGGGTAGCGAAATGGAAATCGGAAGCTTTGAAGTTGTGTCCAAGATTTTTTGAATGAAGCGTATTTCCCGTAATGAAGCTTTTTCTGCGGAATGGAGGGGAATGGGCTGAATAACGTGAAAAACATAGCATTCATTCCAACTCATTAACTAATTGAAGATTGGTGTGTCTATCAGTCAATAGATTTTTAAGATATTTGTTAATCAAAACATAATAAAAAATAAAACTATAGATGAATATATTTAAGAAAAAACTAGAAGATACATCTCCAAAGCAATTAAATTTTGAACCCATAGAATTATTTCAAAATTTGTTCCATAAGGAGGGATACGCGTATTTAAGAGGCATACAAGAAGAAGTGTTAAGTTCTTGGCATAGCATAAGGGATCAACGAGATGTTTTGTGCAAAATGAATACAGGTTCAGGAAAAACTCTTGTAAGCCTATTGATGTTATACTCAAAAATGATTGAAGGAGTCGGTCCCAGTTTGTATCTATGTCCAGACAAACAACTATTAGAACAGGCAAAGTTGCAAGCGGATTTATATGGAATACCTGTTTGTGAAATTGAATATCACGGGCAAAGAAGTGTTTTCCCTGATGACTTTTCAAATTCAAAAGCCATCCTATTATGCACGTTCCAAAAATTGTTCAATTCCCGTTCTATTTTTGAAAGGGATAATATTGATGTTGGTTCAATCGTCCTTGATGATGCCCACGTCTGTCTTGACAAAGCTAGAGAAGCAACTACATTAAATATACCCTTCAATCACGACTTGGCAGATAGGTTACTGAAGTTATTCCAAGAAGAGCTGAAATACCAAGCCCCAGGAACTTATCACAGACTTATTCAGGGTGATCCATATGCCAAGATACTTAAAGTCCCTTATTGGGCTTGGCTAACGCGTATTGATGAGTTAATAAAACTCATAGGCAGTTTTAGTGAAGATAGAGAGCTTATGTTCAAATGGGGTTTAATAGCTGACGACTTGAAATCTTACGATTGTTATGTCGGACCCAGAGGAATTGAGATAGCACCATCCTATGTGCCATTTCATAATGTCAGAGCTTTTAATGAAGCCAAACATAGATATATTTTATCTGCTACATTTGAAGATCAAATTGATTTAATTAAAGATTTAGGTATTAACATAAACAGTATTAAGAACGCCTTGATTCCTAAAGATCGTAAGGACGTTGGGCAAAGATTGATCCTTGCTCCTCAAAGATTTGATTCAAGAATAACAGATGAGCAGATTATGTCGTTGGCCAAGGAATATTCCGAATCTGGAATAAATGTAATGGTATTGACACCATCTTCAAATAGGGCGGCCAAATGGGAAGATTTTGGAGCGGAAATAATCGAAAATGATAACATAAATGAAGAAATCGCTAAATTAAGAACTGAGAAAGGGCAGTTCTATGTTTTAGTTAATCGTTATGATGGTGTTGACCTGAATGGTGATATGTGCCGAGTTTTAATATTAGACGGCTACCCCTCATTCAGCTCTTATGAACAACTTTATGCCGAATTGCGCTTAGAATCCGTTAAGGCTTCTTTGAAAGCACAGATAATAGAACAAGGACTTGGTCGAGCTGTAAGATCTGGTAGTGATTACTGTGCAGTTTATTTAATGGGTAAAGACTTGCTCCAATTTGTAGGCAACAAATCCAACTTACAATATTTCACACCAGTTACACGCAAGCAATTGAAACTTGGTTTATCGCTTCTTGATGACGAATCTACTGATAAATCTTTGAATACGATTAAGGATACTGCCAACCTATGTCTCGTTCAAGATATGAGCTGGAGGGAATATCATTCAGAAATATTGTCGAAAATTGACGCTGACAAAACTGACGATCGAATCATTAAGAATTTAGAAATTGCAGATTTGGAATCACAAGCAATCGAAAATTACAGAAGAAGAGATTATGAAAGTGCATCAAAGGTAATTCTAGATAAAATAGTAGATACGGTCGCGTTAACTGACAAGCAGAAAGGCTGGTATTTTGAAAAAGCTGCTAATTATCTATATTTAGATAATGCACCAAAATCAAATGACCTTCAAATTAAAGCAGCACAAACAACTTCCCATATGCTGCAATCAAAAAATGGACATAGTTATACGAAAATTATGGCTAGTGAAGAGCAGGCATTTCAAGTTTTAAATTTTATCAAGCAATTTGAGACTTCCCAAGACTTTAAAATGTACTTTGAAACCTTATTGGAAAATCTTCAATTCAGTCAAGATATTCCTCATACTAAATTTGAGAATGCCTTTGCTGAAATTGGCAGGCTTATAGGTTTTTACACTCAGGAACCTGAAGCGGAATTTGGAAACGGCCCTGATGTACTATGGGTGATGACTGGAAATCATTATCTAGTTTTAGAAGCCAAGTCTAGAGCCATACACGGTGAAATCACTAGAGATAATATCAATCAATTATTAGGATCAGGTGAATGGTTCAAAAAACTCTATGGTTCTGCTGCAAATTTTAATTTGGTTACCATTCAACCTCCAAATATAAAAGGGTGGAATGTAAATACTAGTGAAAATACACGAGTGATTGATGAAGAATCATTAAATTTATTAAAAGATAATCTTAGAAGATTTGTTGACGGAATCAATAATTCAGGTTTCACGGCATCTAGTAATAAAGAAATAGCTAACTTATTGGGCATACACAATTTAACAACAAACGGTTTTTTGAAAAGTTTCTTAAAACCTGTAATTTCTAAAAAGGGATAATCTTTTTAAAATATAGATGGTCGAGAGGTCTAAGGCACCTGATTGAAGATCAGGGGTACGGGGAACTGTACCGGGAGTTCGAATCTCCCTCTATCCGCAAAAATACGAAAGTATTATAGCCCGCAACTTCTAGTTGCGGGCTTGTTGGTTAAATCAAGACCATAAAATATTGGAAAAAACAGTGTATTAATTGAATTCTTTTGAATAGGTATGACCCACATTTTGGTTTTTAATACATTTTTGGAAAAGGAATGTTTCAGTTGAGCTATTTGGCTATTTCGGTTCGAATTGTGCCAGTGGTTTCGGTCGGTTAGTGCCAGGCATTTCGGTTTAATTTGTGCCACTTTTGGCAGCAAAGAAAACCATAACGGTTCAAATTGTGCCAGTAATATCGGTTTGATTTGTGCCACTGCCGGTATTCTATGAATCATAACGGTTCGTTTGTGCCAGTCGTATCGGTTCGTTTTGTGCCACTTTGGAAGATCAAGTAATATCTTGTTGCAAAAAA
>NZ_JBOJLM010000012.1:0-109428 GCF_050750585.1 Salinimicrobium sp. WS361
TAAAAGCTTTTTCTAAGCAGCGTTCTGCTTCTTTATAAGGTTAAGAGCAGAACCTTCCTTGTACCACTCAATTTGAGGTAGGTTATAGGTGTGATTTGCCTTAATAGTATCCTTAGAGCCATCTGCATGCACAACTTCTATTGTAAGCTGCTTATCTGGCGCAAAACCTTCAAGATCGATAAAGTTGAAAGTGTCATCTTCCTGGATTAGATCGTAATCACTTTCATTAGCAAAAGTAATTCCTAACATACCCTGCTTTTTCAAATTGGTCTCGTGAATTCGGGCAAAAGATTTCACCAACACTACTTTAACACCAAGATGTCTTGGCTCCATAGCAGCATGTTCTCTGGAAGAACCTTCGCCATAATTGTGGTCTCCAACTACCACTGTAGGTATTCCCGCAGCTTTGTACTTTCGTTGGGTTGCAGGCACACCATCATATTCACCGGTAATCTGGTTCTTTACGAAGTTGGTTTTCATATTGAAGGCGTTCACAGCACCAATTAGACAGTTGTTTGATATATTGTCAAGGTGACCTCTAAAGCGCAACCATGGTCCCGCCATAGAGATATGGTCTGTAGTACATTTTCCGTGAGCTTTAATAAGAAGTTTTGCTCCCGTTAAATTTTTACCGTCCCAAGGCTGGAATGGATCAAGTAACTGTAACCTTTCAGAGTTAGGATTAACTTTAACCTCTACACTAGAACCATCTTCGGTAGGAGCAAGATATCCAGGATCTTCAACATCAAAGCCTTTTGGAGGCAATTCAAGACCTGTTGGCTCATCAAGTTTCACATATTTCCCATCTTCATTAAGAAGCGTATCTCTGGAAGGATCAAAATCCAATCTTCCTGAAATTGCAATTGCAGCCACCATTTCAGGCGATCCTACAAATGCGTGGGTATTAGGGTTACCATCTGCCCTTTTTGAGAAGTTTCGGTTAAACGAATGTACAATAGTATTTTTCTCTTCACCTTTACGGTCACTTCTATCCCACTGTCCAATACATGGCCCACAGGCATTAGTAAAAATAGTGGCATCAAGATCTTCAAAAATTTGTAACAAACCATCTCTTTCGGCAGTAAAACGAATCTGTTCAGATCCAGGGTTAATACCAAAATCAGATTTAGCTTTTATTTTTTTATCTACTGCTTGTTTGGCAATAGAAGCAGCCCGTGTAAGATCTTCATAAGAAGAGTTGGTACATGAACCTATCAAGCCCCAGTCTACATTAATTGGCCAGTCATGTTCTTTGGCTTTTTCAGCCATTTCTGAAATTGGCGTAGCAAGATCTGGTGTGAAAGGTCCATTTAAATGAGGCTTAAGTTCAGAAAGATTGATTTCAATCACTTCATCAAAATACTGCTCGGGGCTAGCGTAAACTTCAGGATCACCGGTAAGGTGTTCTTTCACTTCATTGGCAGCATCTGCAACATCGGCACGATTTGTTGCACGAAGGTACCTCGCCATAGATTCATCATAGCCAAAGGTAGAAGTGGTTGCTCCAACCTCAGCTCCCATGTTACAAATAGTTCCTTTTCCGGTAGCCGACATTGATTCGGCACCTTCTCCAAAATACTCGATGATCGCTCCAGTACCACCTTTAACGGTAAGTATTCCAGCTACTTTTAAGATCACATCTTTTGATGAAGTCCATCCAGAAAGCTTACCTGTTAGCTTAACTCCAATTAGCTTTGGAAATTTTAGCTCCCATGCCATTCCTGCCATCACATCTACAGCATCTGCACCACCAACACCTATAGCAACCATTCCAAGACCACCGGCATTAACCGTATGGGAATCGGTACCAATCATCATTCCTCCAGGGAAAGCGTAATTCTCCAGTACTACCTGGTGAATAATTCCCGCTCCCGGTTTCCAGAATCCAATCCCATATTTATTCGAAACAGATTCAAGAAAGTCAAAAACCTCATCACTTGATTTTTTTGCGCTAGGTAAATCAAACTGAGCTCCAAGTTTTGCCTGGATCAGGTGATCACAATGTACTGTAGTAGGAACGGCTACGTTCTTCTTCCCAGCCTGCATAAATTGCAGCAAAGCCATTTGAGCAGTTGCATCCTGGCAGGCAATCCTGTCTGGCGCAAACTCTACATAATCTTTACCTCGTGTAAATTTTTGAGTCGGTTTTTCATTCCACAAGTGGGAATAAAGGATCTTTTCTGAAAGGGTTAAAGGTTTACCAACAGCCTCACGTGCGGCATTAACGCGCTCGCCCATCTGGCTGTAAACCTTCTTGATCATATCAATATCGTATGCCATATCTTGAATTTATTAATATTCTGAAGTGTTGCAAAATTACAAATTCCTGCCCGATTTAAAAAATTATAACCAAACCTGAAAATTACCTGAAGATAATTTATCAGTTCATGAAAAAACTATATATAAAAATAAGCTAATGCTATAAAATTAGCATAAAAACAAGAATATGGTAAATATGAAGCTTTATTTTATCCTTTCTGAAAAATAAGTAGCCTCCAGCCTGTAAATTTTTCAGCTAAAACAAGTGCACAACAACACTATTCAATAACAAGAGAGACAGTCTTTTGAAGCTGTGTCTGGATAGTATAAATGGAAGATTATTAATAATTCAGCAAACAGTGCTCCTGAAGATAACAGGGAGGAGAACCAATTAACTAAAATAATTTGTGCACTATATTTCGGAAGTAAACATAATGCACACTAAGAAGTTTTATCAGCCTTAAAAAATCTTAGAGCAGACTCTTGATAATATGTTCTTCCGAAATTCCTTCGGCTTCGGCTTTGTAATTTTTAATCACCCTATGTCTAAGAATTCCAAAGGCCACTGCCTGCACATCTTCAATATCGGGTGAAAATTTCCCTCTTACCGCTGCATTAGCTTTGGCTCCTAAAATGAGATTTTGAGAAGCTCTTGGTCCGGCGCCCCAGTCTACATACTCCTTTACAAGAGGAGTAGCTCTATCTCCTGCGGGTCGGGTTTTCCCCACAAGGTCTACCGCATACTCCACGACATTATCGGCCACAGGTATGCGTCGAATCAGGTGCTGAAAATCGACAATTTCACGAGCGGTAAATAGAGGATTTATTTCTTTTACCTCATCTGATGTCGTATTCTTCACTACCTCGATTTCCTCTTCAAAGGAGGGATATTCCAGTTTGATGGCAAACATAAACCTATCAAGCTGCGCCTCGGGTAGTGGATAGGTACCCTCCTGCTCAATAGGATTTTGGGTTGCGAGCACAAAATAGGGCAAGTCTAATTTATAGTGTTGACCGGCCACGGTTACCGACCGCTCCTGCATGGCTTCCAGTAAAGCTGCCTGGGTTTTAGGCGGAGTTCTGTTGATCTCGTCAGCAAGAATGATATTACCAAAAACAGGGCCTTTTATAAATTTAAAATGCCGGTTCTCATCTAATATCTCCGAGCCCAGAATATCACTCGGCATAAGATCTGGAGTAAACTGAATTCTTTTAAAATTAAGCCCAAGGGCCTGGGCTATGGTATCAACCATCAGGGTCTTGGCAAGACCCGGAACTCCAATAAGCAGGGAATGACCTCCCGAAAAAACAGATAAAAGGATCTGGTCTATTACTTGTTGCTGACCAACAATTCTTTTGGCGATTTCCTGCCTCAATTGCTGATGCCGTTTAACCAGATTTTCTACCGCTTCTACATCTGTCATGCCTGCCAAAAATATCGTTTATTTCTTAAGCCAGTTGCTGGAATATTCGCAATCTCTATACTCCCCATTTACCTTAACATAGGTCTCCTTGATCTTCTCTGCCTGCCATTTTTCAATAGCTTCAAGCTGCTTATCCCTAAGAGCAAGTTCTTTGATCTTGTTAAAGTCCTGGGCGTAGTCTGCCTTATGTTCTTTATACCTGTTAGTAACAGTAATTAATTTATAAAAAGGTCTTCCGGTATTGTCCTGATCTGTGATAATGTTCGAAACCTCTCCCTTCTCAAGATTGACAACCTGCTCATATAGCAACGGATCGATTTTAGTAAGTTCAAATCTTGTATCTCCAGTTGTGGGGTTCAATAATTTCCCTCCGCTTTCACGAGTTTCTTTTTCATCTGAAACTTCTTTGGCAGCATCGGCAAATGAAATTTCATCATTACTGATCCTTTCTCTTACATTTTCTATTTCGTCAAAAGCTTTTTGCTTGGTTTCTTCGGTAACATCAGGAATTAAAAGGATGTGACGCACATCTACCTGCTGCCCACGAATTTTGTCAACCATAAGAATGTGATAACCAAATTCAGTCTTAAAGGGTTTGCTCACCTCCCCTTCCTGAAGGGAAAATGCAGCATCTTTAAATTCTTTTACAAAAGGATCCTGACGGGTAAGCGTAATTTTTCCTCCCGAAGATCTCGAACCTGGATCCTGAGAATACAAAACCGCTTTTGTAGCAAAGCTGGCTCCATTCTCCAGTACATCTGCACGCATTTCATTCAATCGTGCTATATTTTCATCTTTTTCTTCCTGCGGAATTTCCGGTTTTACTACGATCTGTGCAATTTCCACCTCATCCCCAAATACAGGACGCTCGTCTTCAGGAATCTCTGTAAAGAATGCCCTCACCTCTTCAGGAGTGATCTCTACGGCATCAACAATTTTCCGCTGCATTTCAGAAGCAAGCCTGTTCTGCTTGTTAATTTCAAAAAGTTCAGCTCTAAAGTCAGCTTCACTATCCTTTTTATAGAACTCGAGTACTTTTTCAAGAGAACCTACCTGTTGGGTCATATAAGCTAACTGCTGATCAATATTGGCATTGATCTCGGCATCAGAAACTATGATACTGTCCTGTATGGCGTGGTGAGCGTAAAGCTTGTTCTCCATTAACCTTCCTGCAAGGTTACAGTTGGTCACATCTTGAGTAGAAACGCCCTGGCTTTGAAGCTCAAGGTACATCTTATCAATATCACTTTCAAGCACCACAAAATCACCAATTACTGCTGCTACACCATCTACCTTAAAACGGCCACTCCTGTCCTGTATTTTTTGCTGTATTTCCGTTTCAATACCAATTGCGGTACTGTCGGTAACTACTACTTCCTGCGCATGAACATTGCTCCCGCCCATGATAAAGGATAATAGGCCCAGTGATTTAATTATAGATCTCAAATTCGTCATTTTTAATAGCATCTTGTGTAATGTCTTTTTCTAATTTTTTAATGAGATCCAGCTTTCTTTTATTAAGCAGGATCTGCTTTATGCCCGGCAAGGAATACTCCAGGGGCGCCTGTTCATTGCGCAACTTAACATCCTCAACAGAGACCAAATATACTCCTAATGAGTCTTCAAGCTGCATAAAATTTTTGTTTTTTAAGAATTCAGGATTGTCCTGAGGCGTTAAAGGCCGAATTTTATCGTAAACCTGTTTTGTTTTAACCCAAACAGAATCATTGAGCGAATATGAATTGAACTGAATGGCCATATCCAGCAATGCCTGCCTGTCTTCCTGGTTAAACCTGATAAACCGTTTTTTAATAGTTTCAAAGTCCTTGTTGTTCTTGGTAATATTGATATACCTCACCTTCACAAGGTTCTCATTAAGAAAAAAATTCTCTCCATTTTCTTCGTAATAAGCTTCGGCTGCCTCTCTTGAAATACTGGTATCGAGTTCGCGGGCCACAATAGCATCTGTATAGGCTTTAGCATAAAGTTCGTTCTTGTAGTTCTGCACCAGGCGATCAAACTCTGCCTGCTGTTCACTACTCAAATTAACCCGTGCCCTGTCAAGCAGTAATTTTTGAGTAGCCCAGCGGGTAATGAAGTTATTTACCAAAAGCGTACTGTCTTCAGGAGAAGTGTTGGCCGAAATCAAAGTGGCGACATCATCCCTGTATAGATATGCATCATTTACGCGTGCAATGACCTCTTTCTCTTCAGGTTCATTAAGCAAGTTGCAGCTTCCGGTTAAAAAGCCCAAAAAAAGTAAGAAGAAAAGTCCTTTTTTGACAGTCAAATTAATCTTAAATATTATGAGTTTGCAAAAATACGAATTCCAAACAGTATACCAACCTACAGATAAAACGAAAGAATTTCACAAAAATTTTACTTTTGGCGTGGCTTTCGCTATGCTAAAGTCAAAGAAGCCAAATTTCATCACATGTCTAAAGAACGCAAACTAAAACTTATCTGGGATTTTCGTGGTCCTGATTCCGAAATTACCGCAAAACATCACGCTCATCACTTACAGGAATTCTTTAATAACAACGCTTTATCAATAAATATTTTAGGTAGCGAAAAATTATCTGAAACCCATGCCATTGCTTTTTTGGTAGTGACTAACGATGAAATGCCCGCGGTTCGTGACGCTCTAAAACCTCATCGCGGACAGCTTTATGAAGATTAATAAAAAAATATTTTCTTAAAATCTTCATAAATGCCTCTGCTCCTTTATATTTGCGAAAATCAAAACAAAATCATGAAAAAATATCTTTTAGTTTTAAGCTTTACCTTCCTTAGCCTTACAGCCTTTGCACAGTCAAAAATAGGAACCATAGATGCCGATTATATCCTGAACCAATTGCCTGAAATGACCCAGGTCAATGAAGGACTCAAAACCTATAATGAAGACCTTCAAAAAGAACTTGAATCAAACGTCACTAAATACGAAATACTGGTAAAGGACTACCAGGCAAACAGCTCCACTTTTTCTGAAGAAGACAAAAAAACAAAGGAATCAGAGATTATGGGTCTTGAAAATGACATTAAAGGTTTTCGTCAAAAAGCCAGCCTAATGATGCAGATGAAGAGAAATGAACTTACCAAGGCACTTTATGAGAAGATCAATGCCGCCATGCTACAGGTGATCCAGGAAGAGAATTACACCCAGATCTTCCATGCCGGCGGAAATAGCCTGGCCTATTCTGCTGAAGAATTTGATATAACCGTGAAAGTTCTTGATAAATTAGGAATTGTAGTGAAAGAATAAATTCAGTAGTCAGTGGTTCAGCAGTCAGAAGTGCAGGCTAATGACTGAAGGTCAACCACTGCAATCATTGACATAGCTAAAAAAAAGGAGGGTCTCAAAAATGGCATTTTTGAGACCCTCCTTTTTTTTTTGGGCTTTGCCACTATCTAACTCTTAACTACAAACTCCTGAACTATGAACTATCTGCTGTAGTTAGGTGATTCTTTTGTGATGGTCACATTATGAGGATGGCTTTCATTTATTCCTGAAGCTGTTATCTTCACAAACTTCGCCGATTCCTGCAAAGTAGCAACATCTTTTGCGCCGCAATAACCCATTCCGGCACGCAGGCCTCCTATAAACTGGTGGATACTTTCATATAGATCCCCTTTATAAGGAACGCGTCCTACAATACCTTCCGGCACCAGTTTTTTAATATCATCTTCCACATCCTGAAAATATCGATCTTTAGAGCCTTGTTTCATAGCTTCTACAGATCCCATTCCGCGGTAAGACTTGAATTTTCTTCCTTCGTAGATAATTGTTTCTCCCGGCGATTCTTTTGTACCTGCCAAAAGTGAGCCCAGCATCACGCAATCGGCTCCGGCAGCAATAGCTTTTGGAATATCTCCTGTATAGCGAATTCCTCCATCGGCAATTACAGGAACGCCGCTGCCTTTAATGGCTGCTGCAACTTCCAGTACGGCCGAGAATTGTGGAAAACCTACCCCGGCAACCACTCTTGTAGTACATATTGATCCTGGACCAATTCCTACTTTTACTGCATCGGCACCGGCTTCTACAAGATATTTTGCAGCCTCGGCAGTAGCAATATTTCCAACCACTACTTCCAGATCAGGAAATCTTCTTTTCACCTCCTTAAGTACTGTCACCACTCCTTTAGTGTGCCCATGGGCCGTGTCTATAACAATAGCATCCACTCCTGCTTTCACCAAAGCTTCGGCTCTTTCAACTGCATCACCGGTAACGCCAATGGCAGCGGCTACGCGCAGCCTTCCGTAGGAATCTTTATTTGCAATAGGTTTTTGAGTAAGCTTTGTAATATCCCTGAATGTAATAAGTCCAACAAGTTTATCTTCAGAATTTACAACGGGCAGTTTTTCAATCTTGTTCTGCTGCAGTATCACTTCAGCATCTTCAAGGGAAGTGCCTTCGGCTACAGTAACCAGATTCTCGGAAGTCATCACTTCCGAAATTGGCCTGTTATTATTTTTTTCAAAGCGCAAATCGCGATTTGTCACTATTCCAAGCAGTTTTCCATCCTCATCAACAATGGGAATACCGCCAATACTATGCTCACGCATATTTTCTTTAGCGTCTTTCACCTTTGCTGTAATTGGGAGGGTGATAGGATCAATGATCATCCCACTTTCTGCCCGCTTCACTTTTCGCACCTTGAGCGCCTGTTCTTCGGCGGTCATGTTTTTGTGCAAAACACCAATTCCTCCTTCACGTGCAATGGCAATAGCCATACGTGATTCGGTCACAGTATCCATAGCTGCGGAAACAATAGGCACATTGAGGCCAATGTTGCGGGTAAACTTAGATTGAATATTAACTTCGCGGGGAAGGATTTCTGAAAAGGCAGGGACTAAGAGTACGTCATCGTAGGTGAGTCCTTCGCCCAAGATCCTGGAGGTGTGTGCGATCATGGCAATTAAGATTTAATTGCGTGCAAATATACATTCTTTTCACCAGAAGAGAGCATTATATTTGATTAATTCATTTTCAGGCTTTCCGGAAAGCTACAATGAACTCTGCTCCCTTACCGGGATGATTTTTGATATCCAGTGTAGCTTCATTAATTCCAAGAAAATGCTTGACCAGCATAAGGCCAATTCCGGTACCTGTTTCCATACTCGTACCAATTTCTGAGATCATACGGTTATTAAATTTTTTGATCTCATTAATTTTCTCCTGTGATATTCCCTCTCCCCCGTCAAGTATGCTCATAAGCACAGTTTCTTCCTGCTCTTCAAAGCTGATGTTTATTTCTTTTCCCTCGCGGGTAAACTTTATGGCGTTTGACAATAAGTTGTGCAGAATTACACAAATATGACCGCGATCTACCATTACAGGGGGCAGGTCTTCAACTTGCTGCTGAATGAATTTGATGTTTTTACGTTTGGCAATGAGATAATAGGCCTTTATAATTTTTGCCGCCTTTTGCGGAAGGTCAACTTTTTCTATGTTCACTTTACTACCCTCCAGCTGTGAGTTGGCCCAATGCAGAAGGTTTTGCAACATTGAAGAAGTACCTGAAACCTGCACCAGCATTTCATCTAATAGAGATGCCTGCTCTTCTGGTGTAAAATCACCCGACTTAATAAGCCCCAGCAATTGCTCGAGAGAAGCCAATGGAGAACGCAGATCATGGGAAAGGATTGAAAAAAGCCGGTTTTTCGCCTCGTTCATTTCTGAAAGATCTTCATTTTGCTTAGAGATAAGACGATTTTGTTCAGAAATGGTCTGATTCTTATTCTGAAGTTGCGTAGTAAATTGCTCTTTTTGCCGAATGTTCTTTCTATATAAAATTGCCAGCACCAGCAACAATGAAACCGCAAGCACCAAAATCGCAAGAAAGATCCTGTTGGTAAAAAGCTGCTTCTCTACCGCTTCCTTTTCTGACTGCAGCTTTAGATTCTCTCCTTCTTTGCTCTCCAATTGCAGTAAATTTATGGCCCGCAGTTTATTTTGATTGTAGAGCGAATCACGGTATTGTTGATTTAATGACAAATACTCAAAGGCCTCAGCAGTCTTCCCCTGGCTTTGGTAAACACTTGATAAGATCCCGGTATTCCTTTCCAGGTCCCAAATAGATTGAAGGTCCCTGGCAAAAACAAGTGCTTTTTGACCCATCTCTTCTGCCAGCTCATACTTTTCCTGTGCAGCGTAAACCTGGGCCAGTCCTGCATAAGTAAAAGATTTTTCCCAGTTATTAGGTTCGGTTTGATGGTTGAGTACCTTAAAATAAAATTCTATGGCCTTGTCGTAATTCCCACGGAAAAACTTGATTTGGGCAATTCGGTTTAATGCGAGGTGTTCTACATCTACACGTCCTGCCTTTCGTGAAAGTTCCAGTGCCATTTGAAGGTTACCCAGCGCTTTTTCATATTCCTTTACTTCAATTTGTGAGATGGCAATATTGAGATAGGCAGGATTTGCTCTGGCAGGATCACCCGATTTATTATAAGCATCAATGGCCTCATTAAAAAGATTGATTGCTGCTCTATTCCTGTCAATTCCCTGCTGAATTAACCCCTGCCCCACCAGGCTTTTTGCCACGGAGAGTTGATTTCCGGTTGCCTGATAGATCTCTAAGGCCTCCAGATAATACTGAAGAGAAAGGTCGTAGCTCCCTTTTACATAATAGGCATAGCCATAAGCATAGGCCACATCTGCCCTATCTTCAGGGTCATTGGATGCTGTAGCCAGAGCATCTGCTTTCTCAAGGATTTTTAACGCTGTTGAAAAATCATTGTTAAGCATAGAAAACCCTTTGTCTACATAAAATGCAACAGAATCCTGTTCCTGTTGCCACTCAACATAAACTGAAGAATAAGCACTCGGAAAAAATAAAAGGGCAACAAAAAAACAGATATAATTACGCTTCAAAAATGGCATTTTAGAGTGCAATTATAGATATAAATTTTGAAACACCACTCTTCTAATGATAAGTTGAAAATATTTTTGTTGCTTCATTATGAGATGATTCAAAGCTCATCATCTTAACATTGGTATCATCTTTTTTAGAAGTGAAGTAAGACAGTAATTTTTCTGTAGGCATGTTTCCTGTAAGCTCGTCTTTTGCCATTGGGCAGCCACCAAATCCCTGTATCGCACCATCAAATCTTTTGCAACCCGATTTATAAGCCGCATCTACCTTCTCAAACCATTTTGCCGGGGTGGTATGAAGGTGTGCTCCAAATTCTATTTTTGGATACTTCGGAATTAAATTTGAATACAGATAAGTGATAATATCGGGAGTAGAACTACCAATAGTGTCTGAGAGCGAGAGGATCTTTACACCCATTCCGGAGAGTTTTTCTGTCCACTCCCCCACAATCTCGACATCCCACGGATCTCCGTAAGGGTTTCCAAATCCCATAGACAGGTATGCCACCACTTCTTTACCCGAAGCATCGGCGATATTGAGGATCTCATGCAGGGTTTCGACAGATTCGGCTATGGTCTTATGGGTATTTCGCATCTGGAAGTTTTCAGAAATCGAAAAAGGATAGCCTAAATAGTCTATTTCAGGATGTTGAGAAGCATCCTGGGCACCCCGTGTATTCGCAACGATGGCCAGCAGCTTACTTTGTGTTCTCGAAAGATCGAGTTTAGATAAAACTTCGGCAGTATCGGCCATTTGAGGAATCGCTTTTGGAGAAACAAAACTTCCGAAGTCAATAGTGTCGAATCCGCAGCGCAACAAAGACTGAATGTACTGAACTTTCTTTTCTGTAGGAATGAAATTTTTAATTCCCTGCATAGCGTCTCGCGGACATTCAATAATTTTTAATTTCCCCATGAGTCAAATATAGAATTTAGTATTGAGATATGAGAATTGAGATTCTGAAGTAGGAAGTAGAAGTTTTTCGCCCTAAACTTGTTCCAGGTCTTATTTTGATGTTTACCCCGGCACCGATTACAAATCTGCGCCATCTTATTACAAAGAAGCTAAGGGTTTACTGCTAAAGGCTAATAGCTTCTTATCAGCACTAACTACTTAATAATCTTTACTCTATACTAATACAAACACACCAATCCCAACAAAAACCACCACCTGCACCCATTTAAAAATTTGGCCTGAAGCAGGGTGCTTTTGAAGATAGACAGAAATTTTTCCTGCCAAAATCGCGACGGCAGCGAAGATGAGGAAAGCCTGAAACATGAATAGAAACCCGAGAACATAGAACTGGTAAACAGTATTGCCTTGTGGATCCCAAAGGAATCCCGGGAAAAAGGCGAGGAAAAAAATGGCAACTTTCGGATTTAAAACATTCATTAAAAATCCCCTTTTGAAGAGGGAAGTAAATTCCTTCTTTTGTTTGGCAGCTGGAGCTTTAACGTTTATTGTCGAATCGCTTTTGTAGACCTTCCAGGCCAGGTAGAACAAATATGCCGCTCCCAAAAGCCTGATCATTAAAAATAAATTTTCGGACTGCTTTATTATTGCTGAAATCCCAAAAGCAACCAGGCTGGTGTGAATGATAATTCCGCTTATCAGGCCTAGGGCAGTAACAATCCCGTGTTTTTTCCCATTGGTCATTCCCTGGACCAATACATAAATAATATCCGGACCGGGAGAAAGGGTGAGCAGCACGGCAGCTGCAAGAAAAGCTATGAGTTCACCCGCCACTAGGAACGTGCTAGAATTGCCTGGTTGATCTTCTTCACTAACTGCGGCCCCTCATAGATAAAGCCGGTATAAAGCTGCACCAAAGCGGCCCCTGCCTCAAGTTTTTCAATAGCATCTTCGGGAGACATGATGCCTCCTACTCCAATAATTGGAAATGCTTTATTGCTTTTTTCTGAAAGAAAGCGAATAACCTCTGTTGCACGTTTTGTTAGGGGCTTTCCACTTAGCCCGCCGGTTTCATCTTTGTCTGATGAAGTGAGGTCTTCGCGGGAAATGGTGGTGTTGGTGGCTATAACTCCTGCAATTCCGGTTTCTTTTATAATATCTATGATATCGAGGAGCTGGGAATCGGTAAGATCGGGTGCTATTTTAAGCAGGATTGGTTTCTGCACCGGGCGCTTTAAATTTTCCTGTTGCAGGGTGTTGAGTAACTTAGTTAGCGGTTCCTTATCCTGCAGCTCCCTTAAATTTGGAGTGTTTGGTGAACTTACATTGATCACGAAATAATCTACCTGCTCAAAAAGGGCATAAAAGCAGATCAAATAATCATCAACAGCTTTTTCATTGGCCGTGACTTTATTTTTACCAATATTTCCGCCAATAAGAACTCCACTATTTTTTTTCAGTCTTTCTACCGCTTCTGTCACCCCTCCATTATTAAAGCCCATCCTGTTGATAATGGCTTTGTCTTCTTTTAGCCTGAAAAGCCTTTTTTTCTCATTTCCCGGTTGAGGTTTTGGCGTTAAGGTTCCTATTTCAATAAATCCGAAGCCAAAATTAGAAAGTTCTTTATACAGCTTTGCATCTTTATCAAACCCGGCGGCCAAACCTACAGGATTAGGAAATTTAATTCCGAAGACTTCCCGCTCCAGCTTTTTATCTTCAACTACAAATTGTTTTCGAACAAGTTTTTGGCTTACGGGAAGAAGAAACAATTTCCGAAGAGCAGAAAAGGTGAAATAATGCACCTTCTCCGGATCAATATTGAAAAGCAGGGGCCGGATTATCTTTTGATACATGAAGTGGGTTTTGCACAAAATTAACACAAAGCTGCATAAAAAAGTATGAAAATAGAAAAGGTTTTGAACCTACTTTTTATATCGCTACTTTTGGGAAAACTACCTTAAAAATGACTAATAAGCAGCAAATCATTGACCGCTTTTTAAGCTATGTCAAGATAGATACTCAAAGTGACGAAACAAGTGAATCAACTCCCAGCACAGAGAAACAGTGGGATTTAGCCAATAAATTAAAGGCCGAATTAGAGACCATGGGCATGCAGGAGGTGAGCATAGATGAACATGCCTATGTAATGGCAACTTTACCTTCAAATGTAGAACATGATGTACCGGTAATAGGTTTTGTAGCTCATTTTGATACCACGCCCGACTTTTCGGGAACCAATGTTAATCCGCAGATCATCGAAAATTATGACGGAAAAAATATTATACTGAACAAGGAAAAAAACATCGTTCTATCACCCGAATATTTTGATGACCTCTTACAATACGAAGGACAAACCATCATTACTACCGATGGTACCACCCTACTGGGCGCCGATGACAAAGCCGGAATTACAGAGATCATGGAAGCCATGAAGTATCTTATTGAACATCCTGAAATTCCACATGGGAAGATCCGGGTTTGTTTTACGCCCGATGAAGAAATTGGTCGCGGTGCACACAAATTTGATGTGGAGAAATTTGGGGCAGAATGGGCGTATACTATGGACGGTAGCCAGGTTGGTGAACTGGAATACGAAAATTTCAATGCAGCCGGTGCCGTTGTGAAGGTAAGCGGAAAAAGCGTGCACCCGGGTTATGCCAAGGATAAAATGATAAACAGCATGTATATTGCTATGGATTTTATTAACTCCCTGCCACGCCTTGAGACTCCTGAACATACTGAAGACAGACAGGGCTTTTTTCACCTCAACGCAATTGAAGGCGATGTGGAAGAAACCACGCTTCATTACATTATTCGCGACCATGACCGGGAGCATTTTGAAGCCCGTAAGGAAATGATCAAAGATCTTGCGGCAGAGATATGCAGCCAATATGAAAGAGATTGTGTGACTGTAGAAGTAAAAGACCAGTACTACAACATGAGAGAGAAAGTAGAACCGGTGATGCATATTGTTGATATTGCCGAGGCTGCAATGAAAAAAGCAGATGTCACGCCAATCATCAAACCAATTCGTGGTGGTACCGATGGAGCTCAACTTAGCTTTAAAGGCCTTCCCTGCCCTAATATCTTTGCCGGTGGCCATAATTTCCACGGAAAATATGAATATGTGCCGGTAGAAAGTATGCAGAAAGCGGTGGAAGTAATTGTACAAATAGCCGAACTTACAGCTGAAAAGTATAAGTAAAAGTCGGGATAAATTACAAATCCGCGCTAGCCGTAATAAGACCTCACAGGTTTCAAAAACCTGTGAGGTCTTCATTTAAAACCTGGTGAGTAATTGCAGCTCATTAATATACTACCCAATGGCAGTACTTGAAGAAAGTATTAAATTGGATGCACCCGGCCTATACAGTGAATGGCAAAGAAAGCAGTTTCAAAAGCTACATTTCACAATCACTCTTATAAATCACCTCCCAAAAAGTCAACTTAATGCAGCTTTTCTATCCTCACAAATAAAAAACTTCTTTCGCGCAGGAGTTTATCGTCCCTCACATAATTTCATAAAAAAACCTCTCAAAAAATTGAGAGGTTTTTTTATCAAGAGCCGATGGAGGGACTCGAACCCACGACCTGCTGATTACAAATCAGCTGCTCTAGCCAGCTGAGCTACATCGGCGAATGCTTTACTATAAAGCGTTTATCTTTTCGACAAGGACTTTGGCTTTAACCTCAAATTCCTTCTCTATTCCTCTAAAATGTTGTTTTTTATTTTCAACATCTTTTTGGTTCATCTTTCCTATCAATTCGTCAAAATCTGATATTGCCTCATCGACAACTTTTTCAGATTTAGAAGGATCTTCATCAGGGTGGGTAATCTGGTGCAGATAAGCCGCCTCAATGATGTCTCCAAAGACGTAATTCATATCTCTCTTTAATGTTCTTCTATTCGCCATCTTTCGCGTAATTTTTCAGGTGCGAATTTACACTATTTCTCAATTCAAAAAACAGTTTTTTACAAAAAATTATTCTCCTTTGTAAGTAACGTAATTCCTGGGGGTTTCATATAAGGTCACTTCAAGGTCAAGATGTGGCTTCAGCTCTAATCGCAGCTTATGCCATATCACAATAGCAATATTTTCGGCAGTGGGATTTAAGTCTTTGAATTCGGGAACTTCGACGTTGAGGTTCTTATGATCAAAAGGCACTTCGATCTTCTCATAGATCAATTCTTTCAAATTCTTGAGATCCATAACAAAACCTGTTCCCTGATTGATCTCTCCCGTAACAGCCACCACCAATTCATAATTGTGACCGTGATAGTGCGGATTGCTGCACTTACCAAAGACACGGCGGTTCTTCTCATCATCCCAGTCTTTTCTATGCAGCCTGTGCGCCGCATTAAAATGCGCCTTCCTGTTTACCGTTACTCTCATTGCTGGATGTGCTTGTAGTATTTATCAAAAATAATTTTAAACCAGGCCGTATAAATTTCGGGGTTGTCTTTCATATCCTTCTTCAAATCTTCAAGGGACACCCATTTGTAGGCATGTGCTTCTTCAGGATTTAAATTTGGTTCCTCGTTATAATACCCCACGAGAATATGATCAAATTCATGTTCGGTAAGACCATTGTCAAAAGGGGCTTTGTAAATAAAAGAAACAG
Source organism: Salinimicrobium sp. WS361 (assembly GCF_050750585.1). Lineage (NCBI taxonomy): Bacteria > Pseudomonadati > Bacteroidota > Flavobacteriia > Flavobacteriales > Flavobacteriaceae > Salinimicrobium > Salinimicrobium sp. WS361. Next base: position 16,097 of record NZ_JBOJLM010000012.1, read on the forward strand.
TGTCTTTTAATTCTGTCGAAAACCCCATCTCTTCCTGTAAACGCCGCTTTCCTGCTTCAATATTACTTTCTCCTTCTCTCTGGTGGCTGCAACAGGTATTGGTCCAAAGGCCGGGAGAATGATATTTACCCAATGCCCGCTGCTGTATCATGAGCTCGTTCTTGTTATTAAAGACAAAGACCGAAAATGCCCTATGCAGCAAAGCTTTTTCATGAGCTTCCATCTTTGGCATGAGCCCAATTTGCTCATCTTTTTCATTCACCAGGATCACTTGTTCTTCTTTCATTGCAAAATTTGAGCTTCAAATGTACAAAATCAGTCGGGAAATCCATTTTTTTCAGACTTCAGAAAAGAAGTAAAACGAGTGAAGGCGTATAGCATTAATTTCACGATCAAATAATTATCTTTGCAGCCTTAAATACAAGTATGAAGTTTTCAGAAGAGATCAAGAGAAGAAGGACCTTTGGGATCATTTCCCACCCCGATGCCGGTAAAACCACATTAACCGAAAAGCTACTGCTATTTGGTGGAGCCATTCAGGAGGCGGGAGCGGTAAAATCGAACAAAATTAAAAAAGGGGCAACCAGTGACTTCATGGAAATTGAGCGGCAAAGAGGGATCTCGGTAGCCACTTCTGTACTTGCTTTTGAATATGAGGGAACCAAGATCAACATTCTAGACACCCCGGGACACAAGGATTTTGCTGAAGATACTTTTCGCACCCTTACTGCCGTAGACAGCGTAATTGTTGTTATTGACGTTGCAAAAGGGGTTGAGGAACAAACTGAAAAACTGGTGGAGGTTTGCCGTATGCGCAACATTCCTATGATCGTGTTCATCAATAAACTTGACCGGGAAGGAAAAGATGCTTTTGAACTGCTCGATGAGATTGAGCAAAAACTTAACCTTACCGTTACTCCACTTAGTTTCCCGATTGGGATGGGTTATGATTTTAAAGGAATTTACAACATCTGGGAACAGAACGTAAACCTGTTTACGGGCGACCCAAGAAGGGATATTGAAGAAACCGTGGAGATTTCGGACCTGGAATCTAACGAACTTGATAAACTTATTGGCGAAAAAGCTGCCGGTACTTTAAGAGAAGAACTTGAACTGGTGCACGGGGTTTATCCCGAATTTGATAAAGAGGCCTATTTAGCCGGAAACCTGCAACCTGTATTTTTCGGTTCTGCCCTAAATAACTTCGGAGTGCGGGAGTTGCTGGATTGTTTCATCACTATCGCGCCTCCTCCAAGGCCGAAAGACAGCGATATCCGGAAAGTGAATCCTTCCGAAGATCATTTTACGGGCTTTGTATTTAAGATCCACGCCAACATGGATCCAAAACACCGGGACAGGCTGGCTTTTATTAAGATCGTTTCAGGAAAGTTTGAGAGAAATACTCCTTACCTGCACGTAAGGCACAATAAAAAGCTGAAATTCTCAAGCCCCAATGCCTTTTTTGCTGAAAGAAAAGAGATCGTAGATGTTTCGTATCCCGGAGATATTGTGGGTCTTCACGACACTGGTAACTTTAAAATTGGAGATACCTTAACTGAAGGGGAAGAACTGCGATATAAAGGAATTCCAAGCTTTTCGCCAGAACATTTCCGCTATATCAATAATGCCGATCCTATGAAATCAAAACAGCTGGAAAAAGGAATTGACCAGCTTATGGATGAAGGTGTGGCACAGTTATTCACGCTCGAACTCAACGGCCGTAAGGTTATTGGAACTGTTGGGGCACTGCAGTTTGAGGTGATTCAATACCGCCTTGAACACGAATACGGCGCCAAGTGTACCTACGAAAACCTAAACGTTCACAAGGCCTGCTGGGTAGAACCAAACGATCCGAAAAGTGAAGAATTTAAGGATTTTAAGAGAGTAAAATCTAAATTCCTGGCTATTGATAAGAGGGGCCAACTGGTGTTCCTGGCAGATTCTGCTTTCTCACTACAAATGGCGCAGCAAAAATATCCTAATATAAAATTCCACTTTACTTCGGAATTTTAAGGTAGTATTGAGAATTGAGTCTAAAAAAACCTTCCAAAAATGATATTTTTGGAAGGTTTTTATTTTTTTACAGTCTCTCAATAAGAATTACAATCGCTCCTTCACAAATTGAGGTGCTTTTGACTGAAAGAGTTCTACAAGTTCAAGACGTTTGGTTTCAGACAAAAGCCGGTAGTAATTCCCATCTTCGGCGCAGTAATGCACAAAATCCCGAATTCTGTTTTCCGGAATGGAAAGATCTTCAAAAAAGGAAGTTGGAAGGGCTGCTACTCCCACATCTACCGCTTGACCACGATCTTCATTGGCTGCAGCTTTTTGAAGCATTGCAGTTTTGCCATTCAAGCGATTTATTATTCCGTCGAGACTTACGTTGAGATTGCCGGGAGGATTATATTTTGAAGTGGTGCTCACGTTTGAGGCTGTTTTCAACTTTCGTTCAATTGAGGTGGGCCTCGGCGTATCGCTCATAGGAAAACCAAAATCGGCCTGGGTGAGTGTCGGGATGTTTTTTAGATCTGTGGTAAGATTGCCGCTAAGGTAATATCGCTGATGTTCACTTCGGAAAGCTCATCAACTTTCTCCACGAGAAGTACTGTCAAAAATGGCTTTTTTAACACCTTCCGGGTCACTATAATCTCCCGGGATTCGTATTGGACCGAAGAAAACAGAAGCGTATCATTGACACTGACTTCTACTTCAAATAAACCTTCAGAACTATTCGTTGTTCCCTGTTTTGAAGTTAAATTGATAATATTGATGGAAGAAGCTTCGGCATCAGGTGTCAGGATCTGGCCCTTCAACAGAGATCTTTCCTGACTAAAAGAGGAAAAATAGACGATAAAGAAAATCAGGAAGCAGAAAAATCTCATTTTTACTCTTCTGAAGTTATTTGTTCTTCCTGCAGTTTTTCTGCTTTAAAATCGGGTGCCTTTCTTTCATAAAACTGCACCAGTTCCAGACGCATATCTTCACGCAAGTAAGAGACAAAGTCGGGATCTTTTGCGCAGAAATAAACATAATCCCGTATTTGATCTTCAGCAATACCAAGATCTACAAAAAAAGACGCAGGCAGGGCGGTTTCGCCGGCGTCAACTATTTGAGAAAGATCTTCCCAGGCTGCGGCTTTTTCAGCATTTTGATCTTGCCATTTAATGTATTCAGAAGCCCATCAAGACCTGAGGTAGCTGTCATTAATTTCCTTTCAACCGAGGTGGGGGGCAAAACATCAGACATTGGGAAACCGATATCGGCCTGGGTAAGCGTGGGAATATTTTGAAGGTCGTTTGCGAGATTGCCACTAAGACTAATATTACTGATGTTAACTTCCCCGAGCTCATCAATTTTTTCATCAAGAAGAACAGTCAAAAATGCCCTTTTTGATACCTCTTCTGTCACAACAATTTCTATAGGTTCATACTGGACCGAAGAAAAGAGGAGCGTATCATTAAGGCTGACTTCAATTTCAAACCGACCATCGGCCTTATTTGTTGTTCCAAACTCTGAAGTAAGGTTGATGATATTGATAGAGGAGATCTCCCCCTCTTGTGTCAGGATCTTTCCCTTCAGCAGGGATTTTTCCTGTCCATATCCATAGAAAGCCAGGCACAGCAGCATGATAGTAAGATAAATTCTTCTCATGCCTGATCTTTTCGGGAGTCGAAATGCTTTCTTCCGAAGAGAATGTCGAAAAATAATTTAAAGTCTGATATAAGGCTCCAAAAAGGGTATTTGAAGGTCGCAGGTTTGTTCTTTTCAAAAAAGGCATGGCCTACCCAGGCAAAGCCGTAACCTACAAGAGGAAGAAAGATCCATTCCCACCCCCAGCCATTAATAATGGCCAAAAAAAGCATTACAAAAACAAGGAAAGTTCCCGTAAAATGCAGAATTCTGCTGGTTTTATTTTGATGCTCGGTAAGATAGAAGCGATAGAAGTCGCTATAATTTGTAATTTTTTCGGCCATATTTGTATTTTTCTTCAAACTACAAATTATATAACTTTAAAAGTCATCACTTTATTGCCTGCTTCACCTCCCCTCCAATTATTATTGGTTACAACTGGCGCTTTGAACCTCTCCCCAATCCACCCAAACCAAGCGTGAGGTAGTGCATATTTCCCGAATATCCATCCCTGAACTGAGGAGCAGAAAAGCCATATCTTAACCTTACAAACCAGTAGCTGTGTTTTGAGTCATTTAGTCTAAAGAGCCCTGTGCCCCAGTTAAGTTTAAAGTCCGCATTAATTCCTGCGGTATAGGTTGTGGTAAAATCGTGGCCGGCGTCTTCAATTTCCGGTTGTTTTTCAATATCATATTCTGTAGGACTTATAGATGTAGAGGCTATACCTGCAAAAGGGGAAACTTTGAGACGGTTATTATCGATAACAGCATATCCAAAAGAGGTTTCGGGAAGTAACACCCTCACTTGCGAATTTTCTTTCCAGATCTTGGTATCGGAAGGCAGCTCTTTTTTGGTAAAACTGAAACCGATATAATTCCGAAGATATAAAGTTATTTTACTGTACTCAATATCAAAACCTACTCCCATTGGGATGCTATTTTGATAGTCTTCTGAAAGATTACCAGTAAATAATCCATAACCGGAAAAGAATTCAAAACCAAAACCCCATTTAGAAGGAATAAAAACATAGCGGATGTTTTCCCGAACATAATTCTCATAGGCGCTATCAGGATGGTTGGCAAGAAACTCATCGGCTAATGAATTGATCCGTTTTTGTTCCTGTAAGACCTCTTCGGAATCTGTTAAAAGATATTCAAGATACAACAGTAAAAAATCCTGATCTACAGTTTTTAGATCTGCCGCTCTCAACCTGTTTTTTACATGGTCTACAGAATTCAAAGTACTTTCACGAAGTTTGGCAAACAACCTGTCATAAGTGGGGGGAATTTGCCGGGACATTTTTTCCCAATCTTCATCATCAAAGCTTGTAATACTGTGCAAAAGCTCCTCATAGTCTGTTGTCCAATAAAGTAATAACCAGTACTCACTGGGATATAGCGCAAGATAATCGTCATTTTGAACTTCGTTTACAAGATAATCTCCTTACCTCGCTCACTTTTTGAAGGTCCCGTTCCATAAATTTGTCAAGCAACAAACTTCTTCCGCGAGAAATGATTTGAGATGTAGTGTTTGAGTAATCGAGAATTTCCTGTTGCAGGCTATCCTGCTGGGCTTGCATTGCAGAAAAAACAAGGAAGAACAATGAGAAAAATACAGAAGTACGCATCGGGATTATATTAAAAATTCCAAATGTGAAGATAATGTTAAAAAATACTATTTTAGTAGACCTGATAACAAATAAACCAGTCTTAAAATAAAAAGTTTTTCCTTATATTATTTTGAATCAAAGATGCTTAAAAGATTATTTACTAAATACATTAATTAAAAAAACCGAAGCTTTCACTTCGGTTTTTTTGGAGTTCAAAGATGACATTTTTGACACCTAATCTTAAATTGATTAAGCCTGCCCTGTAGGCCCGAAATTTAATGGAATATTGGGTTGATCGTATTCCTTAATTTCCCCATGTGCTTTTTCGAACCTGTTCACATTGTCAGCCAAAGCTTTGAGTAGCCGTTTTGCGTGTTGGGGTGTTAAGATTATCCGGGATTTTACTTTACTCTTGGGAGTACCGGGCATGATGCTTACAAAATCGACTACAAATTCTGAAACCGAATGATTTATAATGGCAAGGTTTGAGTAGATACCTTCGGCTACTTTCTCATCAAGTTCTATATTGATTTGCCCTTTTTTAGACTTTTTTGGATTGTTATTTTCGTCGCTCATCAGTTGTTTTTTTTATTACCTATAAAAGTAAGGAAAATAAAAAGACCTCACAGGTTTTAAAAACCTGTGAGGTCTACTCTTTAAGTAAAAAAGGCCGCTTTCGCGGCCTTTTTTCTTAGTTATAATTTACTTCCTGCTTTTTTTCAAGCATTTCGTCAAATTCTTCTTTAGAACCAACAATGATGTTTTCGTACTCACGAAGACCTGTACCAGCAGGGATTCTGTGACCAACGATAACATTTTCTTTTAGTCCTTCAAGTAGATCAACCTTTCCACTTACAGCTGCTTCATTCAACACCTTCGTAGTTTCCTGGAAGGATGCTGCAGAAATAAATGATTTGGTTTGAAGAGACGCACGGGTGATTCCCTGTAGTACAGGAGTTGCAGTTGCAGCAACTACATCTCTTGCAGTAACAAGATTCTTGTCTTCTCTTCTAAGAATTGAATTCTCATCTCTAAGGTCTCTTGGCGAAATAAGCTGTCCAGGCTTCAGATTCTCTGAATCTCCCGCATCTTCCACCACTTTCATTCCAAAGATCTCATCGTTTTCTTCGGTGAAATCATCCTTGTGCACCAATTGGTTTTCAAGGAAGATAGTATCTCCCGGATCTACGATTCTTACCTTACGCATCATTTGTCTCACAACTACCTCAAAGTGCTTATCGTTGATCTTCACCCCTTGTAGTCGGTAAACTTCCTGAACTTCATTCACAAGATACTGTTGTACAGCGCTTGGTCCTTTAATTGAAAGGATATCTTCAGGAGTAACAGAACCATCAGATAATGGCATTCCGGCACGAACATAATCGTTCTCCTGAACAAGGATCTGGTTAGAAAGCTTTACAAGATACTTTTTAACTTCTCCAAGTTTAGATTCGATAATGATCTCACGGTTACCACGTTTGATCTTTCCGAAGGAAACAACCCCGTCAATCTCACTTACCACAGCAGGGTTAGATGGGTTACGTGCTTCGAAAAGCTCGGTTACCCTTGGAAGACCTCCTGTAATATCTCCAGACTTTGAAGATTTACGTGGAATTTTCACAAGAATCTTACCTACACCAATTTTCTCATCGTTGTCTACCATAAGGTGTGCTCCCACCGGAAGGTTGTAAGAACGAATTACTTCGTCTTTCTTACCAAGGATTTGAAGCGTTGGGATAAGCTTTTTATTACGGCTTTCAGAAATTACTTTTTCCTGGAATCCGGTTTGCTCATCTATCTCTACCTGATAAGTTACCCCTTGCTCGATATTCTCATACTTGATCTTACCGGCAAATTCTGAAATGATCACCCCGTTATAAGGATCCCACTGGCAAACTACATCGTCTTTAGAAACTTTGTCTCCGTTCTTAATGAATATCTGTGATCCATAAGGAATGTTGCTTGTACTAAGCACGATTCCAGATTTCTCATCTTTCAGTTTCAATTCTGAAGTTCTGGAAATTACGATCTCGGCCACACTACCATCAGGAGCTTCTCCTGTTACAGTCTTAAGGTCTTCGATCTCTGCAATTCCGGGGAACTTCGCGATCAATTTATTTTCTTCAGAAATGTTCCCTGCAATACCACCCACGTGGAAGGTACGAAGGGTAAGCTGTGTACCAGGTTCTCCAATAGACTGGGCAGCTACAACTCCAACCGCTTCTCCTTTTTGTACCGTTTTATTGGTAGCAAGGTTACGGCCGTAACATTTCACACAAATTCCTTTTTTAGCCTCACAGGTAAGAGCAGATCTCACTTCTACGCTTTCAATTGGCGCATCGGTGATCTTCTTAACGATATCTTCATCGATCTCAACACCCGAAGCTACAAGCAATTCGTTAGTTAAAGGATTGTATACATCGTGAAGCGCTGTTCTACCAAGAATACGCTCTCCAAGTGATTCTACAATCTCTTCATTCTTCTTCAATGGAGCTACATCTACACCTCTTAAAGTACCACAATCTTCTTCGTTAATGATCACATCCTGAGATACGTCAACCAAACGACGGGTAAGGTAACCAGCATCGGCAGTTTTAAGGGCCGTATCGGCAAGACCTTTACGGGCACCGTGAGTAGAGATAAAGTATTCAAGAATCGAAAGACCTTCCTTAAAGTTAGAAAGAATTGGGTTCTCAATAATTTCACCACCACCTGAAGTAGACTTCTTAGGTTTGGCCATCAATCCACGCATACCGGTTAACTGACGGATCTGTTCTTTAGATCCCCTCGCACCAGAGTCAAGCATCATAAACACAGAGTTAAATCCTTGCTGGTCTTCACGAATACGCTTCATGGCTAATTCCGTTAAGCCAGCGTTTGTAGAAGTCCAGATATCAATAACCTGGTTATAACGTTCGTTGTTGGTGATAAGACCCATGTTATAGTTGGCAATAATACCTTCTACCTGTTGGTTTGCATCATCAATCATGCTCTGCTTTTCTGCAGGGATAATAATATCCCCAAGACTAAATGAAAGTCCGCCGCGATATGCATATCCATAACCCATCTCCTTAATAGCATCAAGGAATTCAGCAGTTTCGGGAACACTTGTAACTTTAAGGATGTTTCCAATAATATCACGAAGTGACTTTTTAGTAAGTACTTCATTGATATACCCGGCTTTCTCGGGTACTGCCTGGTTAAATAACACTCTTCCAACAGTAGATTCAATGATTTGGTAGACTAGTTCACCGGCCTCATTGAAATCTTTTGTTCTTATCTTAATAATGGCATTAAGTTCAACCATTTTCTGGTTGTAAGCAATAACCACCTCTTCGGGAGAGTAAAAAGTAAGCCCTTCCCCTTTCACCGGTCTTTCTTCGGTAGATTTCCTTGACTTAGTCATGTAATATAGACCAAGTACCATATCCTGAGAAGGAACAGTTACAGGAGAACCGTTAGCCGGGTTCAAAATATTGTGAGAACCTAACATTAACAGCTGCGCCTCAAGGATAGCCTCTGGCCCTAGCGGAAGGTGAACAGCCATTTGATCCCCATCAAAGTCGGCGTTGAATGCAGTACACGCTAATGGGTGTAACTGTATTGCCTTACCTTCAATAAGTTTAGGCTGGAATGCCTGGATACCAAGTCTGTGAAGGGTTGGGGCCCGGTTAAGCAACACAGGGTGCCCTTTCAACACGTTCTCAAGAATATCCCAAACAACAGGTTCTTTTTTATCTATAATTTTCTTGGCAGATTTTACTGTCTTAACAATACCTCTTTCAATCAATTTTCTGATCACAAAAGGCTTGTAAAGCTCGGCTGCCATGTCTTTTGGAAGACCACATTCGTAAAACTTCAATTCAGGTCCAACAACAATTACCGAACGTGCTGAATAATCCACACGCTTACCAAGCAGGTTTTGACGGAAACGTCCTTGCTTACCTTTAAGTGAGTCAGAAAGGGATTTCAACGGCCTGTTGGAATCAGTTTTTACTGCTGAAGATTTTCTGGTGTTGTCGAACAACGAATCTACAGATTCCTGAAGCATACGCTTTTCGTTACGCAAGATCACTTCAGGAGCTTTGATCTCCATCAATCTCTTCAAACGGTTGTTACGTATGATCACACGACGGTAAAGGTCGTTCAAATCTGAAGTTGCGAAACGTCCTCCATCAAGCGGCACCAATGGACGCAATTCTGGCGGAATGATTGGGATTACTTTCATAATCATCCATTCCGGACGGTTTTCGCGGTTTTTATTTGCATCACGAAGTGCTTCAACAACCTGAAGTCTTTTAAGGGCTTCAGTTTTACGTTGTTTTGAAGTTTCGTTATTCGCTTTATGTCTTAATTCATAAGAAAGAGAATCGAGATCAATGCGTTGCAGGATGTCAATAAGACATTCGGCACCCATTTTAGCGATAAATTTATTTGGATCATTTTCATCCAGGTAAAGATTTTCTTGCGGAAGGGTATCAAGGATATTGAGGTACTCTTCTTCTGTTAGAAAATCCATCTTCTTCAACGGCGATCCATCTTCATTCTTGGCAATACCCGGCTGAATTACCACGTATCTCTCGTAGTAAATGATCATGTCCAGTTTTTTGGACGGAAGACCAAGCAGATAACCAATTTTGTTAGGTAAAGAACGGAAGTACCAGATGTGTGCAACAGGAACCACAAGGTTGATATGCCCCACGCGATCTCTACGCACTTTCTTTTCGGTCACCTCTACACCACATCTATCACACACGATCCCTTTATAACGGATTCTTTTGTATTTTCCGCAGGCACATTCGTAATCCTTTACAGGACCAAAGATACGCTCACAGAAAAGACCATCCCTCTCGGGTTTGTGCGTACGATAATTGATAGTTTCAGGCTTTAGGACCTCCCCGCGTGATTCGGCAAGAATCGACTCTGGAGAAGCTAAACCTATAGAGATCTTGTTAAACCTCTGTACTGTATTCTTATCATTATTTCTAGCCATAATACTTTTTATGTAGTAATCAGTATTCAGTAAACAGTATTCAGTAAAATCATACTGGACACTGTTTACTGCCCACTGGTGACTTTTTTTATTCTTCTAATCTAATATCTAATCCCAGACCTTTCAATTCGTGCATAAGTACGTTGAAAGATTCAGGTAGTCCCGGTTCTGGCATTGGCTCACCTTTTACAATGGCTTCATAAGTTTTGGCTCTTCCTATTACATCATCAGACTTCACAGTTAAGATTTCACGAAGGGTTGCCGAAGCACCATATGCCTCTAGCGCCCAAACTTCCATCTCTCCAAAACGCTGTCCACCAAACTGAGCTTTACCTCCAAGCGGCTGTTGCGTGATCAATGAGTAAGGCCCAATAGAACGTGCATGCATCTTATCATCAATCATGTGACCCAACTTAAGCATGTAGATCACACCAACAGTTGCAGGCTGGTCAAAACGATCTCCAGTACCACCATCATAAAGATAGGTGTGACCGAATCTTGGAATTCCCGCTTCATCTGTCAATTCATTGATCTGATCAATAGTCGCACCATCAAAGATTGGAGTAGCATATTTTCTACCCAATTTTTGTCCGGCCCATCCAAGTACAGTCTCATAGATTTGCCCAATGTTCATACGTGAAGGTACCCCAAGTGGGTTCAATACGATATCAACAGGTGTACCATCTTCAAGGAAAGGCATATCTTCCTGGCGAACTATACGAGCAACAATACCTTTGTTACCGTGACGTCCTGCCATTTTATCCCCTACTTTAAGCTTACGTTTCTTAGCGATGTAAACTTTAGCAAGTTTGATAATACCAGAAGGAAGTTCATCCCCTACAGAAATAGTGAATTTCTCTCTTCTTAAGTTACCCTGAATATCATTTTCCTTAATACGGTAGTTGTGAAGAAGATCGGCCACCAAAGCATTAAGGTGATCATCTGTAGTCCACGTACCTTGTGTAAGGTGAGCATAATCATCAACTGCGTTAAGCATTTTTTGAGTGTACTTCTTACCTTTTGGAAGGATCTCTTCTCCAAGGTCGTTCATTACACCCTGGGCAGTTTTACCTCCAATGATAGCGAATAACTTATCTACAAGTTCACTCTTTAAAATGGCAAATTTCGCTTCATATTTTTTCTCAAGTGCCGCAACATCTTCTTTATCCTGGGCTCTTTTACGCTTGTCTTTAATAGCGCGGGCAAACAATTTCTTGTCGATTACCACACCTCTCAATGAAGGCGAAGCTTTAAGAGAAGCATCTTTTACATCACCGGCTTTATCACCAAAGATTGCTCTAAGAAGCTTTTCTTCGGGGGTTGGATCGCTTTCTCCTTTTGGAGTGATCTTACCAATAAGAATATCTCCCGGCTTCACTTCGGCTCCAATCCTGATCATTCCATTCTCATCAAGGTCTTTTGTAGCCTCTTCAGAAACGTTTGGAATGTCATTAGTCAATTCTTCATTACCAAGTTTGGTATCTCTAACTTCAAGAGAATACTCATCGATGTGAATAGAAGTAAAGATGTCATCTCTAACAACTTTTTCTGAAATCACAATCGCATCCTCAAAGTTGTACCCTTTCCATGGCATGAAGGCAACTTTCATGTTACGCCCAAGAGCAAGTTCCCCTGCTTCGGTAGCGTAACCCTGACAAAGTACCTGTCCTTTATTCACTCTGTCTCCTACTCTTACAATAGGTTTCAGGTTAATAGAAGTACCCTGGTTGGTCTTTCTAAATTTAACCAGCTCATAAGTTTTAGAATCTGAGTCAAAGCTTACCATGCGCTCTTCTTCAGTTCTATCATACTTAATGATGATCTTTTGTGCATCTACGTACTCTACAGTTCCTTCTCCTTCAGCATTGATCAATACACGAGAATCTGTAGCTACCTGTCTTTCAAGACCTGTACCAACAATAGGAGAATCAACTCTTAAAAGAGGTACTGCCTGGCGCATCATGTTAGATCCCATCAAGGCACGGTTCGCATCATCATGTTCCAAAAATGGAATTAGCGATGCAGAGATAGAAGCGATTTGGTTTGGAGCAACGTCCATGTAGTGAACCTGGGTTGGCTCTACAACAGGGAAGTCACCTTCTTCACGTGCAATAACTCTATCGGCTTCAATAGTACCATCATCACTCATTGCAATGTTCGCCTGGGCGATCATCTTGTCTTCCTCTTCTTCGGCACTTAGATACCTTGGCTCATCGGCAACATTCACTTTACCGTTGATTACTTCACGGTAAGGAGTTTCAAGGAATCCCATTGAATTCACTTTAGCATAAGCTGAAAGTGAGGAGATAAGACCAATGTTTGGTCCCTCTGGTGTTTCAATAGGACAAAGTCTTCCGTAGTGCGTATAGTGAACGTCACGTACCTCGAACCCTGCTCTTTCTCTTGATAAACCACCAGGCCCAAGAGCCGAAAGACGACGCTTATGCGTGATCTCTGCAAGCGGGTTGGTCTGGTCCATGAACTGAGACAGCTGGTTGGTACCAAAGAATGAGTTGATCACAGAAGACAGGGTCTTCGCGTTGATCAAGTCAATTGGGGTAAACACCTCGTTATCACGTACGTTCATTCTTTCACGAATGGTACGTGCCATACGGGCAAGACCTACACCAAACTGCTGAGACAGCTGCTCTCCTACTGTTCTTACCCTACGGTTAGAAAGGTGATCAATATCATCAACTTCTGCCTTTGAATTGATAAGCTCAATAAGATATTTTACGATGGTAATAATATCTTCACGGGTAAGCACCTGCTTATCCATAGCGATATCAAGACCAAGTTTTTTGTTCATTCTGTAACGACCTACTTCCCCAAGGTTGTAACGCTGGTCTGAGAAGAACAATTTGTCAATAATTCCACGTGCAGTTTCCTCATCTGGCGGTTCTGCATTACGGAGTTGACGGTATATGTGCTCAACCGCTTCCTTTTCGGAGTTGGTTGGGTCTTTTTGTAATGTATTGTGGATAATAGCGTAATCTCCGGTTTGGTTATCCTCCTTGTGAAGCAGGATAGTTTTTGATCCGGTCTCTAATATCTCTTCAATATGGTCTTTATCAAGAACAGTATCACGATCTAATACAATCTCGTTACGCTCAATTGAAACAACCTCTCCAGTATCTTCATCAACAAAATCTTCATACCAGGTGTTCAATACACGTGCAGCCAGTTTACGGCCCAGGACTTTTTTAAGTCCGGTTTTAGAAACTTTAACCTCTTCAGCAAGGTCAAATATTTCAAGAATATCTTTATCGCGCTCAAATCCAATGGCACGGAAAAGTGTAGTTACAGGTAATTTTTTCTTCCTATCGATATAGGCGTACATTACGCTATTGATATCGGTAGCGAATTCAATCCAGGATCCTTTAAAAGGAATTACACGGGCAGAATAAAGTTTTGTCCCGTTTGCATGGAAGGATTGTCCAAAGAATACTCCGGGAGACCGGTGCAACTGAGAAACGACTACGCGCTCAGCTCCATTGATACAAAAGGTCCCGCTTGGGGTCATGTAAGGAATCGTCCCAAGGTACACATCCTGAACAATAGTTTCAAAGTCCTCATGTTCCGGGTCTGTACAATAAAGCTTTAACCGTGCTTTAAGCGGTACACTATAGGTCAATCCACGCTCGATACACTCCTGAAGGGAGTATCTTGGCGGGTCCACAAAATAGTCTAAAAATTCTAGTACGAATTGGTTACGGGTGTCCGTAATGGGAAAGTTCTCCATGAAGGTATTGTATAAACCTTCATTTCCTCTTTCTTCTGATTTCGTTTCTAATTGAAAGAAGTCCTGGAATGACTTAATTTGGATATCCAAAAAGTCGGGATAAGCAGGCCTGTTCTTAACAGAAGAGAAACTCAATCTTTCAGTTTGCGTTGCTAACATCAATGGACGGAATTATGTTATTATAATAAAATGGGCGCGAAATAAACAAGAAATATTTATATACGCAAAATGGTTTAGACCTCAGAGAACCTAATCTCCGGGTCTAAACCTATATGTGTCTGTGGGTTTAGCTTATTTAAGCTCAACCTCAGCTCCTGCTTCTTCTAACTGTGCTTTTAATGCTTCAGCTTCGTCTTTAGAAACTCCCTCTTTTACTGGTTTTGGAGCACCATCTACCAATTCTTTAGCATCTTTCAAGCCAAGACCGGTAAGTTCTTTTACTAATTTCACTACGGCTAGTTTAGATCCACCCGGAGCTTTAAGGATTACGTCAAACTCAGACTGCTCTTCAGCGGCTTCTTCACCACCAGAAGCAGCACCACCAGCAACAGCAACAGCCGCAGCAGCAGGCTCGATACCGTATTCCTCTTTCAAAATATCAGCTAATTCATTAACTTCTTTAACTGTTAAGTTAACTAATTGTTCTGCAAAATCTTTTAAATCTGCCATTTTCTATCGTTTTTAAAATGTAATGTAATTTATATTTGTTAAAAAGTGCGTACTATGCTTACTCTTCTTTTTCAGACAGAGTCTTAAGAATTCCTGCGATCTTACCACCACCAGATTTAAGTGCCGAAATAACATTTTTGGCAGGTGATTGTAACAATCCAACGATATCTCCAATAACTTCTTCTTTAGATTTGATGTTAACCAGGGTATCCAGTTTATCATCTCCAATGAATATAGCCTCTTCAATAAACGCGCCTTTTAGTAAAGGACGGTCAGATTTTTTTCTGAATTCTTTAATTACTTTAGCTGGTGCATTTCCAGTTTCAGAAAACATGATGGAAGTATTCCCTTTCAAAATAGAAGGAAGTTCTCCAAAGTCTTTACCTGAACTTTCCATGGCCTTAGCCAAAAGTGTGTTCTTAACTACCGCAAGCTTTACGTTCGCTTTAAAACAAGCTCTACGCAAGTTTGATGTATTCAATGCATTTAAGCCTGAAATATCTGCTAGGTAAATAGTGGTATTATCAGCTAACTGGGCAGTTAAATCTTCAATTACTCTTGATTTTTCTTCTCTTGTCATAATCCAATAATATTATTGCTCAGTGAACCTTTTAGTATCAATTTCAACACTAGGGCTCATTGTGCTTGACATGTGGATACTTTTAATATACACACCTTTAGCAGCCGTAGGTTTCAATTTAACCAGGGTAGTTAATAATTCTCTTGCGTTACCTGCTATTTTCTCAGCTTCGAATGAAGCTTTTCCAATACCGGCATGAACAATACCAGTCTTATCTACTTTGAAATCGATCTTACCGGCTTTCACATCAGATACCGCCTTGGCAACATCCATAGTTACAGTTCCGGTTTTTGGGTTTGGCATTAAGCCTCTTGGCCCAAGGATACGTCCTAAAGGTCCTAGTTTACCCATAACGCTAGGCATAGTGATGATTACATCAACATCTGTCCAGCCACCTTTGATCTTATCAAGGTATTCATCCAAACCAACATAATCTGCGCCAGCTTCTTTAGCTTCTGCTTCCTTATCGGGAGTTACAAGAGCTAATACTTTAACGTCTTTACCTGTACCGTGTGGTAAAGTAACTACGCCACGCACCATTTGATTAGCCTTACGTGGATCTACGTTCAAACGAACAGCGATATCCACAGAAGGATCAAAATTCACATTGGTTATATCTTTTATTAAAGCCGAAGCCTCTGCCACCGAATAAGTCTTACCTTTTTCAATCTTAGATTGTGCTTCCTTTTGCTTTTTAGTCAATCTTGCCATTTCTAATTTCTTTTTGGATTAAAAAGGTGCCTGTCCTTTTACAGTAATTCCCATAGATCTTGCTGTTCCAGCTACCATCTTCATTGCAGATTCTAAAGTAAATGCATTTAGATCCTGCATTTTATCTTCAGCAATGGTTCTTACCTGATCCCAAGAAACACTAGCTATTTTCTTACGGTTTGGCTCACCAGAACCCTTCTTAGCTTTCGCAGCTTCCAAAATTTGCACTGCAGCCGGGGGAGTTTTAATTACAAAGTCAAAAGACTTATCTTTGTACACTGTAATAACAACAGGCAATACTTTTCCCTGTTTATCCTGGGTTCTTCCGTTAAATTGCTTACAGAACTCCATGATATTAACTCCGGCAGCACCTAAAGCTGGTCCAACTGGTGGTGATGGGTTAGCAGCACCTCCGCGAACTTGTAACTTAACAACCTTACTTACTTCTTTTGCCATTTTATTAATTTTAAGATGATAGTTTTGTTAGTGGAAGCATACTAAAACTATCCAAAAATATATAGTGTAACAGTTATTATACTTTTTCTACCTGCATGTAACTCAGTTCAAGCGGAGTTTTTCTTCCAAAAATCTTCACCATCACTTCAAGCTTACGCTTTTCTTCATTGATCTTTTCAACCGTACCATTAAAACCGTTAAAAGGACCATCAATTACTTTGATAGTCTCACCAATAGTAAAAGGAATCGCAACATTGTCTGCCTTTACAGAGAGCTCATCCACTTTACCTAACATTCGGTTAACTTCAGATTTTCTTAGCGGCACAGGATCTCCTCCTTTTGTCTCCCCTAAAAACCCGATAACACCATTGATTGATTTAATAATGTGAGGAATCTCTCCCCCAATATTAGCAAGGATCATTACGTAACCAGGGAAGTAAACACGTTCCTTATTCACCTTTTTGCCATTCCTTATTTGAATAACCTTTTCGGTTGGAACAAGAACTTCTTCAATAAAATCTTCAAGGCCTTCATGAGCGATCTCCCGCTCTATATATTCCTTAACCTTATTTTCCTGTCCGCTTACGGCACGAACTACATACCATTTTTTATCTTTCACCTCTGCCATTGCAATATTATTTATGATTTAATCCACTCAAAATATTGCTCTATAACACCGCTAAAAACAGTATCTACACCCCAGATCAACAATGCAAACACTATTGAAAACACAACCACAACCACAGTCAACTTTTGAGCTTCTGCCCATGCTGGCCAGGTCACGTGATTCTTTAATTCATTATAGGACTCCGAAATGTAATTTGATATTCCTGCCATGGTATTAATTTTTTCACCTTAATAAGTCATTAAGCACCGGCTCCCGTTATATCACCCCTTGTAGTGGAAAGAATTCTCGGTGGCCATGTGATTGATCACTATTATTAAAAAAAGAGGTTTATATCGACCACTCTTTATGCACGGGTTGAGAGACTCGAACTCCCGACACCTGGTTTTGGAGACCAGTGCTCTACCAACTGAGCTAAACCCGTAAATATAAGTCAAGATATTCACCGGAGTGAATACCTTGACTTTTATACTTAACTATATTAGTCTAAAATTTCAGTAACCTGACCAGCACCTACTGTTCTACCACCTTCACGGATAGCGAAACGTAGACCAACATTCATTGCGATTGGCTGGATAAGATCTACAGTAATTGTAAGGTTATCACCTGGCATTACCATTTCAACTCCTTCAGGAAGGTTAATTGTTCCTGTTACGTCAGTTGTACGTACGTAGAACTGTGGACGGTAGTTGTTGTGGAATGGAGTGTGACGTCCACCTTCTTCTTTCTTAAGGATATAAACCTCAGCTTTGAATTTAGCGTGTGGAGTTACAGATCCTGGCTTGGTAATTACCATACCTCTTGAAATCTGAGTCTTTTCAATACCTCTTAGAAGGATACCAACGTTGTCACCAGCTTCACCTCTATCAAGGATCTTACGGAACATCTCAACCCCAGTAATTGTAGAAGTAAGTTTTCCAGCTCCCATACCAATAATCTCTACAGGATCACCAGTGTTAGCAACACCAGTTTCGATACGACCTGTAGCAACAGTACCACGACCAGTAATAGAGAATACATCTTCGATAGGCAATAGGAATGGCTTATCAACATCACGCTCTGGCAATTCGATCCAGTTATCAACAGCCTCCATCAATTGAAGTACAGTGTCAACCCACTGCTGCTCACCCTGAAGTGCTCCAAGAGCAGATCCAGAAATTACAGGACCATTATCTCCATCATATTCGTAGAAAGAAAGAAGATCTCTTACTTCCATCTCAACTAACTCAAGTAGCTCCTCATCATCAACAAGGTCAACTTTATTAAGGAACACAACGATTCTTGGAATACCTACCTGGCGCCCTAGAAGGATGTGCTCACGAGTTTGTGGCATAGGACCATCTGTAGCCGCAACCACAAGGATAGCACCGTCCATTTGAGCAGCACCAGTTACCATGTTCTTTACGTAATCGGCGTGACCAGGACAGTCAACGTGAGCGTAGTGACGCTTTTCAGTTGAATATTCAACGTGTGAAGAGTTAATTGTAATACCTCTTTCTTTTTCTTCCGGTGCGTTATCAATTTGATCAAAAGATCTAGCTTCTGAATAACCGGCATCAGCCATTACCTTAGTAATCGCTGCTGTTAAAGTTGTTTTTCCGTGATCTACGTGTCCAATAGTACCTATGTTTAGGTGCGGCTTGGACCGATCGTAAGTTTCCTTTGCCATAATTAATACTTATTTAATCTTAGTTATATATTAGTGTTCAATTTTACACAAACCTCAGAGCCAACGACGGGAATTGAACCCGTGACCTCTTCCTTACCAAGGAAACGCTCTACCCCTGAGCTACGTCGGCAAAAAAGCCTCCACCAAGCTTTTCTGGGGAGACGACTATAGGATTCAAAAATCCAGGCCCTACTTCTGGTTAACAGAAAAACACGCTAATAGCGTGAGAACCTCCGTTAAAAGAAGAACCTTTCTTCTTTGGTTCCCGGGAAATAGAACCGAAGTTCAACACCCGAAGAATTTATAATGAGTCACTTTCACTTTGCAGCTCTAAGCTCCTCTTTTCTTCCAAAATCAAGACCCTTATACAAGCATCTTAAACCAGGAAAGATTTGGAGCGGGAGACCGGGTTCGAACCGGCGACATTCAGCTTGGAAGGCTGACGCTCTACCAACTGAGCTACTCCCGCAATTTTCGAACTCCAGGCCTCAAGCACCAAATCCCAACTTGGTGTTTGGAATTTGTTATCTGGAATTCAATTTTTGTGGGGAGAGCAGGATTCGAACCTGCGAAGTTAAAAAACAACAGATTTACAGTCTGTCCTCGTTGGCCGCTTGAGTATCTCCCCAATTTATTCTTTCAGTATTTCACAGAACCATCGCTTTGGAATGGCTTATTTTTAGAAGCCGCAAATTAATAGAAAATTAATTTAGTAACCAAAGCTTTTTTTTCAAAATTTCAAGAACTTTAAAAATCAAATAAAATTTGACTTTTTAGAGCCGATGGAGGGACTCGAACCCACGACCTGCTGATTACAAATCAGCTGCTCTAGCCAGCTGAGCTACATCGGCAAAACTTTTTCTTTTTCACAAAAAAAGTCCGCTATTTCTAACGGACTGCAAATGTATAAATTAATATTTGTTCTCAAAACATTTGATGAAAAATATTTTAAGCCACCTGCACATTAAATTTGCGCTTACGCTTTTGAAGCTGCCTCTCAAGTGAACTAACACATTCATCTACACCTACTTCAAATCTCCTGCCCCTTTTTTTACAAATTATTTCATCACCCGGAATACTTAGTAAAATTTCTGAAATTTTATTTTCCTTATCACTCGCTTTCTCCACTTTGAGGTACACATCGGCATAAATTACATTGTCGAAATGATTTTCAAGTTTGTCAAGCTTTTGCTGAATAAGGTTAACCAGTTTTTGATCGGCGTGGAAGTTCACGGATTGCACATTGACTTTCATAAAAATTGAAGTTTTTAATTAGACAAATTCTATAACCCCTTCTTGTTGTTCCTTGGATGCGCATTGCGGTAGACCTTATTAAGCTCGGCCATGCTGTTGTGAGTGTACACCTGGGTAGCAGCAAGGCTGGAATGCCCCAAAAGTTCTTTAACAGCATTTAAATGAGCACCCTGGTTCAATAAGTGAGTGGCAAAGGAGTGTCGCAGGATATGCGGACTCTTCTTTAGCTTACTCGAGATACCTCTAAAGTAATTATTTATTGTACGGTAAACAAGCGAATCATAGGTTTTAACGCCTGCTGCTGTCAAAAATAAAAAGTCTTCTGAAACAGTATTTTTGACACCTTTTCTCTCATTGAAATAAACCTTTAAGGTACTCACAACACCAGGTAAAAGCGGCACAAACCTTTCTTTATTCCCCTTACCTTTTACCTTTAGCAGGCCCGTTGTCATATCTAGATCCTGCAACCTGATATTTATGAGCTCACTTCGTCTTATCCCGGTTGAATAGAAAAGTTCAACCATCAGTTTATTTCGAACTTCTTCAAAACCTTCAGCCTGCACCTGCCCCAGGGCCTTCTCCATTTCTCCTTCCGAAAATGGCACCTGTAGGTTGCGTGAAGTTTTTAAAGCCCGGTGTTTTGCTAAAGGAGAAATTTCCAGTTGCTTTGACTTCTGAAGAAAACGGTAAAAAGCTTTTAAAGAAGATACCTTACGATTAATACTATTATTGGACATGCCTTGCTCAACCAGCTGCACAATCCAGCTACGCACCTGGGAGTAATTCACCTGCTTGAGATCCTCCTGCCCGTAAGTTTCAGCGATAAAACCGGCAAAAGAAAGAAGATCGGCCCGGTATGCCGTGACCGTGTGAACCGAATTCTTTTTTTCCAGTTCCAGGTAATCAAAAAATGAAGTGTAAATATTTTGAGGCATAAAAAAACTGTTGACAAACAAAGTTATAAAACTTTATCTATCAACAGTTAATATTATATACCTAAGAACTCAGACTTAGGAATTGATACTAGATCTCTTCCTGATCTCTTAGATGCTGAATGTAAGCAGCTTTTTGGACTTGAGCCCTACGTTCTACCGACGGTTTTGTAAATGCCTGACGATCTCTCAACTGACGCATTGTTCCTGTGCGATCAAATTTACGCTTGAAACGCTTCAGCGCTCTATCAATATTCTCTCCGTCTTTAACTGGTATAATTAACATAGTGTCACCTCCTTTCTTTAAAAATTATTTTCGAGCTGCAAAGATAATCGTTAATTGCAAACTCGCAATTTTAATTTGTTTTATTTCATAAAAAAAATCCAAGCACCAAATTCCAATTTGAGGTTTAAAGAATCAGTTCCAGGCGGGCAGTAGGATCAGATGTAAGATAACCTGGAGCTTCAACTGGAAAACTTCCAACCCTCAACTCGTAACTCGTAACCCTCAACTCGTAATGAACTTCCCTGATTAGTGTTCACCGGTTTTAGATATTAATTTTCATTATCAAAAATAGTAATTATTGGTCGGTCTTCTTTTTTAAGGCTTGACCAATAATTTATGAACTCTTCGGGATTTCTTTTCCCTAAATGGGCGTGTGATCTTTTGTTGTTATAGTTATTTACTGCCTTGTTGACCTGGTTCTTTAGTTGGCTAAAAGTTTGAGGCTTCCAATGATCCAGGTATTCCTCTTTTATCGTTCTATTGATTCTTTCTGCATATGCATTGTCCTGGGCACTTAAAGCCATACTTATTGTAGTTGTATTAAACTTTAAAAGGTCAGTATATGATTTATAAGTGTATTGGCTTCCTCTGTCTGAGTGATGGATTTTTGGAGCTTCATTGTCTTTTAAAGCCATCCTCAGAGCCTTAAGATTTGCTGTTCCTCTCATGTGATCAGAGACTTCATAACCAACTATTTTCTTAGTGTAAACATCTATAATAAAGACTGCGTAATAAAATTTATCTCCTACTCTGTAATAAGTGATGTCGCTTTGCCACACCACCGAAGGTGCATTGATCTCTATGCCTTTAATTTTATTTGGGTAGTAGATCTTACCGGCAATGGTAGTGCGTCTGTAATTCTTCTTCTTTTTAAGACGATAACCTAACTGCATAAAAGTCTCTACAAAACGATCTCTTCCAATAAAATCAGGCTTTAAGGTATGATACATTTTCTCTACCCCACAACCAGGATGATCTCTACGAATATCATCGGCTTCAGACATTAATTTCACCAAACTATGGTCAAACAGCGTCTGTCTTCGCGCATATTAATGTACAGCTTGTTTGCTGATCCCGACACTTTCGTAAAGCTGGTTCATAGAAAAACTTATTTGTTTTTTATTTTCCCTGAACCAGGTGATTGTGGGGTGCTGTAGTTTTTTTTAATGTCGATATCCAGCTCTGTCTTAGCCAGTTCGATCATTTTTTCAAAATACTCTACCTGGATCTGTTTACGACCTAAAGCCGCTTCAAGTTCCTTGATCCGGGACTCCATTTCTTGCACCTTTTTTTCGCTACTGTCTTTCATTTCTACGACTCTAAAACCCTTCTCGTTAAAGGTAGAAAATTTATATATCCAGTTGTAAATTGAGTTGTTACTTACACCATGTAGCTTCTCAAGCTGGGGAACACTGTACTCTCCACTTTCAAAGTCTGCTACAATTTGCTTTTTAAACTCTAAGGAATAATGTCTGTGCTTCTTTATCGAGCGAATATTTGCTTTGTTGATTTTAGTGGTCAACCTATATCAGGGACGTACATAACTCGTAACTCACAACTCACAACTCACAACTCGAAACCTTGAACCTTAAACTTTAAACCTTGAACTACTGGGCCACCGGTTTGTATTCCTTCCCGTCAATCACCATTTTAGCGATGATCTCGCGAAGAATTTCTGAAGTCCCGCCTCCAATAGGCCCCAGGCGGCTATCCCTCAACAACCGCGCTAATGGATAATCTTCCATGTAGCCATATCCCCCCAAAAACTGAAGGCACTTGTAAATAACCTCATCGGCTATTTTTGTAGAAAGCAGCTTAGACATACTGGCTTCTTTCACCACATAAACCCCGCGATGCATCCTTTCGGCAATAGAATAATTAAATTCTTTTGCCATCTCCACCTCGCTTGCCATATCGGCATAACTGTGACGCAGAGCCTGGAACTTATCAATGGTTCTTCCAAAAGCTTCCCTCTCTTTCATATACTTCAAAGTATAATCTAAGGCAAACTCTGCACGGGCATGGGCGTTGATTCCCATAATTAGCCTTTCAAAAGCAAAGTGCTGCATGATGTAAGGAAAGCCTTTCCCCTCCTCCCCCATAAGGTTTGAAGCTGGTACTTCTACATTATCAAAAGCAATCTCGGCAGTATCTGATGCCCTCCAACCCAGTTTATTGAGTTTTGTGGCCGAAATACCGGTAGTTTCACGGTCTATCACAAAAATGCTCATGCCCTTCCCTTTTAGCTCGGGAGCAGTCTTTGCAGCTACAACAAGATAATCTGAATAGACTCCATTCGTAATAAAAGTCTTGGAGCCATTAATGACATATTTATCCCCTTTTTTAACCGCAGTAGTCCTCATTCCGGCAACATCACTCCCGCCAGAAGGCTCACTAATACAAAGACAGCCAATCTTTTCTCCACTAATACTGGGTGCCAGATATTTTTCTTTGATGCGGTGATCTCCCTCTTTGTCAAGGTGCGTCATTGCAAGATATGCATGCGCCCACATAGCCGCTGCAAATCCGCCACTATTGATCTTTTGTAACTCTTCAAGAAAAATCACAGTATAGAAAATATCGAGATTCAATCCTCCATATTCTTCGGAATAGTTGAGGCCGAAATATCCCATTTCTCCAAATTTCTCCCAGATAAAGCGCTCAATAGTCCCTGTCTCCTCCCATTTTTCGATATGCGGAACCACCTCTTTTTGAAGGAATTCCTGAAAGCTTTTGCGGAATAATTCGTGTTCTTCTGTAAAATATCTGCTGTTCATAAAGTTTATTTCTGAATGTTTTTTTAAACCTGAAAATTTTCTGGGAATGCGAAAAACTTAGTTTTTCTGGTCCATGCTCAAATATAGGGCAATTCTGCCTAATTTTTCCAGAGGAAAATTCGGAATCTGCCCAAGATCTTCCAGGCTCTTTATTTCTCCTGCCTCTTCCCGAAACTTCACAATGGCACGGGCCTGTTCGTAATTCAAATATGGGATGCTGGTGAGCTGCATAAGGTTTACCTTATTAATATCCAGCTGTTCTCCAGGCCATTGCTGCACCTCAAAGTGCAGCAGCAGCCTTTCCACAACTTCTGGAGAGAGGCCGTAGACATCATTAAGCTGCACCTCACCTCTAAAGCCGCCAAGTGATTTACGGTATTTCACAATCCTGGCAGAAAGTTTTTCCCCTATCCCATTAACCCGTTGCAGGTCTTCGGCCGTAGCGGTATTAATATCAGTTTTTGAAAGAGGTGTCAAAAATGCCTTTTTTGGCACCCTGTTTTCTTCGGAAGTATTTCTGCGGAAATTAGGAAACTGAAAAGAAGGCGCCAATATCTTCAGCAAAGAATCTGAAACTCCCGTGACCTCCTGAAATTCTTCAGCAGAATTGATCCATAGATCACGTTCCCTGAATTCATGAAGCCGGTCTATTTCAGCTACTGAAAGCCCCAGCAAGTAACCTTTATAATCTGAAATAAAGTTGGGATTAAAAGGCGCGACTGCCGCCTCTCCTCTTTCAGCAGCAACCTGCTTCAATGAATCAACCGTACGTTGCATTTCAGTGACAATTTTTTCTTCTTCAGGATCTGGAAGGTCTTCCGAAGAAAAAAGAATGAAAAAGTAGATCCCCTGCAGGGCAATGATGATAGCTACCAAAACAAAAATCCCATTCTGTTGACTTCTGGTGAAAACAAAATGGGATTTCCAGTTTTTCATTATGTAAATTTGGCCTTAAGAGGCTTTTTTCACCCGCTCTTTTTCAGGCTTATGAAAAAGCTCGCCGGCTTTCAATTTTCTTGAGTATTCTCTAAGATCTTTTCTCACCTCACCAGACATGATGTAAAGCCCGATGATGTTAGGGAAAGACATGGCAAGGATCATCATATCTGAAAAGTCAAGAACAGCACCAAGACTCACCGATGCTCCCACTACTACAAACACAAGAAAGAGTGCTTTATAGAGCAATTCCATATTCTTGCTTTTTCCGAAGAGAAAAGTCCAGGCTCTCATTCCGTAGTAAGACCAGGAGATCATTGTTGAGAAAGCGAACAGGAATACTGCGGCGGCAAGGACGTAAGGGAACCACGAGATCACACTACCAAAAGCGGTAGACGTTAATTCTACTCCTCCTACTCCTTCAACCTCGTGCATACCTGTAAAAATAAGCACAAGTGCTGTAAGGGTACACACTACAACTGTATCGATAAAAGGCTCAAGAAGCGCCACAAAACCTTCAGAAGGCGGATTGTTTGTCTTGGCGGCAGAATGCGCAATTGCGGCAGATCCTACCCCGGCTTCGTTAGAAAAAGCCGCTCTTTGGAAACCAACAATCAATACACCAATCACCCCACCTTTTAAGGCACTTGGGCTAAAGGCTCCATCCCAGATCGCAGCAAACGCCGGACCTATATTTTCAATATTTACACCAATTACAACCAAAGCTCCTACAATGTAGACCGCTGCCATAATTGGAACAATTTTCCCTGTTACTTTGGCAATACTGCTTATTCCACCTATAATCACAATTCCCACAAGAATTGCAACTACTACCCCGAAGATAAAGCCGTTACCAACAAGCGCAGGAAACTCACCCGCAAGAATTACAAACGATTGGTTGGCCTGGAACATGTTTCCACCTCCAAAGGAGGCTCCAATAGCAAGTATAGCAAAGAAAACCGCCAGGAATTTACCCAATCCGGCCATATTCCTCTTTTCAAGACCATACCTAAGATAATTCATAGGACCTCCAAAAACGCGCCCTTCAGAATTTATAAAGCGGTATTTTACCCCCAGAGTACACTCCACGAATTTGGATGACATACCCAGAAGACCAGCAAGGATCATCCAGAGAGTAGCTCCGGCTCCACCAAGGGAAATAGCAACAGCCACCCCGGCAATATTACCCAATCCTACCGTACCCGACACTGCAGTGGCGAGTGCCTGGAAGTGTGTTACCTGCCCGGGTGCATTTGGATCGTCATATTTCCCTTTAGCAAGATCAAGAGCATGTTTAAATCCTCTAATATTTATAAAGCCCATTCTTAATGTAAAAAACAATGCTCCTAAAACGAGCCATATTACAATGAATGGGATATCTTTTTTCTGTAAATCTCCATTAGGATGAAGTAATGGTACAGGCTGATCATATCTTATCGCAGCAAGATAATGTGCCCCCTGCTCAATAACATCTTCAACATTCTCTGAATTATAGATCATTCCTCCCTCCTTCACTAAATATTCGAGGTTACCTGTAGCATTTGCATAGGCAATACTTTCTTCTTCGCCATCCTGCAGCACAACAGCAATAGGCTCGCCTTCTTCAACACGCTCTCCTTCGGCTTTAAGCCATTCTTTCAGGAGAAATCGGCCATCGGCACGGGCTTCCCAATTTGGCGCTGCCACTCTTTTAATGTCGGCATAGACCACAGGATCGTAAATTCCTATAGCTGAGAAAGGATCCCAGAATAGCACGCTACCCATGCTTGCCACAATGGGAGCAAAGGTACCATTGAAATGTTCTGTAATGGCTTTCGCCCGTACTTTAATTGTTTTGGTAACACTGTTGTTGTTGGCATCGGTAACGGTCACAGTATAATCTACACCTTCAATAAGACCGCCTGCCCTCAAGGCATCTAAAGGCGTGTCCTGTTTGGACCATTTGTACTGATAAGGAGGCGTTCCCCCCTGCACCTGTAGTTCAGCAAAGCCGTCATTGATCAACTTTGACGGGTTTTCAACCTGGACATCAACATCGAGGTTTTGAGCATAAGTAGTTAAAAAGAATAAAGAGAATAATAATGAAAGTATCGACTTTCTCATAAAAGGATTTTAGAATAATACTAAATGGAATTTTCGGCGAAGCAAGATGCTAAAAATATTAACGTTTTCAAATTTTATCAAGTTAAAATGCAAAGAAAACGTTAACCTACAAGACTTAAGAGAAATTTAGGCCTCTCTAAAGATCAAAAACTGATGTGCGTTTTGAGTAGATCATGTCCTTGAACCTGAGGAGGAAAGCAAATGTGAGATAAACTGCAAAACCTATCCCAAAAGTGGCAAACGAAAGGTAGATAAAGAACAACCTTACGTTTTTAGCTCTCATCCCAAGTTTATCGGCGAAGCGCGAAGAAACATAAAACCCATGTCTCTCAAAAAAGTTCCTTATTTGGTTCACCCATCTCTGCATATCACAAATATATTAAAAATGTGGTTGCTGTTGCAAGATTTCCAGGCCTACTGCACAATGTAGACAGGCTTTCCTGTCACAGTACTCTTTTTTTAACTGCAGTAAGGCCTGTGATCTTAGTGCATCCTTCACGATAGATGGTCTTAGGGTTTTAAATTTTTTGACGATTTCATTTTCCTCTGCAGCTACGGCCTCAATAAGGGGAGCCACTATCTCGAAAGCATCTTTCCCCTCACTTTTAAGGTAGGCAAATTTTACAGGAACCACAGTATTCACGATGAGAAGGTCCAGGAACTTCTTTCCCGGTTTCTTTATTCTCGCAGTGTGCCTGCGAGAAAAGGTGTAGTGCGTATTCCAGAATTCATTTAAACGCACTTCGAAAAGTTCGTGAACCTGTTGCGTATTTTGACATTTTTGAAGCCTGGAAAAAAGCGCGGTATGTTCACAGTATACTGCTGCGAGCTGCACCAACCTAATTTCAGGGAAGTTATCGGGCCTTAGACGAAAATATTTAACAGGCAGAACTCCTTTTCTACACAAGGCAAACTTATGCTGCAAATAGAGATAGATCTCTTTTAACTTTAAAAAATAAGGTTCTTCATGATCTTTTTCCAGCAGCCCCGCCTGCCCTAGTAGCAATGCTTCCATTTCTAGAGCATTTGCTCTCACTTTTCTTACTACCGGAAAAGGAATAGATCCCGCGATACTCAGAAAAGCCTCCCCGTTTATATTGAGCCCAAAGTTTTTGGCCAACATTTGAAAAAGCACCGCCTCCCAATCTCCGGCAGTTTTTGAGAGCAGTTCTGAAATGAGGGACGATTTTTTCTCCAGTCTTTCTACATATAGCCGCTCCAGCCAATTGTCTATTACAAAATCATCAATAGCGGGCAGCTCCTTTTCGCAATTGATCCATTTCCCATGATCTTCTGCACACAACCTGTTGTAGCTATCAAGGCTTTCAGGCAAGACCAGAGACTGCAACTCCATGACCGGAAGTGGCGAATTGTCTCTTCGGAAGATATCAACGTCATGAATCCAGACAATATGAAGAATCACATTATCATAAGCAGAATCGGTCTCATGCCCATGCATATACCAATCTGAAGAGCGAATATGGATTTCAACATTTCCTGCCCATTCCTGATCGTTTATCCGGAGCCTTGAGTACAGGAAATCGGGACCTGAAAGCTCATTGTGCAGACCTGGTGAGATGACGCTAACCACAGCGCCATCTACAGTTTTCATCTCCTGTAGTTCGAACTTCTGAAACTGCCATAAATAGTGTAGATAATCTTCCCGCATCAAATAAAAGTATACAATATTCACATACCTTATTGATACACAATTAAATAAAATGACAGATTCGCCTTACAACTAATGTTAATTTTCGATAAGCAACTTTTGCTTTACCTCCGGATAAAATTTCTCTACCCAACGGCGGTACATTTCCCCACTGGGATGAAGATTATCATCGGCAATTAATTCAGGTTGTTCTATTGCTTCACGGGAAATGGGCGTAATATCATAAAATTCTACATTAAATTCTGAAGCTACTTCCTTAAAAACTTCATTGAATTCATCTATTTCAAGTCCAATTTTCTCAGCATTTTCGGCACCAAATGGCGTCACTCCATAATCGGGAATGCTCACTGCAAAAACCCCTGCTGCTCCATTACCCGAATGTGCTATAGCTTCTTTAAAAACCTCCTTCAGGTCTTCCCGATAAGTTTCTATAGATTTTCCCTGGTACTGATTATTCACCCCAATGAGCACCGAAACAAGATCATATTTTTCATTGTTTAGCTGCTCATCTATAGCCTTTAAAAGATCCTGAGTGGTCCATCCGGTAGTGGCAATGATCCTGGGATCTTTAATTTCAAACCCATCGGCTCTTAATTTTTCTACAAGCTGCACAGGCCATCTCATTTCGGGAGCCACACTTTCCCCTATAGTATAAGAATCTCCCAAAGCCAGGTATCGCAATGGTTGTTGTTCTACTACTGTAATATTTTCTGAAGAATTCTCTTTACATCCCGCAAACAGCATCAGCATTAAGCAGATTATGAATATTTGTTTCATCAATTTAAGTTTTAAGTCACCAAAATATACTATTCAACAGCAGCAGTACAAATCCTGCCGGGAACTTTTTTAGAAATGATCAGTAAAAATGGCATTTTTGAGAGGGCAATTTTCAGGAAATTCTTAATTCACGGTTAAACAGGTTGCTGCTCGATTAATTTTCGGCTAAATATTTTATCTTACTCAAAACCTTGCCCATGAAACCCACACCACCTCCACCGGGAGAGCAAAACCCGGATAATAAAGCCGGGAAACCTCCAAAGAAGGAAAATAAATTCATGTCTCTGCTCAAAAAAGTAGGATTTAATATTTGGCTGGCTGTAATGGTTATTGGAGGCGCACTGGCTTTTGTTACAGCTCTGTTCCTGGTATGAAAAATATCTATCTGCTTTTCAGTATTTGCCTCGCAGCCTTTCTTCTGAATATAGCTTTAATAAAGCTAGCAGTTGATTTACCCGAATTTTTCACTTCTCACCTCAATGATCTTTTATGCATGCCCATAGTTTTAAGTATATGCCTGTTTATTATTAGAAGCTTCAGCAGAAACAAGGGCATCAGGATTTCCCTTTTTTCAGCTTGCTCTCTCGCGGTACTTTATTCTGTTTATTTTGAGCTTTATCTTCCTGAACACTCTACAAGATATACCTCAGATGTAATAGATGTGATTTTGTACTTTTCAGGTGCATTTGCTTTTTGGTTGGTTCAGGGAATGGAAGCAGGCAGGAAATCTTCAGCAATAAAAAAAGCTGCCTAAAATAAGAAATTAAGACAGCTCTTCAATATTTAAAACGATAAGTCCTGAATTCTGACTCCAGGCTCCTGGTTCTTAATCAATATATCCCATTTTTCGCATCCATTCATCATTGAACATTTTACCTACATAGCGGCTGCCGTGATCGTGAAATAAAATTACCACCACATCATCTTTCTTAAAATGTTCTTTTAGCTGAAGAAGCCCTTTTATAGCGGCTCCCGCACTATTCCCAAGAAACATCCCCTCTTCTTTAGCCAGCCTTTGGGTATAAACTGCTGCATATTTATCGGTCACCTTTGTAAAACCGTCAATAATGTCAAAATCTACATTCTTCGGAAGGATATCTTCCCCAATTCCCTCTGTAACGTAAGGATAAATCTCCTTCTCATCAAATTCGCCGGTTTCATGGTATTTTTTAAACACCGAACCATAGGTATCGACTCCCCAAACCTTCACATTTGGATTTTGCTCTTTCAGGTATTTTCCCACTCCCGAAATAGTTCCGCCGGTACCCACACCTACTACAAAATGTGTCACTTTTCCGTCGGTTTGTTTCCAAATTTCGGGCCCTGTACTCTCGTAGTGGGCTTTGGTATTGGAGAGGTTGTCGTACTGGTTCACATACCAGGAATTCGGGGTTTCTTCAGAAAGACGTTTTGAAGTGGAGTAGTAAGATTGAGGATCGTCGGGCGCTACATCGGTTGGGCAAACTACAACCTCACTGCCTACGGCTCGTAAAATGTCAATTTTCTCCTTAGACTGTTTGTCGGCCATTACACAGATCATCCGGTAGCCCTTCACTATAGCGGCAAGAGCAAGCCCCATCCCCGTATTTCCCGAAGTCCCTTCAATAATGGTTCCCCCCGGCTTAAGAAGTCCGGCAGCTTCGGCATCTTCAATCATTTTCACCGCCATACGGTCCTTTACCGAATTTCCGGGGTTGAAAGTTTCATATTTTGCCAGTACCAGGGCGTCTATACCTTCTGTAAGCTTATTGATCTTAACAAGAGGCGTATTTCCAATGGTACCTAGTATATTTTCAGCGTATTCCATATCTCAAATTTTCGGCTGCAAAGGTAAGAAAAAAAGCAGCTTTAGAAAGATTGCAAAAGGGATGCCGAAAATGGCATTTTTGACACCTCTTACTTAATCGAACTTCATGGCCTTTACCGGGGAGATCCTGGTAATGATAAAAGAAGGAATAAGCAGCATTAGCATACACAAAAAGAGGGTGCCCAAATTAACAGCTACAATGTACTCCCATCCAATGTACACGGGTGCTTCGGTCACATAGTAAGTTTCGGGGTTAAGCGGAATAAGCTTGAGGTACTTTTGTGCAAATAACAGCCCCAGACCTATTAAATTTCCCCAGAAAAGACCCAGCAGGATTAAATATCCGGCGTTATATAAAAAGATCTTTCTTACACTCCAGTCGCTGCTGCCAAGGGCTTTTAAAATGCCAATCATTTGTGTTCGCTCCAGGATAAGCACCAAAAGAGCGGTGATCATATTGATGCCTGCCACCAGGATCATGATCCCAATAATAAGCGCGACGTTAAAATCGAAAAGCGACAACCATTCAAAAAGTGAATAATACTGCTGCTTAATGGTGCGGGTGTCGAGAAATGATCCGGTATTCTCATAGATCTCCTGCCCTTTCTCTTCCAACTGACCAAAATCTTCAAGAAAAACCTCGAAATTGCCGACTTCATTTTTTTCCCAGCGGTTAATTCGCTGCACATGCCGAATATCGCCCAGCATATAGAGCTCATCAAACTCCTGGAACCCGGAATTATAAATTCCCGTGATCTCAAAAGCCCTGATTAACGGCGTCCTGCTGGTTTCATCCCTTAAAAAGTAAGTTACTGCCTTGTCTCCCACTTCCAAACCCAATCGGTTTGCAGTGTAACGGGAAATAAGCACTTCATTATTCAGGCCGTCGCTAACATTGGGCATCTTTCCTGCTACCAGGAAGTCTTCAAAATATTCCCAGTTAAAATCGGGCCCAACTCCTTTCACAATGATACCCTCAAAGTCGGTTTCAGTCCTGATTACTCCGCCCAGGTAGGCCGTGGCCTGGATGTGATCAATTCCATCTACACTGGTGAATTCTGGATAAAAATCCTGGTCGGTCGAGATAGGCGTTAAAGAAACCTGTGAATTGTTGTTGTCATAGCTCGAAATGGTGATATGACCGGTAAAAGCCGACATCTTTTCTCTTATCTTCTGCTGCAGTCCAAGGCTTGTAGCAAAAGCTACCAGCATCATTATCACACCAATAGCAATTGCAACAATTGCTATTTTTATTATAGGTGCCGATATGCTATTTTTGTGCTGCTTCGCACTAATAAGGCGCCTGGCGATAAACAATTCCAAATTCAAGAGTAGCTATGAGTTTTAGATTTTTCAAAAGTACATTTTTATTCCTAGTTATTACCGCCACCGCCTGCGGAAACAATTCAGGAAATCCTTCAGTTAATTCTGCTGAAGCCAAAAACGAGTCCCCTGCCGAAATTTCAAAAGAGCTGAAGCTGGGTGCTGAAAGAACAGCCTATTATTTGCCATTTTTGGAAGGTAAGAAAGTTGGGCTGGTAGGAAACCAGACAAGTATTATTCCTACGGAAGCAGGAAATGTACATCTTGTAGACACTCTTTTGGCCCTCGACGTGAATTTGGTTAAAGTTTTTGCCCCAGAGCATGGATTCCGGGGTACAGCCGATGCAGGCGAAGTGGTTGAAGACGGAAAAGACCCAAATACCGGCCTGCCGGTAATTTCCCTTTATGGAGATAACAAAAAACCCTCAGCACAACAGCTGGAAGGCCTTGACGTTCTGATTTTTGACCTTCAGGATGTGGGAGTGCGCTTCTACACCTATATTTCTACCCTGCATTACGTCATGGAAGCCGCTGCCGAAAATGACATTACAGTGATCATTTTTGACCGACCAAATCCAAACGGTCATTACCTGGACGGGCCGGTGCTTGACCCGCAGTACAAAAGTTTTGTAGGGATGCATCCCATCCCGGTGGTACACGGAATGACCATTGGAGAATACGCAAAAATGACTAATGGCGAGGACTGGTTGAAGAACGGCGTGCAAACCGATCTAAAAGTGATTGAAATGGAAAATTATGTTCACAGCATGCCCTACGATCTTCCTGTAAAACCTTCTCCAAACCTTCCTAATGCAAAGTCAATTAACCTGTACCCCAGCATTTGTTTTTTTGAAGGAACCAACGTTAATGCAGGTCGCGGCACAAGTAAACAGTTCCAGGTATTTGGCTCCCCTTACCTTTCACAGGACGTATTTCCATTCACTTATGTTCCCGAGCCTAATGAAGGTGCCAAATCTCCAAAACACCTAAACAAGACCTGCTACGGAAGAGATCTCTCAAATGCAGCGCACCTGGATTATCTCAACCTTGAATGGCTTATAGAAGCATATAATCACAGCTCTCAAAAAGAGGAATTTTTCAACGCATTTTTCACAAAGCTCGCCGGAACCAAAGAACTGCAGAAGCAAATTGAAAACGGAATGACCGCAGAAGCAATACGCGAAACCTGGAAACCTGGTTTAGAAGAGTTTAAAACAGTAAGGGAGAAGTATTTGTTGTATTAGTTGCGAGGTGCGGGTTTGATATGTTGCGGGTTGAATTATCAAAGTTGCAGGTTGCACGGTTGCAGGTTTTATTCAAGTTAAAACGTTTCCTGCCAGAAATAAATATGTTGCGGGTTGTGGGTTGAATTACTAAAGTTGCAGGTTGCACGGTTGCAGGTTTTATTGAAGTTGAAATCTTTGCTTTCGGAAGTAAATATGTTGCCAGTTTCGGGTTGCGGGTTGAAATTACCAAACTTGCAGGTTGCATGGTTGCAGGTTTGATAGAAGTTGAAAGTTTTCCTGCCGGGAATAAATATGTTGCGGGTTGCGGGTTGCGTGATGCGGGTTCAAATTACAAAAGTTGCAGGTTGCACGGTTGCAGGTTTTATTCAAGTTAAAACGTTTCCTGCCAGAAATAAATATGTTGCGGGTTTCGGGTTGAAATTACAAAAGTTGCAGGTTGCCAATTGCAGGTTTTATTGAGGTTGAAATCTTTGCTGCCGGAAGTAAATATGTTGCGGGTTGCGAGGTGCGGGTTGTATTACAAAATTTGCAGGTTGCCGGTTGCATGTTTTATGCAGATTGAAACGTTTCCTGCCGGAAGTAATTATGTTGCGGGTTGCGGGTTGCGGGATTCGTGGTTCAGATTTATATCGCAGAATTACCTAATTAGAAACTTTTAATCTTTGTTTTTAGGTTTTCCAGGATTTCTCAACATATTTTATAAAGGAATTTATTTTGCGACCCAGGTCGTTATAATCATTCTTCAGGTAATGTTGATCTTCCATTATTTCCGGATAAAGATGAAGGATTTTCTCCAAATGATTTATAGTTTCATCATTACTTGCATGTGAATAAACCAGAAACTTTAGAAAATCTCCTTTGTACCTTCTCCTTCCGTAACCTTCAACAATATTTGTATTTACTGAATCTGCTGACCTTCTAATTTGACTTCCCAATTCATAAAGCTCGTATTTAGGTAACTTCAAACTTAATGTGTGAACCTTGTAGAATAAAACTAATGAGATGCGAAATATCTCCAGCTCTTTATATGAATTTGCCATAATTCTTCTTTTAATTGAAAATTAAAAGATAAGTATTTTTGTAGGTACCTCTTGAAGTAACTCGTAACCCGCAACGTGCAACAAGACAACTTGCAACAACAAGACCTGCAACTAAGCCTAAGGTAGTCTCTTCTTCATCTCCTCCACAATCCTGAAAGCTGCCGGACAAATAGCGACATTTTTAATGGTGAGGTTTGAGATTTTGTGAAAGTCTTTCCGGTTGGTGTGAGGGAATTCACTGCAGGCCTTGGGCCGTACGTCGTAGATCAGGCAATAATTGTCGGGAGCCAGAAAAGCACAGGGCACTTCCTGAAGCACGTAATCATTATCTTCATCTATGCGCAGGTACTCGTCAATGAACTGCTGTGGTTTTTGGCGCAGGTGCTTTGAGATGCGCTCAATGTCTTTATTGGTAAAAAGAGGTCCGGTAGTTTTACAGCAGTTAGCACAGGTAAGACAATCGGTGCGGCTAAATTCTTCTTCGTGCAACTCCTGCATTTGCAGGTCAAGATGCCGCGGCGGCTTCTTTTTAAGACGCGAAAAAAATTTCTTATTCTCTGTATGTTTATCTTTGGCCTTTTGCGGAAGCCCATTTAATTCATCCTGCATGCCGCAAAGATAAACAGAACCAACACGTGAACAAGCCAAAAAATAATCCCGATATCTTCGGAAAAGCAATTACCGACTTCTTCGAAAAAGCTGATGAAACCGATATTGTTGTGCATTCGCCCGACTTTGATGATGATGTGATTCCGGTGCCCTACCTCTTCAGAAGTTATAAAGAAATGCCGCCACTTGAACAGCAAGCCCTCAAGTTGTGCCGGGGAAAGGTGCTGGATGTAGGCTGCGGTGCGGGTAGCCATCCCCTTTACCTTCAGCAGGAGCGCAATCTTGTAGTTACAGCTATAGATACTTCAGCCGGAGCTATAAAAGTGTGTCGCAAACGCGGAATTTCGGATGCCAGAAATATTGCTTTTGAAGATCTTTCCGAAGAAAAATTCGACACAATTTTACTGCTGATGAATGGAACAGGTATCGTAGGAAAAATGAAGTTCCTGGATGCCTTTTTTGAGCAGCTAAAGAATCTTCTTGCTGAAAACGGCCAGGTCTTAATTGATTCTTCAGACCTTATTTACCTTTTTGATACCGATGAAGATGGGGGCGTGTGGGTAGATACAACAAATGGTTACTATGGCGAACTCACATACCGACTGAGCTATAAGGCTGAAATGTCAAATAGTTTTGACTGGTTGTACCTTGATTTTGAATCATTATCTTTAGCAGCTGACAAGCACCGCTTTAACTGTGAAAAAATATATGAAGGCGAACATTATGATTACCTGGCAAGGCTTACAGTAAAAAAGTAAAATGAAGAAAAATTTCCATGCCGCCTGCATCTTGTTGTTATTCGTTTTAACGGGTTGCAGCACAGATGATGCCGACAAGAAACCTTCGGTGTACAGCAATAATCTTGTTTTGGGCGCTTCGGCACGGGATTTTTTAAGCGATGAGACCTTTACCCACATTGAACTAGACGTGGTTTACGTGATAGGCCATAAGCCCGAAGACCAGGTGTTGCAAAGCCTTACAAACTTTCTTGAACACTATACCCACAAGCCGGGCGGCATAAGCCTCAAAACCCGCGCGATTGTAAGTCCGCAAATGGGCTCCTATTCTATCAAAGAAATTAAAACGGTTGAAAAACAGCACCGAAGCGTTTTTTCTGAAGATGATAAATTAGGAGTATTTATCTTTTTTGCCGACAACAAAAGTGAGGATAGTAAAGCCAACTTCCGCATTCTAGGAAAAGCTTACCTCAATACCTCACTGGTTATTTTTGACAATCAGGAATTGAGTGATATGGCAGGCAGCGCCTCCCAAAGCGAGATTCAAACAGTGACCCTGCATCACGAATTTGGGCACCTCTTTGGCCTGGTGAACAACGGAAGTCCCGCACAGAGTGAACATGAAGATCCCGATAAAGGCTCCCGGGCGCACTGCAGCGTTGACGGATGTTTAATGGCAGCGGCTATCGAGTTTAGCTCCTCGCCGCTCAGTTTTCTTGAAAATGATCAAAATATCCTAGACTTTGACGAGCAGTGCAAGCTCGACCTAAAGGCCAATGGAGGAAAGTAACTGCTGGATTCAGGATTCAAGATCATTGTTGTTTTAGAGAAAGATCCAGGCTATTTCACTTCGAATAAAACTTCGGGTAGCATCAGATAAACATTTACTTAGTTCGTTATAACTCACAAAAAACCCCTCAAAAATGTGCTTTTAAGGGGTCCTTTTTCTACTACTTTGTACTTCTAAAGTCGTATTTTTAAAATCGCATTTCTCTAAAGTCTTCTAATTTCCATAAACTTTTTTTCCGTCAAGATAAGTAGCACTGGCTTTCATATCGGGGATTTGTTCTTCAGAAACCTTCATGATATCCCTGTCTAAAATGACAAAATCGGCATACTTTCCAGGTTCTATCGATCCCTTTTCATCTTCTTCAAAATTGCTGTAAGCTGCCCAAATTGTCATTCCGCGTAAGGCTTCTTCCCTGGAAAGTACCTGCTCGGGCATATAACCTCCTTCAGGATAATTTTTTGTATCCTTACGTGCCACCGCCGCATAGAAGGTGAGGAATGGGCTCACCTGCTCTACAGGAAAATCTGTACCCAAAGCGATTATGCCGGCTTCTTCGAGCAGTTTTTTATAGGCATAAGCACCTTTTTCCCGCTCTTCGCCCAGCCTTTCTCCAGCCCAGTACATATCGCTTGTAGCGTGGGTAGGTTGCACTGACGGAATTATATTTTTACTGAAATATTTAAAATCTTCGGGGGCAATTATTTGTGAATGTTCAACCTTCCAACGGCGATCTCCTGCGTCTGAAAGCAGAGAATCATAAGTCTTTAGCACCACAACATTGGCCGAATCTCCAATGGCATGGGTATTCATTTGGTAAGGCGAATTTGCAATTCTACCGGCTGTCTTCTTAAAATCGGCCACCGAAGAAAGTAAAGCGCCGTAATGGTTATGCTTATCGGAATAAGGCTCTTTTAATGCAGCTCCCCTTGACCCCAGGGCACCGTCGGCATAAAATTTCACCGAACGTACATTTAATCTGGGCGTTTTTAGAGGCTCCCTGTCAAGAAAGTAATCCAGGTTCTCTTTTGTATTGCTTATCATTGCGTAGATGCGCACTTCCAACTCCCCAGCCTGCTGAAGGCTATCGATCAATTCTATTGTAGCACGATCTAATCCTGCATCATTAACGGTAGTTAAACCATACTGAAAAACCTCTTTTTGAGCATCCAGTAAAGCTGCGGTTTGATCTTTAACGCTGGCTTCAGGAACTGCGTTCTCTACCAATGCCATGGGATTGTCTATAAGGATCCCGGTAAGTTTGCCGTTCTTCTTTTCGATTTCTCCACCTTCTGCAGGAGTGTTTGCTGTAATATTAGCTGCATTGAGCGCCGCCTGATTGGCGAGTAAGGCATGACCGTCAATTCGTGTGATGGCAACCGGAGTATCTGGAAAAAGAACATCAAGCGTATCTTTTATGGGAAACTCTTTTATCTCCCAGTCATTTTGATCCCACCCAAGGCCTACTATAAAATCGGATTTTTTTTCTTCCTGAAATGCTGTTATTCGTGCAACTACTTCTTCAAAGCTGGTAGTGCCGGTAAGATCTACAGCCTGCATGGAACTGCCGAGTCCGTAGAAATGTGCGTGCGCATCAATTAATCCGGGAAGAATAGTCTTTCCCTGGGCATCCAATACTTCAGGGGCATTGTATTTCTCCTGTAATTCAGCTGAAGTACCAACAGCAAGAAACTTTCCGTCTTTGACTACGAATGCTTCCGCAGTAGAAAACTGATCGTCTACAGTATATATATTGGCATTGATTACCAGGAGATCGGCTTCTTGTTTCCCGTTGTCATTACATCCGAAGAACATTCCGAAGCATAGAATTAGAAATAGTGCTTTTTTGATCATGTGAAGAGATTTAGGGTAAAAATAGAAAATGCGCTCCAAACAGAAGCGCATTTATAAAGTTTTGGGCACATGAAGTTTAGAACCAGCCCACAATTGCCTCACCTATGGCCTTACGAATATCGGCATTTGCTGCAGCAGCAAGGG
Organism: Salinimicrobium sp. WS361; assembly: GCF_050750585.1. Lineage (NCBI taxonomy): Bacteria > Pseudomonadati > Bacteroidota > Flavobacteriia > Flavobacteriales > Flavobacteriaceae > Salinimicrobium > Salinimicrobium sp. WS361. The sequence continues at coordinate 55,063 of NZ_JBOJLM010000012.1, forward strand.
CAATAGAAACAAATAAACCTATCATGGCGTAAGCGAAATCTCTAAAGATCATCTTACCGGCCTTCTTGCGGTGTTTCTTACCTTTTTTGGTACGGGCAAAACTCACGGCGATCTCTCTACCGCCAATGACTCCAAGGAAAACCCAGGTTGTAGACATGGGTACCGTACTAATAAATAATTTATAGATAAGCAAAATCACATAAGTTGCATCGATTAGGGTTGCTGCCCTAACATCCGAAATCCTCGCTTTTTCACTTACTACTTTCTGAATTTTGTCTCCCCGCAGGTAGAAAAGAAGTCCAAGACCTGTAAAGATGGTCAATGCAAAGATGATGAATTGAAAGAGGTCGAGTTGTCTTGGCAGGAAGACGGCGATATTGGCACCATCCTGCATCACCCAAACCCCCCACAATGTACCGCTCACTACCCACTGCACTATATTCCAGCTCTGGTTGAATTTACGGCTCTTAAAATATTTTTTGATGGTATTGTACGACAGGTACCAAACCAGGAATGACAGGATGAACGCCATGATGTACCCGGTCCAGGATTTCCATACTACGGAAGTGATCCCCGACGTATCGGCGCTAAACACACTTAAAATAAGGAAAGTGGTAGAAACCGGCATTCTTAAACGGGTAAGGATAAGAAGTACCAGGGGTGCAATTATTTGGAAAAAGCTGAAGTTCTCTGGGTGCGGATATTTAGTAGTGCCATCGGGGTTGAGGAGGCGTTGATAGGTCACATCACCGTCAAAATAGATCCAGCTAAAGGTGACCACCGCAAGGAAAATACTCCCGATGAAGATCCACATCACCCACCATTTCCTGTTCTTGTTACTTTCGATAAAGGTACCCAGCGACTGAATACTGTCATTGGCTACGGTAGCGTAGGCAGCGAAAAAGAACCCGAGCCACATCCCGGCCTGACCGTAACCGGTGAGGATACCCGCCAGAACAAGTCCTACAATTACTATGGCAAGAAATGTCTTTTCCTGTACCATAAAATCGAGCACGTTCAAGTACGGCCGATTCCTCTTTATCCTCTTAAATTTAGTTTTTGCCATTTGATTATTATAGGGTTTTCAAAAATTGCTAAAAAATGCGAATAAAACTGTCTTTTTTACATTTTTTTTGCGCTGCAAAATTATACACTTCCATAAAACCTCTTTTTATTCCAATGTTATCTAATTGTTAAGATTGCCTAAAATTACTGGGGTCCTTTCCATAAAAAAAGCCGGTAAGAACCGGCTTTTTTTATATGGTGTATTTTCTGTTTGTTATCTTCCGAAGTCAAACTTATAAGTAGCTCCTGCCATAACCTGCATTCCCAGCACAGGATAGTCTACCCATCTTTCATAGTTATCTCCCAGCAGGTTTTGCCCCCGGGCAAATATTGAAAGCCTGTCGTTAAACCTGTACCCCAGATTAAGGTTAAGGTCAAAATAAGAATCCAGGCTCACTATTTCTGTTCTTACGGAATTGAGTACATCACTGGTTTGGTATATCTCAAAATCCTTACGCTCGCCCACAAAAAAAACATTTGCACCTGCAAACCATTTTTCTGTGATCTGGTAATCTCCAATCAAATTGGCTCTAAAAGTTGGAAGGTTCCATGCTTCTTCCTCATCACTGGTGTCGTAAACGAAAAACTCCCCATTAACACGCAGGTTAAAGTCACTGTTCACATCAAAATCAAGTTCTCCAAAAAGGGAGATGGTATTGACCTGATCATAAACAACTCCAAAAGAATTACCATAAGCATATTCGGGTTTAGTTCCCGGCTCAGTCATTTCATTGGGATTTGATCTAAAGAGAGGCTTGTAATCTTCGGCCATGTACTTTAAGCGCGTGTTGTAGCCTATATTTGTTGACAATTTTCCTTTAGCACCCACATAAGCATTGTACTGTTGATCTGTAGGGGCTATATCAACTGCAGGTGAAAGAAAAGGATTCTCTTTAGTAAACTCGTAATAAGAATTTTGTCGCAACTCCCCTTCCAGGCCGGCATAGGCAATAAAATAATCGCCTGCGGCACGGTAGCTGGCAGTCACCTGAGGGTAAACGTAAATCCCGCTGTCGCTGTTCTCTGAATCATAGCTATAATAAATCGCCGCTCCGAGGTTAAGGGTAAGGTCATCGCGCAGAATAAGAAGGCTCGAAGCTACCCCCAGGTTCATATAGCTGTAAGTAAGATCTTCACCGTCATCAAAATAAGGAGCAAAAGATCCGTTTAGATAATCGAAAATCAGATTGGTGTGAAACAATTCGCCACCAATAGGAATCTCAAGAGTAGGTTTAAAAGTAAGGCGGTGCTCGGTAGATTCAAAATCATCCCCAAAATACCTGTACTTAGCCTCTGCCCTGTCAAAAAAGGACTTTTCCCAATTAATTTCTCCGCCTGCGTACACACTGTAATAATTGTGCTGTGGCTCAAGATTATTTATAACCTCCTGGCTCACTTCATCGCTTCGAACTCCATACCAGTTAAACAACCTGTGCTCTACACCAAAATCTGTATTCCAAATAAGGTTCCTTTTTCGGGAAGAGTAATTAAGATTGAGTTCGGTATCGTAGTAATGATCATCAAGTTCTACACCGTCAATGCCTCCCTGTGCCGAATTATGGGTTAGAAAAATACCAAAATTATCGGTACGGGTAACCTCGATATTGCTGTAAAACTCAGCGAGGGCACTGGTGTAAGTTCCAAAGCCAAGCGTGATGTAATTGTCAAACAACTTTGGCGGACGCTGACGTTCTACCGTCGTAGCCCTACCCTTTGCTGGCGTAAAAGTAGAAGCCACAGGTACCGAAAATATACTGTACTGAACAGGCCTCTTCTCCAGGTTCACAGAATCTGAGATCTTTGGAGTCTCTTTTATCTTAAAAGCATCACTTACTGTGGGGGTATAGGGTTTTACCACTTCTACCATCTCGCTCCCAAGATCCTGGGCATACGAGAAGCCGGTGAAAACCAGAAATATGATAAAAACACCTAACGATTTAATTTTCATGGGAAGGTTTTTATGTAATATTTAATTGTTGGTCTCTACAGAAGCATTTGTTTTAGCTTCCTCTGCTTTAATGCGGGCAAGTTCCTGCCTGGCCTCTTTTACAACTTCGGGGAACTGCGCGAAATTATTGATCACGTTATCCAGGATGTAAGTTGCCTGGTAAGCATCACCCAAAGCGTAGAAATTCTTAGCCATGAGCACCAGCCCCTTAGCACCATATAATTTATATTCGGAGTAATCACGCGCAAGTCGCTGTACCACGTCATTAGAAGCCTGATGGTTTCCTGCTTTATTTTTAAAATATGCATCATAGTATAAAGCTTCGGCAGCCAATTCTCCGGTGGCCGATTTCTGCACTTCGGCATAAGCGCGTTTTGCACGCTCTTCATTTCCTGTACGCAAGGCGGCACGGGCTATGATTACCTGCGCATCATTCTTTGCATCGGTCTCGGCATCAGGATTTGACAATACCTTTTCGGCATAGGCTACTGCTTCGTTGTAACTACCTTCTTCCAGGTAAGACTTCATCAGGTTAGACTGGGCAAAAATGGTATTTTGAGCAAACGATGCCTGGCTCTCCAACCGCTTTAACAGCGGTATAGCTTCGGAATAATTCCTGCTCTCCAAATAAATTTCAGAAAGCCTTGCCAAAGACTGCTCAAGATATTCTGAAGCCGATCTTTGGATCACATACTTGTAATACGGAATACTTTTCTGCTTATTTCCTTCACGGAAGTGTAACTGCCCCAGGTAGAAATTGGCCTGCACAGCATGAATTCCGTTAGGGAAAGAACTAAGATATTTTTCAAGTGCAGTAATTGCTGCTGAAGTATTGTTGTTTTGATATTGTTTCTCTGCCGATTCAAACGTCGTATTATCCAGGTCTACATCGGTCACCTCCACAAAATCCAGGTTTTTAACCCAGTTGGCGTACTCATCGGTCCTGCCCATGTCAACGTATATGAGGCGCGCAGTGCTTACTGCCTGAATTGCTTCAGCCGAATTCGGGTAATCGGCAACCACTTTTTTCATTTTCTCCAAAGCCTGAGAAGACTGATCGTTGTTGTAATAGATCAACCCCTGTTTCAGTAAAGCCTGCGGAACAAAAGTACTTCCGGGAACATCTCTAATAAGCCTGTCATAAGCCTGCATTCCCTGGCTTGTATTGTTCATGGCAACATACGTATTCCCCAGCTCGTAGGCCGCATCATCGCGATAGGACGAACGCGGATACTTCTGAAGAAATTCATTCAAAGATGCTATTTTAGTTTCGTTTCGCTGCACAAACCCGTAGCTGATGGCTTTTTGAAAAGCAGCATAGTCATTTTCATTTCCGTTTAAAGCAATAGCGGCATTATAAGCCTCCATTGCCGGCCAGTAACTACTGTTTACAAAGTAGCTGTCTCCCAATCTCACAAAAGCATCATTCCTTCTTGCCTTATCGTGGGAAGTATCATTGGAATAACGCTTAAAATATTCTACTGCACGATCGTAATCGCGCTGTTTGAAGTATGCATAACCAATATTATAGTCCAGGTTTTCTTTTTCTGAAACTCCCTGTGCGCCACTCATACCTGCAAATTCGCGGTAACCCACCAGTGCATCCTGGAAGTTGCGAAGGTTAAAATCGCTTTCGGCTTTCCAGAAAGTGGCCAAGGCAGTAAATCTTGGATCGCGTCTTTCACTTAAAGCCAGGTCAAAATATTCTTCGGCCTCTCTATAGTTTCCCTCTTTATAAAGTTCGAGTCCGCGGTAAAAAGCTACCTGCTGGTACACCACGTTATTCTGGAAATTACGATTTCCTTTAAGCAGGCGCATTGCTTCCTCATAATTTTTGGAAGTAATGAAAGAATTGATGAGCAATTCATTGATCTCTTCTTTAGCAGGCGAATTTGGGTATGTCTCCAGGTAATTCATCAAAACCTGTGGTGTGCTGGCATAGCTGTTTCCAATCTCGTAGCTTAACTTGGCATAATTAAGAGCAGCATCGGCCTTGATCTCCGGATTGAAATCCATCTCACTTGCATTTTTAAACGCATTGAGGGCCTGTTGCTTCTTATCGGTCTTTAGGTAAGATTGAGCTAAGTGGTAATATGCATTTTGGGCCACGGCATTTTTACCGTCAATGATCTTATTGAATTCTGAGATCGCGGCTTCATAATCTCCCTGCTGAAAATAAGCGTAACCCAACTGGTAGTAATCTGTATTATTCCACTTACCTCTTTCCCCCTGGTATTCCTTTAAATAAGGAATAGCTTTATCATACTGCCCAAGGTTGAAGTAACTTTCGCCTATGATCTTATTGAGTTCAGACCTGTCGCGGCGATCGGCACGGGGCAATTGCTCCAGCCCAAGTTCAATGGCCTTTTCAAAATTCCCCTGCTTAAAATTCATATCGGCCTGGAAGTAAGACAGGTCTTCTTCATAGCGTTCGGCATCTTCTACTTCTTCAAAAAGGGCATTTGCCTGCTCATAGTCATCGCCTTCATAAGCCATGAAACCGAGGTAGTATTTGGCCTGGCTGCCGTACTTTTTTGAATCTTTCACCTTGTTAAGGTATTCTTTGGCCTCATCATATTGTTTGGCCCTAAAATAAGCATACCCGTTATTGAAGCTAAATCGCTCTTTTTCGGCCTTGCTCAGGTTTCTTTGATCTACAGTATCGTACCATTTGCGGGCAAGAGAGTATTTTCCTGTTTCAAAATAATAGTCGGCAACATCGAGGTAAGCTGCATTTGTTTTAGTGCTGGTAGGATATCGCTGCACAAAATCTTCCATGAGCGCATCGGCCCCGGGTTGGTTCAGGCGAATCGCAGCATTGGCGATATAATAAGCGGCGTTGGCTTTAACCCTTTCATCGTCCACTTCATCCTGTACTTCATCAAAGAGGGTTTGCGCGGCAAGGTATTGCCCATTGTTGTATAATTCCAGGGCGCGGTTATAATCGGCCAGTGCATTTGTTTGAATGGCAGATTGTTGTGAAAAACCGGAAACTGAAAAGAAAACAAAAACAACAAAAAGGCAGATTTTGCAATGTTTCATTCGTAGATTTTATTTTGTTGATGATTCAAAGATATAAGAAACTCTAAGGTAATAACGCCTTTATTGTAAGATAAATTATGCATTCTAGTTAAATGAAACCTAAAATTTAGCTGAAAAAAATTCAGCAGAAGAAAAGCAACTCAAGCTCTCATATTTACGTTCTCTTTCTTACTTTTACCTCTCTAAAATGTCATTTTTCATGTCAAATACTGTTCTGTACCTAAAAGACGCTGCGATCTACCAACGGGAGACGCTTATTCTTTCTGAAGTAAATATCGAGATTGAAAAAGGGGAATTTGTTTACCTCATAGGAAAGACCGGGACAGGAAAAAGTAGCTTCATGAAAACCCTTTATGGCGACCTGCCCCTTACCGAAGGAGAAGGAAGTATTGTAGATTACGATCTGCGCACCCTGCGAGAAAAAGATATTCCCTTTCTACGCCGAAAGCTGGGAGTGGTGTTTCAGGATTTTAAACTACTGAATGATCGCAATGTAAATGACAACCTGTTGTTTGTACTTAAAGCTACCGGCTGGAAAGACAAAGCCGCTATGGATGCCAAGATCGAAGAGGTGCTAAAAAAGGTAGGGATGGGTACCAAAGGTTTTAAAAATCCGTACCAGTTATCTGGTGGGGAGCAGCAACGTATTGCCATTGCCCGTGCCCTGCTCAATGACCCCGAACTTATCCTGGCCGATGAGCCTACCGGAAACCTCGATCCGCAGACCTCTGTAGAAGTTATGGAAGTACTGCAGCAAATCTCCAAAAACGGAAAGACCATACTTATGGCCACTCACGATTATGCATTACTGCTTAAATACCCTTCAAAAACCCTGAAGTGCGACGGGCAAAAAGTATTTGAGGTGGTTCAGAAAACTGTATAATTTAAGGTTCATGGTTTAAGGTTTAAGGTTTAAGGTTTAAGGTTTAAGGTTTAAGGTTTAAGGTTTAAGGTTTAAGGTGCAAAATTCAAAGTTGTTTTATAGTACCAGATTCCAGTGACTGAATTTTAAATTTGAATAATACAACCCAACCTGTTCATAATTGTAGTGGGATTCGTAGAGCGACTGTAGTAATCCTTCTACTTTGAACCTTATGGTGCATTTTTAATTCACCTCGTTTTTATTTCCTCTTTTTACCTGGATCCTGCCAGGTATTAAAAACAGAATATACAATTATCCTGTCCTCAATAATTTCGTAAACAACCAGAAATGGAAATCGTTTCAGGAAAGCTTCTCTATACGGCTTTCTTTTCTGCGGAAAATGCTCAGGGTGAGAAGCAATTCTATTGAAATAAATATTTAAATGATCTAAAAATTCTTCCCCCAGACCCAATCGTTTATCCTGATGGTAGAGATAAGCTTTCGCTATTTCAAGTGCTGCTTCTTCTTTTATTTCTATATGAAATTCTATTTAGGAATTAGCAGACTTAATTTTTCGCTTTACTTCTTCCCAGGAAAGGGACTTACTTTCGCCTTTTAGATGCGCCTCTCTCCGTGAATCTAAAATTTGATATTGATCTTCATCAAGAATAGGCTCATTCACCTCATTTTCATATGTTTCCGCTATAGCTTCAAGCATTTTTAGAAGTCTTACATCTGCTGTGTCAACATATTCTCTTACCTTATTTCTCAAATCTCCTGAAGTCATCACTTATTATTTTATATTAAAGTTACCATTTTTGTTATTTACTATTATAAATGCTTCAGAGTAAATCAGTTAAACACCTTCCAAAAATGACATTTTTGAGAGGTCATATAAATTCATAATTCTAATCATATTTCGTAAGTCTAATTTCGTAAGTCTACCTTCGCACTTCTAAAATCGTACTTCGTAAGTCTACCTTCGTTCTTCTAACTTTCCTTCGGTTTAATAAAAAGATAATAGATATTGATTAGTACAATAGCACCATTAGTGATGATGAGCGGCCAGGAATCGAGTAAAATTCCGTAAGCAACGAAGAACAAACATCCAAGGCTGTTGATGTACCTAAGGGTGGTTATATTTCTCATTAGGAAGGACAGCAGCAGAAAAAAAGATGCCAGGTATCCAATCCATTCTATATACGATATTCCTAAAATTTCCATTCCTGAATGATGCTTAGATTGAGGAGTTCTATAAAAAAATAAGGCCTGTCAAAAATCGCGTTTTTGACAGGCCTTAAGATATAAAATTATTTAATCTTAAATAGTCTTATTTCTTTTACGATCATTCTCTGTAAGATAGATCTTTCTAAGGCGCAGGTGCTTTGGTGTTACTTCTACATATTCATCTTTCTGAATATATTCCAAAGCCTCTTCCAAAGAGAATTTTATTGCAGGAACGATCTTCGCTTTATCATCGGCTCCCGATGAACGTACGTTCGAAAGTTTTTTGGTTTTGGTGATGTTCACTACCATATCATCCTGGCGTGAGTTCTCTCCAATTACCTGCCCTTCATAAATATCCTCTCCCGGATCAACAAAGAATTTTCCACGATCCTGAAGTTTATCGATAGAGTAAGGAATTGCTTTACCTTTTTCCATAGAAACTAAAGAACCATTCTGGCGCTCAGGAATACCACCTTTAAGCGGCTGATATTCTTTGTAGCGGTGTGCCATAATAGCTTCTCCGGCAGTTGCAGTCAATAGCTGATTTCTAAGACCAATAATTCCGCGGGATGGGATCTGGAACTGGATAGTCATCCTATCTCCTTTTCCTTCCATACTCAACATCTCCCCTTTTCTCATGGTCACCATCTCTACTGCTTTTCCTGAAACATCTTCAGGAAGATCTATAGTCAACTCTTCAATGGGCTCACACTTCACACCATCAATTTCTTTGATGATTACCTGTGGCTGACCAATTTGAAGTTCGTAACCTTCACGACGCATGGTTTCAATAAGCACAGATAAGTGAAGAACTCCACGGCCAAAGACCATGAATTTATCGGCACTATCAGTCTCCTGCACCCTAAGGGCAAGGTTCTTTTCAAGCTCCTTCATCAGGCGCTCCTTTATGTGTCTTGAAGTAACAAACTTTCCGTCTTTTCCGAAGAAAGGAGAATCGTTGATGGTGAAGAGCATGCTCATTGTTGGCTCATCAATAGCAATGGTTTTAAGACCTTCAGGATTTTCAAAATCGGCTACAGTATCTCCAATCTCAAATCCTTCAAGCCCCACAATAGCACAAATATCCCCGGCGTGTACTTCTTCTATCTTTCTACGGCCAAGACCTTCAAAAGTGTGTAATTCTTTAATTCTTGTCTTTTTGATAGTGCCGTCCCTTTTCACAAGGGCAACAGGCATACCTTCTTTTAAAGTCCCACGTTGAAGGCGACCAATGGCGATCCTTCCGGTAAAGGAAGAAAAGTCAAGAGAAGTGATCAACATTTGTGGAGAACCTTCCTCAACTTTTGGAGAAGGAATATGTTCGATCACCATGTCAAGAAGCGGTTCAATATTTTGGGTTTGGTTTCTCCAGTCGTCGCTCATCCAGTTATTCTTGGCTGAACCATATACTGAAGGAAAATCAAGCTGCCATTCTTCGGCCCCAAGTTCAAACATAAGGTCAAAAACCTTTTCATGAACTTCTTCGGGTGTACAGTTTTCTTTATCAACTTTATTGATCACCACACATGGCTTCAATCCAAGGTCAATTGCTTTTTGAAGTACAAAACGGGTTTGCGGCATAGGCCCTTCAAAAGCATCTACTAAAAGTAGTACGCCATCTGCCATGTTCAACACCCTTTCTACCTCTCCTCCAAAGTCGGCGTGACCAGGAGTATCAATAATGTTGATCTTGGTATCCTTGTAAACTACAGATACGTTTTTGGAAGTAATAGTGATGCCCCGTTCCCTTTCAAGGTCATTGTTGTCCAGGATAAGGTCTCCGGTATTTTCGTTTTCCCTGAAAAGCCTGCAGTGGTACATTATTTTGTCCACCAGGGTGGTTTTTCCGTGGTCAACGTGTGCGATGATCGCGATATTCTTGATAGCTGTCATATAAACGCCTGATTTTTAAAGGCTGCAAAGGTACGTTTATTTTTTCCATTTAAAATAGCTGTGCTTTGAATTAAATTTTTATTTATAAAAACCATAAACAACTGTCTACTAAAAAGTTAGGCAACTTATTGTAGATTTTATACATCTTAAGCGTGTAGAAGAGGTTGAGGATTTGCCCCAGACATGCCCTAAAACTGAGCTTTCTCATATTTTAAGAATATGAAATTCCTTTTGAGCGTATAATTCAGTAAATTTAAGTGATTAGTATTCAGCATATTAATTAAAAGGTATAACCTAAAACAAAAGCTATGAGAACGAAAGGAAGAATGAAGAAGAGAATACTGCTGTTATGCCTTAGCCTGCTCTTAGCAGTTGCCAATGTGCAGCCCGGTATGGCGCAGGTAGATGGCCAGCCAAGTCTTGATTTTCCCATGCAGGACCAATTGGTGAAAACAGCGAAAGAAATAGTAAAAGCCTATGAAACCGGAAACTGGGAAACCCTTAGGCAAGACGCTACTGAAAATGCCATTTTTCACAACCTTGGCAGTTATGACAGCTTAACGATTGACCAGACCATAAAGTACTGGAAAAAAGGGCGGGAATCTGCCACTCCTGTATTATCCGAAGATGGTGTGTGGCTGGGAGTGTCTATAGCCGAAGGTGCCAGGAAGGGAAATTGGGTACTGCATTGGGGTACCAACACCCTTAGCTACCCCAATGGAGAAACTATAAGCTTTCCATACCATGTAGCTCTCAAATTTGAGGGAAACAAGGTAAGTGCAGCTCATTTTTATTATGACAACAATAAAATAATAAGAGCTTTGGGTTATGAAATTCAGCCGCCGTTCGAGGAAGAAGAGAGCGAAGATCCTTCCGCAGAAATAGACGGAAGTAAAAAAGGGTCTTAAAAAAGGCATTTCCACATAACGTTCTAAAAAAGGTATCTTTGCAGTAAAATTTTTTCTATGCAACTTGATAAGATACTTCAGATAAAACATACCGACTCCGGAAATTTTTTCCTGCTTGCCGGCCCTTGTGCCATTGAAGGTGAAGATATGGCTTTGCGCATAGCCGAAACCATTGTGGGCATTACCGACAAACTGCAAATTCCTTATATTTTTAAAGGTTCCTTCAAAAAGGCAAACCGCAGCCGCATTGACAGCTTTACCGGGATTGGGGATGAAAAAGCCCTGAAAATTCTTCGGAAAGTTTCTGAAACCTTTGGTGTTCCTACTGTTACAGATATTCATGAACGCGAAGATGCTACTTTAGCTGCAGAATATGTGGATGTACTGCAGATTCCTGCATTTTTGGTACGCCAAACGGATTTGGTAGTGGCGGCCGCCGAGACAGGAAAAGTAGTGAACCTGAAGAAAGGCCAGTTTATGAGTCCGGAGAGTATGAAACATGCAGTCACCAAAGTTCAGGAATGCAATAACGAGCAGGTGATGGTAACCGACAGAGGGACCATGTTTGGCTACCAGGACATGATCGTTGACTTCCGGGGAATACCTACCATGCGCCAGTTTGCGCCTACCGTTCTTGATGTAACGCATTCCCTGCAACAGCCCAACCAGAGCAGCGGCGTAACAGGCGGAAGGCCCGACATGATCGAAACTATTGCCCGTGCGGGAATTGCAACCGGAGCCGACGGAATTTTTATCGAAACTCATTTTGATCCTGCCAACGCAAAGAGTGACGGGGCCAATATGCTGGACATTCAGTATTTAGAGAGATTGTTAAGCAACCTGACAGCGATTAGAAAGACCATAAATTCTTTTTAAGATTAATCTCGTCGTGGATTACACATCGGCACGGATTGCAAATCCGCGCCATCTAAGAGATTCTTCAGACCTAACAGGTTTTTGAAAAACCTGTTAGGTCTTTTTGTTAAGAATACTCTTATTATTCTTTTTAAGTTCCCGGTTAGAATATTCACAATTTGAATTCATTAGTACAGGACATCGGCACGGATTGCTAATCCGTGCCATCTTGAGAAACTTTTTAAACCTCACAGGTTTCAAAAACCTGTGAGGTTTCTTACAATTTCATTTAGATCTATAAAATAAAACCCCGCTCCTATTCAGAAGCGGGGTTTTCCTATTTACCGGGGGACAAAATTAAATTCTTACCCGCATTTGGAGTAGCCACAGCTCTTGCAAACCAGGCAACCTTCAGAAAAAATGATTCCGTCAGGATCTCCACACTCGCCACATTCTTTGTCGGCGGCAGGTGTACCATCGGGGACAAATTGCTTAAGAGCACGTACAACTCCTGCTTTCCAGGTATTGATGCTTTCGTCAAGCAGGTTAAGGTTGTTAATAAGGTCAACTACGTATGGGATTGGCATTCCGTGACGAAGCACTCCGGAAATCAATTTTGCATAGTTCCAGTATTCTTCATTAAAAGATCTTGACAATCCTTCAATGGTCACTTTATAGCCGTGCTTATCACAGAACTGAAAATCGTACCTTGAGTTTCCATCTTCATCCCTGTTTTTGATCACATATCCTTTTTCTACCCAATTTGGCAGGTTGAAAACATCTTCCATTTTACCGGTAAAGATCTCGTAAGGACGATCATTCAGAATTCCGACAACGGCAAGCCATTTTTCACTTTCGTTATTGAAACGAATGATCCTTGATTCAAGTTTCTTAGGACGTTTTGGGGCATAAGTTTCAGCAAATACATTTTGAACTGCATCGGCTTTTTTATCCTTTTTATCATCTGAAGAAACAAGGATACCGCTTCGGGAACCATCGCGATAAACTGTAATTCCCTTTAGTCCCTGTCTCCAGGATTCAATATAGATATCACTTACCTTATCTGTAGTCACATCACTGGCAAGATTGATTGTAGAGCTTATAGAATGTGTGGTATATTTTTGAACCAAAGCCTGCATTTCTACACGTTTTTGCCAGTTAATTTCTGAAGCAGTGGCACCTGCATAAGGACTTTCTTCAATAGCTTCTTTGCCTGAAGCATCCATCCAGGTCTTTACTTTTGGGTGATATACGGTAAATTCTTCAAAAGCATCTCCGGTATCATCAACAAAGGCCACTTTCGCGTTCTTTTCTGAAGCATTGACTTTTCTTCTTCTCTTGTAAGACAACATGAAAACTGGCTCAATTCCTGAAGAAGTTTGAGCGAGCATACTAAGACTTCCTGTTGGAGCTACAGTACTAATAGAAATGTTTCTTCTACCGTGCTGCATCATGCGGTTATATTGCCCCGGGAATTCTCTCTTCATCATCTGCACGAAATCTGACTTCTCTTCGATAGCCGGATCAAAAACCTTGAATGGTTCTCTTGTGATCGCCATATCGATACTACTGTCAAATTCTCCTTTCAGTTTTGTCTGCATAATTTTGTCAACTACTTCAAGAGCTTCATCGGTATCAAATTTCACTCCAAGGGCAGCAACTGCATCGGCAAGGGCAGTGAATCCTAAACCGGTACGTCTTCCGTTTTTGCCATTTTCAGCAAGTAACTTCCAGGTATCTATTTCATTTTTCTTAATAAAATCTGGCTCTTCGTCCTTATCAATTTTAGCAAGAATCTTTTCTACCGCTTCCAATTCAAGATCTACAAGATCATCCATTAAACGCTGGGTTTCATAGATCACTTTATAGAACTTCTCATGGTTAAAAGAAGCATTTTCAGTAAAAGGATTATCTACAAAGTTATATAGGTTAACGGCGATCAATCTACAGGAATCCCCTCCCTGCATGGCAATTTCTGAACATGGATTTGTAGAACTGTTTTTAAACCCGGGATAGAAGGAAGAAGTTGAATAGGTATGCTGCTTATCCCAAAAGATCAATCCTGGTTCGGCAGTATTGTGCGCACATCTTATGATGGTATCCCAAAGCTCTTTAGCCCTAACCTTTTTAGTGTATTTAGGATTCGGGCTGTCAATTGGCCAGCGCAGGGTAAAATCGGCATCATCGGTTACCGCCTGCATAAATTCGTCTGAAAGCCTTAGAGAAATATTGGCTCCGGTTACTTTTTTAAGGTCCTGCTTTATAGTGATAAAGTCTTCTACATCTGGGTGCGCTACATCAATAGTCAGCATTAAAGCTCCGCGTCGGCCATTTTGAGCTACTTCCCTGGTGGTATTAGAGAAGCGCTCCATAAAAGAAACTGCTCCGGTAGTAGTTCCGGCTGCATTTGAAACCTGTGCATTATTGGGGCGCAGACCAGAAAGATCAACACCTACCCCGCAACGCCTTTTGAACAATTGTACCAACTGCTGGTCTGTATGTAAAATTCCGCCGTAAGAATCGTAAACAGGTGGTACCACCACACAATTAGACAAAGAAGCTATCATTTGATCATTCCCAAGGGCCGCCATGACACTACCCTGCGGAATGCTGTATTTAAAATCCTTGAAAAGCTGGAAAATACGTTCTTCACTTAAGAATTCTCTTGTCTTTCCGTATTCAGAAAGGTTCTCTTTTCCCGCTACACGATCGGCATATTTTGCCTCCATCCGGGCAAATTCCCTCGCCATACGTCTGTGCATATCATCGGGAGTCAACTCAAAAAATTTTCCTTTTTTGTCTTTTACTGCATACTTATTTATCCAGGTAGTGGCTGCAAGCTCATCATTTTTAAAATATTTTAAACATGCTTGCAGTACCTCATCATAGGTATAAGTCTGGGTACTAAATAATTCTTCAACCATGGCCGTTTGTTTTTGTTTTAACTTGAAAGAGGAGTAAAGTTATTTTAATTCAGCAGTTTTAAAAGAGGGCCTGCAGCTTTCTTATTAACTAAAGACTGTTGAAAAAAAATTTGAGATTTTTTCTGAAATCTGGCATTTCCTTTCAGCCCTTACCACTCCTAATTTCGTCTCTACTATCTCTTCATATTTTAGGTAAAAAAATATTAACAACAACCGTAAAATTTTTTTTAAACTCTTGTTAAGTAACTGTGGCATAAGCTCTTTTTAATCTACCTTCAAATACTAACTATCTTAAAAAAACAATAAATTATGGACACACAATTAGAAAACATAGGAGACCGCATTGCCTATTTCCTGCCCAACCTCCTGGGGGCGCTGCTGGTACTTCTCATTGGCTGGCTTATTGCTAAAGGCATTAAGGTTATGGTGGTGAAATTGCTTCGCAAAACCTCCTGGGATGACAAAATTTTTGGCGGGGATAATATAGATGACACCAATGTTTTTGTTGGGAATATCTTCTATTATTTAATCATGATCATTGTTCTCCTAATCGCTTTAGAGGTTTTAGGAATAAGTGAGGTGCTTGCACCCCTTGAAAATATGCTCAACGAGTTCCTGCTCTTTATTCCCAATTTAATTGGAGCTCTTTTAATTGGATTTATTGGTTATGTGCTCGCAAAATTTGTTGCCAATCTTGTTCACATTGGCGGCGGATTGCTAGACAGGATGATAGATAAAACCGGGTTTAAAGACACAGACCAACTTGTGAACATACTTCGGAAACTGGTATTTATAATCATCTTTATTCCATTTCTCATTCAGGCTTTCAACACGCTGCGCCTGGATGCCATTTCTGAACCCGCCAATGACATCCTCTATGGCTTTACAGAACTTATAGGAGAAATAGTGATCGCTGCCCTCATTCTACTGGTATTTGTTTGGGGTGGTAGATATCTCGCCAATTTCCTGGAAGATCTCTTCAGAAGCATGGGGCTGGACCGCACGGCTGAAAAGATCCAGATCCATAACATGATAGGAGAAGGACAATCGCTTTCAAAACTCGTGGCAAACCTCATTTATTTCTTCCTGGTATTCTTCGGAATTATTACCGCTGTAGAGATCTTAGGACTTTCGAGACTTACTGAAATACTTCATCAAATTTTGGAGATCACGGGTCAAATCCTCTTTGGTCTTGTCATTCTTGCTATAGGAAATTATATTTCTCTCCTTATATATAACACGATGACGCGCTCAAGCAAGAATCACTTTATTGCAGGCGTTATTCGCTGGGCATCACTCGCTCTTTTCATTGCCATCGCCTTACGAACCATGGGGATTGCCAATGAAATTGTAGAACTTGCCTTCGGATTGATACTTGGTGCCATAGCCGTTGCAGTAGCTTTAAGTTACGGTCTTGGTGGCCGGGAGGCAGCCGGGGAGCATTTTAGAGATATTATTCAGAAGTTTAGAAGCGAAGCAGCCGATGCCCGCGACCCAAACCGTGACAACCCTGATGTGCGAAACACCGAAAGGAAATTTCCGCCAGAAGGTACCGGCGCCGGAAATGCCAGCACCCCTAAAACTTCCAGGGATACTTCAGGTGACAAACCAGGTGACAATCCGGGATCTAATCCTTCAAAACCCAATCCTCCCCGAAATCCTGATAAAAACGGGCCGGCAGGTGCAGGACCAAACGATCCTATTAATCCGACTTAATAGGAAAACAGTTGTCAAAAATGTCATTTTTGAAGCTTCTTCTGAAGTTTCAGAAATGAAAATCAGACCAAACACAAAGAGGGCCCCGTCAAAGGCCCTCTTTATTATTTATACCGAATAATTTATTTTAATTTCAAATCTACCATTACCGGAAGGTGATCTGAAAAATAACGCAGATCCCGGGAATCACTCAGTACGGCATATTTTTTCACCTGCACATCGCCATCGGTAAAAATATAATCTATTCGCGTGGTGACGGGTTCATGGAATTTATACGCATTAAAAGTACCTTCGGGTCCAAAAGTGTGATCTGCGACTTTTTTAGAATCTTTATAATGAGAAGCCAGGCAATTTACTTCTTCTGTGTCAGGTTCCAAATTGAGATCTCCCATTAATACTACCGGCAATTTCTCTTTATTTAATTCTGAGATCTTGTTATGGATTAATCGAACGCTCTGCTGTCTTGCCTCTTTCCCTACGTGATCAAAATGTGTATTAAAAACCCAGAATTCTTTTCCTGAATCTTTCAATCTAAACTTCCCATAAGTACACACCCTTGGATATGCGGCATCCCAACCTTTTCCGGGAGTTTCGGGCGTTGAAGAAAGCCAGAAGGTTCCCTCCTTTAAAAGTTCAAGATCATCAGCCTTAAAAAATATGGCACTAAATTCCCCTTTTTGAGCCCCGTCGTCACGTCCCTTTCCGAAGAATTGGTATTGGTTATCGAGTTCATTTTCTAAAAATTCGAGCTGCCCCTGCAACGCCTCCTGGACTCCAAAGATATGCGGCTCATAAAACCTGAGTTGGGCCGCCAGATCATCTTTTCGGTTTGACCAGCTGTTCTCTCCATCATTCTCGTTGGCATACTTAATATTATAGCTCATCACCTGTAGCTGGGCTTTTACCGGGATTGATGCGAACAGCAGGATCATTAAGCTCATGGTGTATTTTTTCATATTTCTGATTCTTCTCTTTTTACGTAATCTTTGAGGTAACTAAACCGTGGGGTCAAACTGCCATTTTTGGTCATTTGCGCCCGTTGTAAAATTCCGTCTTTATCACCGTTAAAAAAAGCGGGGAGTACATTTTCCAGGAACATTTGCCCAAAACCTTCACTGGCATCCCGTGGCAATTCACACGGTAAATTATCTACAGCCATCACCAGGATCGCATCTTCATCCTTAAAATCAACCTCTTTTTCTTCCTGTTTATTATAACCGTAAAACGGTTCGACGATGGTAGAAGGACGAATGGTGCTGGGAATGGGTCCGTCAATATCGCAGGAGATGTCAGCAATATATTTGATTCTGAAATCTGGGGATTTTGCATCTTCAGCAGTAAAAAAGACCGGGGCGCCTTCCCCGTAGAAGTGCCCGGCTATTAGAAAATCTGCCGCATTAGCAAACTTTTTGAAATCACTTTCATAAAGTTCGGGGTGGTTGTAAAATTCCCTGTTACTGCCCTGGGCTCCATCTTTACGCCTATTATAGTCCAGCACGTCAACCTGGCAGTAAACGGGATGGGTATATTCGGAATTGAGGAATTCCTCTACCCTCACCTTTGGTATTTTTAAATGTTCGAGGATCTCCTTAGCTCCCTCCCCCACTTTCCCACTGCCTGTAAGCACAATTTTAAGGGGCGGGATAGAAATTTTGTCAAGTTCATCCTGAATAGTCTTGAGGTCGGGGAGACTTTCAGCTTTAGGGAGTTCAAAAATGCCATTTTTGAGACCTATGCCTCTAAATCCGTTGTAAGCTCCTACAATCCCAGCATATCTTCCGAAGCCAATGAGCCGGCCGCCAGTTTCATTAATAATAACTTCATGGTCATAAAGTTCAATATTCTTTTTAAGAATTTCCCGCAATAAATCCCGGTTATAGGGCTGTTTTTTAATGGTATGAGAGAAGAAAAAGTATTTTTTATCGGGAATTAAATAAGGTAGTGGCACCTCTTTAACCCCCAGCATGATATCACAGTCAGAAATATCTTCAGTTACTTCAAAACCTGCCTGCCTGTACTCCTCATCTCTAAAGATCCTGATGTCTGAACTTTCTATCTTGAACTGGATATCAGGGAATTGCTTCACAGCTTCCCTGAGTTCTTCAGGAGAAAATACCACACGACGATCTGGGGGAGTTTTTCGCTCTTTTATAAGGGCAAATTTTATCATACTGAAATAGCTTTTTAAAATGTTTGGATTTTCTCAAAGATAGGAATTATTAGGAGTGGGAAAAAGATAATAGAAAGCTGTGCTGCAAGAGGCAGGAATGAATCATTTAACAGGCAATAAGTGTAAAATACATATGAGCACAACTGGAATATCTAATCGGCAAAAAACAATAAATACTCTTGTATCTCCACATTCCTCTTCCACTTATTTTGCCAATAAACCTC
The DNA here is from genome assembly GCF_050750585.1 of Salinimicrobium sp. WS361. Classification (NCBI taxonomy): domain Bacteria; kingdom Pseudomonadati; phylum Bacteroidota; class Flavobacteriia; order Flavobacteriales; family Flavobacteriaceae; genus Salinimicrobium; species Salinimicrobium sp. WS361. The sequence continues at coordinate 73,897 of NZ_JBOJLM010000012.1, forward strand.
CGAAAGATTTGAAAGGAACCAGAAACAACAGCGAATCCTGTTATTTGTAATCCAAAATGTCTATTTTTGTTACTCTTATACTCAACCTATGACTAATAGGTTTGGCATGAAATATGCATTATTATTGCAGAAGTTCTTTACATAATGGGGTCGACTTGGTTTTGACAGCGAGTCTAATTGAGTTGTAAGCACGTCGAGCGCTGGGAAATAGCTCGTAAATCTCATTTTTCACACTTTTTAAACGGCGAGAATAACTACGCCTTGGCAGCATAATCTGAATTATAGTAGGATTACTCTAGTCCCTACAAGGTAGGGAGCCAAGATGTCTCGTGAAGGCCTTGATTTACGGCACTCACACCAGAGGCACCGACAAAGTAAATATAGAGACTGCAGGACCTTGATGCAGTTTTGAAACTTAATTGAGGATAAGTGTGCAGTTGGTGGTTTTCGGCCGGCTGCACATCGAAAATTAAGCGAAAACTAAACGTGTAGAAAGCTTCTGAATTGCTTGTTTGGACGAGGGTTCGAACCCCTCCGACTCCACTATTAAACGCAGCTAAGCTGCGGATTAAAACAGGAAAAACTTGCCAGGCATTTTGCTTGAGCAGGTTTTTTTCGTTTAAAGACGCCTGTCCCGTCGGCACAGTATGGTTAGCTGCATTTGCAGGACTGGATTCATTAGGGGAAGGCGCTGGCCTTTTAAAACTTCCAACTATTCCTTCATCCTTGCAGCGAAGCCTCAGAAACCAATTCTCCATATACTTCAGCAAGTAATCTTACAGCTTCTCCCATTTCCTTTTTGCTGAGATGGCCAAATCCCAATCTTAAAGCAATAAGATTTTGATTTTGATAAAGACATATACCCGGAATCAAGAGTCCCTTTTTTCTTGCTCTCTTTTGAAAGTGACTTAATGAAAATGATTGATTAAACTGAACCCAGAAAGCCAGGCCTGATAAAGGTACACTAAATGTAATTTCGCTTTTAAAGTAGGTATGGAGTAATTGGGCAAACATTCTTTTTCTTTCACTAATTACGCTGTAAAATTTCCTTTGATACCGATGTACATCCCCTTGATGAATAATATCTCCCAGCGTCTTTTCCATTAAGAAATTGGGCCTGCCAAAAATATTTAGGTACTTTTTTCCTTCTTCCAAAAAGTCTTCTGGGGCGATTACTAAATGCATTGGAAATCCGGGGGTGAGGAACCTTCCAAATGCTCCAATATAGATAACCCGGTTTCCGCCGTCCTTTCTATAGAGTGATGCCGACCTGTCTTTTGGGAGGGAAAATTCAAAGTCGTCATCATCTTCAATCACAATAAAGTTGTATTGTTCCGCTAATTGGAGCAAAGCTGTCTTTCGCTCTTCAGAAAGAGGAACTGTAGTGGGGTATTGGCTACGAGGGTTGAGGTAAACGAACCTAATCTCACCGGCCTTAAAGTGCTCCCTGATAAAATCAACCCTCATCCCGTCCTCATCCACAGGAATCGTCCTTAGCTGTGCACCTGCCTGACCAAAAATCATATTTGGCAGAAAATAACTCAGGTTCTCCACCAAAATAATATCCCCCGTTTTTAAAAGTAACTGCGATAAGATGGAAAAAACCTGCTCCCTTCCCGAAATGGGCAACAAAAATTTTCTGGAAAGATGAAATCCCCTGGTGATATTCAGGTAATAACTGAGCTGGTCTCTAAAAAATAGATTACCTCCAGTTGCCTGCTGGAATTCATTGAACCAATTGGCCTTTCTAAGTACCGAGGCGAAAAAACGAGCTAATTCTTCCCCTTTGATGATCCCATAATCGGGTGTTCCATCTGTGAAATAAAGATCTTCACGATGCTCTAATAAAGGAGTATCCAGAATAAATTGTTTCCTGAAAGTAAAGGCAGCCTTTTCCGGAGGTGACCTAAAAGCTCTGGAACCGATGGCCGCCACCGAAGATAGCTCCGCATTTTTTACAAAAGTACCTATGTTGGGAATGCTATTTATCCATCCCTGCTCTTGCAGCTCCACCAGGGAGGCCATAATTGTTTTTCTGTGAACTTGCAGGTCTTCTGCGATTTTCCTGCTTCCGGGGAGTTGATCGCCATCTTCCAGAAGGTTTGTTTTAACCGCATTAATAAACTGATACACTATTTGCATATAGACCGGATCTTTTTTACTGCGATCTATTTTGACAAAGGAATGGAAAGCAATGTTAACCGGACTACTCATTATTTTTAAATCGGACTAGCAAAGTTACCCCTTAAACCTTAATCTTTGCACCCCAATTGAATATAATTAAATGAAAAAAATAATTTTTGCAGTGGGTGTCTTATGCAGCCTCCCTGTATTTGCACAACAACAGGAGACATCTCCTGAACACGAGAATCAGGAAAATCCAGAAAATGAGCTAAAGGAAGTAGTAATACACGGAAACAGGATCAGGATCCCTTTTAGCGAAGCAGCCCGGGATATACAGGTCATTACAAGAGGCCAGATTGAAATGCTCCCCGCAAGATCTATTAATGAAGTTTTATCATACATCAGCGGAGTTGATATTCGCCAGCACGGACCTTTTGGGACTCAAACCGATATTTCCATTGACGGCGGAACCTCTGAACAAACCATAATCCTGATCAATGGTGTGAAGATGATTGATTCACAGACTGCCCATAACATGATGAATATCCCCATTCCCCTGAGTGCCATAGACCATATTGAAGTGCTTAGAGGTGCCGCAGCCAGGATCTTCGGAATTAACGCTCTTACGGGTGCTATAAATATTGTGACCAGGAAAGAAAGCCACTCCTCTATCACTTCAATTGTACAGGCCGGAAGTTCTTTTGAGCAAAAGGAAGAGGGCGATGGCTCTGGAATCTACGCCGGAGGCCGGGCAGAAGTCACAGGTAACTTTGGAAGCGAAAACCAAAATCATCTCTTATCATTAGCTCAAAGTAATTACAATGGGCAGCGCTACAATTCTGCCTCCAAAAACACCCGACTTTTTTATAATGGGGAATACAACTTCGATAGTAATAACAATCTGCAAGCCATGGCGGGATATGCCGGAAGTAGGTTTGGAGCCAACGGCTTTTACGCAGCTCCCGGAGACCGTAATTCCGAAGAACTCGTTCAGTCATCTATATTCAGTCTTTCCTCAAAACACCAGTGGGGCGATCTCATGGTTTCTCCCAGGATCAGCAATCGCTATGGTGAAGACGACTACCGGTATTTTAAAAATGACCTGAGCAAAGGCCGCTCCATACACTACACCAACGCCCTCATGCTTGAACTTAACAGCAGTCTTGTAACCAACGTGGGCACCCTTGGCTTTGGCTGGGAATCCCGACTGGAAACAATCAACAGTTCAAACATTGGGGAACATAAGCGTGATAACCATGGTGCTTATGCCGAAATAAGAAGCCGCCTTGGAGAGAAGATTAGAGGAACGGCGGGAGTTTACGCCAATTACAACACCGATTTTGGCTGGCAACTGTATCCCGGATTAGACCTGGCCTATCTCATCAATAATCACTGGAAACTTTCTACCAGCATAGGGTCCGGCCAAAGAATCCCTTCCTTTACAGATCTCTACCTGGACCAGCGCCCCGGAAATATAGGAAATGCTTCGCTACAACCCGAAGACGCCTGGAATTACGAAGGTAACATTCATTACCAGAAAGAGAATTTAAACCTGCAGGTGGGATACTTCTACCGGGAGATTAACGATTTCATAGACTGGGTAAGAGAAGATACCTCACAGCCCTATTCCCCGGTAAACTTTGGTGAGAACAACACGCAGGGGGTTTATGCCAGGATACAACAGAATTTTTACCTGGAGGGCCGTCAATCCTTTGGCTATAGATTCAGTTATAATTATTTAGATCCCAAGATCAGGAGTTCAGCCGATGTTCAATCCAAATATGTACTTGAGTCCCTGAGGCATCAGTTTATTGCAGGAGCACATTACCGAATCAATGAGCTCTCTCTCCAAATTGAGAATCGCTGGCTGCAGCGCGAACTCTCCGATGCTTATAACGTTACAGATATTCGTATGAATTACAACTGGCAAAAGCTTCTCTTCTTTACAGAGGTAACTAATCTTTTTGATGCTGAATATACAGAAGCAGGCGCTGTACCTATGCCTACACGTTGGTTCAGTTTAGGATTAAGGTACGAGTTGAATAAATTTTAAGATTCAGGGGCAAAATTATATTGATTACATTCAGAGCATTGCACCTGACTCTTGAAAAATTAAAACGGAATCCGGAAAGTCACTGTTATGATTTTCCAGATTCCGTTTTTTGTTATTGCTGAATTTCTGCTTCCACATCCGGTATTACCCCAAGGCTGCGATATAGTTCAGCCCTGGTGGTTAGAAACTCTGTAAAGAGCTCTGTTTGTTTTAAACGGGCTTGTATTAGCTTTGTCTCCCTTGAATTGATCAGAAAAAGGGAACTTTCTCCAAAACTGAATTTTCGCTCTTCGGCATTTAACAGTCGCTCATAGTTTTCTACCATTTCTGAAGTTAACCTTATTTGCTCTACATAAGAATCCAGCTCCTGCATTAATCCGTCGACTTTATTTTCTATTTGCCGGCGGTTCAATTCCAGTTCAAGGGAAGCATCTTCAATTTTGTATTCGGCCAACTTCAGCTCGCCGCGCTCCTTCCGAAGAAAAAGTGGAAAACTTATATTTAAACCGGCTTTATAGTTTGAAGTATCAAAATTATCAATGAGTTCAGGATCCGGAGTAATGAAGTTATATTCCAAATCTATTTTTGGCAAAAGATTGTTAACCTTCAAACGTCGCTCTACTCTTAGTGCTTTCAGTTTTGCCTCCAGGGCCCTTAATTTTGGATGCCCTTCAAAAATGGCATTTTTCACACCTTTTTCCGTTTGCACTTCAAGAACTTGGTCATGTAAGAAGTCAACTTCAGGTACAGTTCCAGGCTGTAATTCTACCGGCACATTATTGTCGAGCCAAAGAAATGTGGAAACTTCAAGCTTTTGTTTTAGCAGTTTAACCTTTGTCTGCTCTAACTGAAGCAAACGTTCCTGAAGCGCAATACCTGCTTCAACAGTATCTATAGCTGCAATCTCTCCAAAGGTCGCACTTCTCTCAATACCATCTGATCTTTGCCGGGCGTTGGCCACAAATTCCTGGTACACTTCAAGTTCTTTTTGGAGCCTTGCCCAATTGAGATATGCCACGGAAGCTTCAAAAAGTACTTCGGCTATCATGAGGTTTTGTTCTGCTTCTGTTTGCTCCTTTAAGGCTCTGGCTGAACGAAGTGCCGCCCGTCTTTTGTCCATAATCAAGCCCTGGGCGATAGATAATGATACACCGGCAGCAAACAGGCCTTCGGGAGGAACTGTGCGTTGAGGATTTAGATATACACCTTCATTTTGCTCAAAGCCGGCCTTTAATTCTACGCCATACCAGGTGGGAATTTTAAAAGTGGAATTTAAGAGATCATAATATTCGGTGCCTTTAAATTCCTTGCGGCTGTAGTCTATTTCCAGCTTGGGATCAAAAGCCCCTCTTGCTTTTAAAAGTTCGGCTTCGCCCATTTCAAGCTGAAGGTTTGCCTGTCTCACCATAGGATGATACTGCTTCACATAAGCTAAAAATTCTGGATAGCTTAGAACCTGAGTTGTGGTTTCCTGTGCCTTTAAAACAAAAACCTGCAGGAATAATGCAATGGCCAAAATAAATCTCATCACTTCTGCTTTTCCTGGTTTTCAACAACTATTTCTGGCTGGTAATAATCTGGTGGAAAGCCGTTAAGGTTTCTCCATATTTCATACCAGATAGGCACCTCATCAAGCAGGGCCAGAGTTGTTGCCCCCGAACCAATTCTCACCCCTCTAGGCCAGGGCTCATCTTCGGGATCTGGCGCCAACAGAACACGGTACTTCCCATTCTGACTTATAAAATTATCTATGGCAACGATCTTTGCACCATAAGTCCCGTAGGAAAGATTTTCCCAACCGCTAAAGACTATGGAAGGCCAGCCTTCAAATTGCACCCTTACCTTCTCACCCTCGTGCATTAGAGGCACATCAAGCGGTTTCACATAAGTCTCTACTGCCAAATCAAAATCGGCCGGCATAATCTCCACCAACCTCTCTCCTTCTTTAAAAGTTTCACCCAAACCTGCTTTTAAGACCTTATTAATATTACCTTTTTGAGGGGCCAGCACATAGTACATCTGGTTGCGAATAGAGTAATTGCTATAATCACTTTGGAGCTTGCTCACCTGGGCCGCAGCATCATACTGGTTGGAACGCGCCGTATGCGAATCACTTTGCGCCTTTGAAACCTTATCACTGTATTCGGCGGCTATCCTGTTAATTTCAAGTTCGGCATTGATAACTTCATTCCTGCTCGCCAGCAATTTATTTTCCTGGGAAATTAGTTTCGCCCGGGAGTCCTGCAACTTTTGCCTTTTTTCCTCAACATCGGGCAGTGCTTTAAGCCCTTCCTGTTGCAGCTGTTGGGTTCGCTCAAACTGAGCCTGCGCAATATCTAGGTTAGCCCTTACAGCTTCAAGATCTATGCTGTCACTTTCCAGCTTTAGTTGAGCCTGTCGCAGCTTGTTTAAAGCCTGCTGCCTTTTTAATTCCCTTTCCTTTCCCAGTGCATTAATTTGAGAGGAAAGCGCCTTAATTTTTTCGGAATAGGACTCTACAGAACCCGATTTTGCATTTAGCTGCTCGGCGGTTCTTTCTACCAGTAAAGGATCAAAATACTCTCCTTTTACTTCGGAAATATGAAGAATCGTATCTCCTTTTTGCACGAACTCCCCCTCCTGCACATACCATTTTTCAATCTTCCCCGGAATTGGGGATTGAATGGTTTGAGGCCGATGTTCGGGCATAAGAGTGGTGACATAGCCCTTGCCACTTACATTTTGCGTCCAGGGTAGAAAGAGAATAAACAACAAGGCTATAAAAGCGGCTAACAAAAACCTATTGAAGTATTTATAGTGCCTTTTGTGAAGCGCCCTTTTTCCTGCTTCAAACTTCTCAAGGTCCACCTCATTGCCTACAGGATATTTTGATATATTAAGCATGTTCTAATTCTAAAGTTTCTTTGATCCTTCCGTTTTCCAGTACGATCTTTCTACTACATACATTTTCCCAAAGTTCATTTCTACTGGCCACTACTATAGACCATTTGTGTTTTTTATCGGCTAAAAACCCAATAAGCCTGGTAGCCTCTTCTTTATTGAAAAGCTCAAGAGGTTCTTTCAGAATAAGGAGTTCAGGTTTTTTAAGAATAGCCCGTGCCAGGATGATCTTTTTTCGCTCCAGGTTTGACATAAATTTTCCTTCAGGATAGATCACACTGTTGAGGCCGTTTGACTGCAGCTTTAGAAATTGTGAAAGCCCCACCACCTTTATCACCTCCATCACTTCCTTTTCGCTTACACCTGGGCTGCCAAAACTGAGGTTTTCAAGCAGGCTTGCCTCAAAGGGTACTTCTTCGGGAAAGTAAACTCCCACCCTGCTTCGGAAGCCATTGATATGAAGACTTTTAATAGAAATATCATTAACATAAATATGGCCTGAAGAGGCTTCGGTAACACCCGAAACCAGCTTTAAAAGACTGGTTTTTCCGCTTCCGTTACTACCAGACACAATAAGTTTTTCCCCCGGATGTATCTTCAGGTTGATATCCTTCAGAATAACCAGGTCTGAATCTTCAGCTCGATAATCAACATTGGAAAGTTCAATGCAAAGCGGTTCATCCTGAGAAAGGCTATTTTCTGCTGTTTGTTTCTCAATTTTCATATCCAACACCCCTCCAAGTTTTTCCAGAGAAGTGAGCACATCGTAAATAGATTCAAGTCCGCGGGTAAGCTTTTCAACTGAACTCATTATTAAAAGAATAATGATCTCGGCTGCCACAAACTGCCCAATATTCATTTCCTGATTAAGCACCAGGAGCCCTCCCACTGCAAGAAGACCACCGGTTACCAGCACTTTAAATACGATCATTTTAATATACTGAATGCGCAGCACCCCAAAATGGCCTTCGCGGGCCGCCAAATATTTCATGGTATATTTGTCATTTTTGACAAGTGAAAGACTGGTATTCCCCGCTAATTTAAAGCTGAGCAGAGAACGCGCGATTTCCTGAAGCCAGTGCGCCACCTTATACTTGCTCTTTGATTCCTCAAGACTGGTCTCCATGCCACGGCGAGCCGTAAACCTAAACACAAGGTAAATAAGACTTACCAGCAGAAGTCCAAAAATGATAAAAAGAGGATGGTACAGCGACAGCAGAATGAGCCCGAAAACGATTTGAACCAGTGCCGCAGGAAAGTCGAGTAATAACTTCGAAATTCCCTTTTGAACTGAAAGAATATCGAAAAAGCGATTGGCCTGCTCTGGCGGATATGAATTCTTGAACTCGTTCATTTTTATCTTCGGAAACCTGTAGGCAAATTCGAAAGAGCCACGGGTAAATATCTTTTGCTGAATGTTCTCAACAATCCGGAGCTGCATGAGTTCAAGAACCCCTACAAACCCCACTGCGACAGTTACGAGTACCACGAGAATTATCCAGGAAGTACTTATTCTTCCGCCCTGAATAAAATTAACGATAGCTTGGATCCCCAATGGAACTGAGAGATTGAGAAGCCCGGCGAAAATGGCATAATAGAAGGTTTGTAAAATATCCCTTCTGTCGAGTTTGAGTAATCCCTGTAGGCGCTTTAAAGGAGAGGCTGATTCTTTAGCCATTATTTTTCAGGTTTAAAACATTTAGAACCATGTGAGTAAAATAGTCTGAAGGCAGAATGGTTTCACTACACTCTGTCAATGAAGGAAAGTGTTCTTTCAGAAAAAACTGGTGGAGAGAACCCTCGAGAATTGTACTTGCAAGAGAAGAAGGATAAGGATAATCGCTTCTCACCTCCAGGATCATCTCCCTAAGCCTTAACACAAGCCGATGGTGAACTGCGAAAAAGCCTTCTTTATTCTCCCTGTCTACCTCTTTGGTAAGATAGGATTTGGAAAATTCGTTCACCACTACCCTACTGAGCACAACCTCATCTATATGAGAGATCACAGCATCTTTTTCTACCTGCCGGGTGAGCACCTGTACGGCCTTTTGGAGCTTTGCAGAGGCATCAGCAATATTGGCGGTGGAAAAGACCAGTTGATATTCTTTCCATGCCCAATACCAGGAAGTAAGGTACAAGAGTAGTTTATGTTTATTCTCAAAGTACCTGTAAACCGAACTTTCGTTAGAACTAATTTCTTTTCCTAATTTTTTAAAGGTGAATTGTTCAAAGCCCATGCGATCAATAAGCAGGATACTTTGTTGAATAATTCTCATGCCCAGGTCTGTAGATTCGGGATCTTTAAGGTAAAGCTTATCATTGACCTCAATTTTAATTTGAGATAGTAAGTGCTTCATATATAAATTTTTACTCTGCAAATTAATAGTAAAACTTTCATATATAAAAGCACTACTATTTTAAATAGAGGCTTTACAATTATCCTGCCATTATTTATCAGCAGTTAATCAAAAAATATTTATGAGCGAGATCTAAAAACCCGGAAGAAGGAAATAAACGCGATTAGTATAAAATTGTTTTGCCCGTAAAGCTAAAGGAGAAGAAGAATGGTTTATAGGAGGAGTTACCGATAAAAACCCCGGACTTCCACTATAAATTTTGATTTCCTTCTAAAAAGGGTACAAATTCATCGCATTATTTATGCCGATGGGAAGGATGCCAGCTATGACAAAAATCCGCCAAGCTACAGTATTAAAAAAGTAATAGTAGATTCCATATCCAGGCTCAAACAAAAAATTAGCCTTTGGCAGCGGAATCGCAATTTCAATAAGACCTGCTAAAAAAGCAGAAATTAAGTATTAATTTTTCGGGTTCATATATTCATATTTTTCCCAATTTTCAGGTAATTGATTCGTCACCTCCAGTTTATTGGAAGAAATTGTAGGTTTAACCCTTATCACCTTCAGCGAATCTGTAACCGTGACCACATGTTCACTGCGCATATTCACCAAATCAAGATGTCTCAGCTTAAAAAGGTGTTTTCCGTTTTCCAGGCGAATAATCACATAATCTTTGGCCCGCAATTGCCCTAAATTCTTATCATCAAGGACAATGTTCAACTGCGAAGTATTATCACTGGTGTGAAGAATATTGGCATCATTATAAATAAGAACAGTACCATTTCCAAGACTCTCCAAATTCACCATCTCTTTTTCCGTCTTAACCAGATTATATTCTGAAGGAATAGGCCTCAATGCACAGGAAGAAAAAAGTATGGTTATACAAATTGCAATGGTAGAAGTAAGATGTTTCATTTTTTATTATCTGATTTACTTATGGCTTTAGTTAATTCTCAAAAATGGCATTTTTGGGAGGTAATTTTAGGATAAACTTCCTTTCCCGCAGATTTCGCTGATTTTCGCAGACAAATCCCTCCATACTCAATACTCAATATTTAATTCTCACTACTACCTACTCCCACTGATCACTGAATACTAAATATGAACCTCGTCACGGATAGCAAACCCGCGCCATCGCGATATCAACACTTGTGTTTCCCGCAGATTTCGCTGATTTTCGCAGACAATTCCCTCCATACTCAATTCTCATTACTGAACACTGAACACTGATCACTAAAAATCCAGTATCTCGACAAAAATATCAGGTTTAGGTGCGGTACTTTCAAGGTCTTCTCTTTTGAAACCGGAAGAGATACTAATGATCTGCCCCAGGTGGTTCTCGAACATTAAATGTGGATATCCCTTGGTTTCTACAGTAGTCACTTTATTTGTAGTGAGGTTATAGATCCTGGCTTTCTTTTCGTGAATAGACTCGGTGGTTATATTCTCCTGCGGATCATTATTGGAGCCCAGGATCAGATTTCCGTCTCTGCTAATTCCTGACGGAAAGTAAGGGGTTTCAAAAGTTTCCTGCACATCAAAGCTCAGTGTAGAAAAAAGCTTGTTTTCCAGTAAGTTGATCACATAGTTCTGATTGGAACTGTATAATGTTGTCTTCTGTGAGCGTGATGTTATAGGAATATTCACAAGCTGCCCATCAGAAATTTTGCCCTGGGCATCGATAGAAAATTTATAACTTTTAGGCTCCTGATAATGCCCTACCAGAATTTCCCCATTTTTGAGAGGCAGCAGGTGGTAAGCAGTATTTCCGAAGTGCGTTGTAAAGTGAGACTTTTGTGAAATTAATTCCATGCTGCCATTTGTGCGTTTAAATGTGTAGATATCTGTGCTATTGGTAAAGCTGAAAATACCATTACCCAGGTATGCAAAATCAAAGAAGAAAGGTATGCCCTCAAGCTTCAGTTCATACTTGTAAGAAAGGTTACTGGCATCATATACAGCAAGTGCATTTCCCTGGGCAAAAAACAGCTCATTTCCGGTTTGAGTGTTATGTACCTGCATATGTATGCTGGTCATTGCTTCGGGTTGTTTATTGGCCGTGGCTGCTACCACATGATCCCGGTAGTTGTATTTGATTAGTTGACTCTGCCCGGCCTCCGATCTTCCGTAGAAAAATATTTCGGAAGCATTTGGAGCAGGGGTTGCAAACTTTATGTTATCGAAATCCATAACTTCAGGGTGCGACCAGCTTAGCTTCCATTTATTTTTATCGGAATATTGTTCTGAACTCACATTTCCGAAGATATCATAGGCATAAATGGCATATACAGGCTCCTTAAGATGAGGAGGGGTTTTGTCTATAAAGCTCGTCACTTCCCTGTCTTCAATTATTCCCACAGGATACTCCTGAAAAGCATAGCCTGAACCGCCGTCATAGTTACGAACGGCTATTTTGTAATGTGAAAAATAATTCCCTTCAAACGGCTCCCAATCAAGTTTCACCTCACCATTTTGCACTTCGCCATTCACGAAATTCATCTGAGAAGGTCGAAGGTTCTCGGTAAAAAATTCAACCAACCCACTCTCCCCCAGCAAACCTTTTTCATTAAAGATCTTGATGTAATAACATATCTCCTGAGATGCAGGCGGATCTACATCTATAAAAGAAGTTTGAGCCCTGTCTTTAATCGTCGCTACCAGTTGGGCATTGGCTTTGCTACAGCCCGCGGCACTTCTATAGATCTCATAACGGTCAAACTTATAGAAGCCGTCATAGGCCTGCCAGGTATATTTGACCTCGTTCCGGTTTTCGTCGGTAAGTTCATTTCCAAAAGTGTAGGAATACAGGTCGATGTCATTGGGCGGGGAATATTTACGCGCCATAAAACTGACTATCTCAAGTTCGGGATCATCATCTATCTCCACCTTCATCTTAAAAACTAGTTTATCGGCAGTAAGACGGGTAACGACCATCTCTTCGGAAGAGCCCCAGTCATTACGCAGCGTGATCACGCCCTTTTCCAGGTCATAGCTCAGGTTCTGCACCTCCTTTTCGCATTCATAGCTGGAGATATGAAAGAAATCGCGGTAGACATTATTGGTGGTAAACTGAAAAAAATCCCGGCCGCATTCCTCATAATTTGCAGGCACACCTGCAGTTTTGCCTTCAAATGCAACTTCGTAAATTGCCCATACCCCATTCAATTGCTGCATGCTGGCAGAAGTCAATGCATCTTTATAGAACAGATCTTCGGGGTCAGAAATTTCGTCTTCATCCTTAGAACAACCGGCAACTAAAATGAGCCCTACAAATAAGAAGATGCGCGAGAAGTTCCTCCTGTAACAGGAGGCAAACATTAGGTTATGCATGTGCGTAGTTATGAGAAGGATAGGTAGGGCCTATTCTGTTAATTCATATCAAATATATCAAAAAAGCTTTCTCGAAAGTTAATGGAATTAACAAATTTTAGAGGGATGGTAAAAAAATTCAGCAGAGGCCAAATAGCTCAATTTTCAGAAAATATTTTACTCACGACACTTTTTGTCGTCTTCTCTATGTTTCTTTACATTAGTAAACAAGCTAACACCTATGAACATTCTTTATCTACACGGATTGAACAGCAAATTAAGCGCGGCTAAAAATGCCATTTTAGAGAGGTATGGCAAGGTATACGCACCCGATATTAATTATTCCCGAAAACACCTTCAGCCAATCGAGATACTTCAGCCCTACCCTGAAACTGAATTCAATGTGATTATAGGGAGCAGTATGGGAGCTTTGAACGGATATATTATTTCCAACTGGATTGGCAGGCCGGCCCTCTTATTTAATCCGCCTTTGTCGAAATACCCGTGGAGCCTTATGCTTCCGGAAGCAAAATTCCGCAGAGGTAATGCTTCAAAGCAACTTCTGCTTGGGGGCAGGGATGAGATTGTGAATCCGCAGGAAACATTGGCTTTTTTGGGCAGGCACTTGCAGGATCATGAACTGGAGATCAAAATTGATCCGTTACTGGGACATCGCATTCCTGTAGATTTGTTTGAGGAACAGGTAGCCTCTTTCTTTTCAAAAATCTGTTCTTAAATTATGTCATTAGCCCAAACCATTAGACGGTACAACAGGATCATTTCTGTTTTGAGAATAAGGCCTATGAGTTATGAAGAGGTGCAAAGAGAGATAGGCAAGGCCCGTGATGCCTTAGAAGAAAATCTACTTACCTCTCACCGCACCTTTCAAAGGGATATTAAGAATATTGAGAGGGTTTATGATATTACGATAGCTTCAGATAAAAGCACCAACAAATATTCTATACAGGATGACATAGAGGGTATGCATTCCCGCCGACTCCGGGAGAATTTTGAGATCGTTAATGCCATTCGTCTGTCTAAAGGCTTTGCTGAAATCCTCCTTTTTGAGGAGCGGAAATCTTTGGGTACAGAACATATGGCAGGATTAATCCACGCCATCCAGAACAAGCTTGTTGTAAATTTTGATTACCACAAGTATTGGGATGAGTCGGTAAGCAGCCGGAGTGTGAAGCCCATTGCCCTAAAAGAAGCCAAAAACCGCTGGTATTTAATAGCTGAAGATGAAGAGCAGGTCAAGAATTTTGCTCTTGACCGTATGAAGAAGCTGGTCATTACCGAACATAGATTTTTGGCCATAGATTACAACGTACACGAAGAATTTCGCGATAGTTTTGGGATCATTAATGGCACCGATGAAGCTGCTGAAGAAGTGCTGCTATCTTTCACTCCCCGCGAAGGTCAATATGTGCAATCCCTCCCGTTGCATCATAGCCAGGAGTTGTTGTTAAAGAATGACAGGGAGATGAGGTTCAGGTATTATATCAGGCCCACTTACGATTTTAGGATGGAAATTCTTTCTTACGGTGACCAGGTTAAGGTGCTTAAACCCCAAAAATTAAAGGAAGAAATCAAAACTCAATTACAGCAGGCTCTAAAAAAATATTAATAAATGACATTTTTGAGCGTCATGTTTTGGCGTCGCTTCCCATCATCTTTGTATCAAAGAACAGCAGGTTCTTTTAAAATATAATCCGTCTCTGCCAAAATTCTGCGGGAATGTAGGGTGACTTCGGAAGGTTGTGGAGACGGAATTATCTTAAACACCAATAGCAATGAACTACGGAAATAATACCGAGCCTGAATTTTTACCCGATTTCAACCTGCAGCATGTGAATCATCTGATGAACTTCTATCATTTACCGAAGATGTACCTGGGTTACTTCGGAAAAGTTCCCAGCTATTACAGCTTTTCATCGCGCGATATGAAAAGATTTTATTCTGAATTCCAGGCAAAATTCAAAGAGGAAATTCTGGGAAAGCATTTTATGCGAAACTTTGAAAGAGAGGAGTATAAAGCTGATGTAATTATACTGAAGCAGCAGATCATGCTTGAGCAGGATGCAGACGAAGTCACCGTGTATTTCCACAATGAGAATGCTTCTCTCCTTCTTGAGTTAATAGATTTTATCAAAGCATTTAAAAAGGAAAAACCGCACAAAGCCGAAATCAACCTCATCATCATGCAACCCCATGGGCTGGACAATAAAAAGATAGATTTTGCCAAGCCAGATCTCAACCTAAACCTAAGCTACAACCATGATTTTCCCGGTTTTCATGAAAGGATGCTGAAGATCCTGCAGGAGGATAACAAAAGCGGACTTCACCTGCTGTACGGCAAACCCGGAACAGGTAAAAGCACCTACATCAGGTACCTGTGCGGACTCATTAAAAAAGAAATAGTTTTTCTGCCGGGGCAGATGGCGCAGAACCTCGATAATGTGGCCATGACCAAATACCTTATAGACAATCCCAACTCCATCCTCGTTATAGAAGATGCCGAAGAGTTAATTGTCTCCCGTGACCGGCAACGCAATTCAAACCTGGCCATGATCCTGAATATTACCGCCGGTATTTTAGGAGAATCTTTGGGAATACAAATAATTGCCACTTTTAATACCGATGTTCAAAATATAGATCCTGCCCTTAAAAGAAAAGGCCGCTTAAAATTGGCTTATGAATTCAAAGTCCTGGCTCCCGAAAAAGCGAATATGCTATTCAAAGAACAAAATTCAGAATACACGACCGACAAAGAAATGACTTTGGCAGAGATCTACAACATCAGCGAAGAGGAGCAGTATAATAGTCCGGTAAGGAAGGCGGTAGGGTTTCATTGAATATTTTATAATGAAAATTGATTATTAAATATTTATGACAAAGTTATTTCTCGATGACCTACGAACACATAATATGGTCTATGCTGAACCTGCAGCAGTTGCGTTTGTTGTGGTGAGGAGCTATGCTGAATTTGTAAAATATATTGAGGAGAATGGCCTCCCTTATTTTATCAGTTCCGACAATGACCTTGGGCTGGATGAAAATGGAGAAGTGGCACCCGATGGTTATGCCGCAGCTAAATGGCTGGTCTATGAATCGGGTTTAGATCTCCGAAACTTAAAATTCAAAGTACATTCTGCCAATCCGGCGGCGGCGGCGCAGATAAGAGGGGTATTAAACATTACCTCCGGTTCTTTAAGCAAAGAGATAGTTAAACTTTATCATTCCGATCCCCAGGCTTCGGGAGAGGACTTCCGGGACGAAAATTCTTACGGTAACTTCTGAATTCCCCACGTTTACTAAACCAATTTTCCTTGCTTTAACATAAAATTTAGATTTAGAAAAAATCTAACTAACCTCAGAAAATCCAGATCTATGGCAACTTACAAATGTAGAACTTGTGGTAAAACAAAAAATGATACCCTGGTATCTCAAATGGCGGTTCTTGGAAGATGCAGACCTGCAAATTCCTCGGCTTCACTTTCCAATCATTCTTGGACCAAAATATCTAATAATAACTAAAGAAGATTTTCTAATGAAACTTAACGAAATCGTCTTAGGAGAAAACCAGGGTTTAATTCCTGAGGTAGTGGGTGGAATACAAAAAATTGCTATCGGTTTAAATCAGAATAAACAAGCTCTTCTTAGGAGAGAACTGGTGATGCAATTAAATCATGAAATTCCAGCTTTGGATTTAGTAGATGGTAAAATTGTAAACGCCTTAGTTAAAGAAGCTTATTCTCAAACACATTCCCCCGTTGTTCAAAAAGCTCTTTCAGAATGTTTTTTTGAAAATACCGGAGATAAATTGGTTTATGATCCATATAGAATTTCCAATGCCAGTTTAAGTTTAAACTTGACCGGTGAAGATGTTTTAGATCTAAATAAATTTGACCAACAAACAGAAGTTGTAAAGGGAGCTTTAGATAACTTAGGAAAGACAGATGCTATTACTGAGATAAATGAGGCTAAAATGGACATTGAACTTCTCGTTGCTGAAGATAATTTTTCTCTTACCGGCCGAACCAAGGTTAATGACACTTTTAATTATGCAGTGAAAATTCATGAGGGTTACAGCAACCTTATAAATCATTACAGGTTTGCACAACAAGCAAATATGAATCTTATTGAAGATTTTGAGTTTCTGCGAACTGAGCTTTTAAACTTTAGAAAAGAAGTAGCCCATTTGTTTTCAGAAATATTAGGTGAGGATGTTAAGGTTTCGCACCCGGATTTATTTGATTTTTCCATGATTGAATATTTCAATATCGAAAAATTCCGGAAAGATCTGGACTTCGCATTTAATGACTTAGGAAAAAAGTTGCAAGTTTTTAACTCAGATTATAACCAAAAAATGTCCCAATTAAAGGAGGACGGCGTTGGTCATGCAGATAGAGCTCTGGATAGGTTGTCCAAAACTAAAAGGAGAAGAGGTCATTTAACCGGGGGACAAATTAAAGGACAGGTTGCTGCTGCTGCGTTGGGATTTGCTTTTGATGCCTTCCTAAGTATTTCCGAAACAAGAAAAAACGCGGAAGAAACCGTAGCACAGCTTAAACATGATATTGAACTCATGAAGCTGGGGCTTAAAGGAGATGCTCAACTTATCGCTGAAGATCTCCTGAGGTTAACAAAAATCCACTCCAGAATAAAGGGGGTGCTAATTCCTGCGGTAAAAAAGTTCATAAATGAAGCAAAGATCATTTATAACCTAAGAATAAAAGATGCCTATTCCGGGATGGTTAAAGGGGGCACTATTGCCGAATTAAGTAGCGAAAACAGAAGACTGGCTGCAGAAAAAAAGCAAACTATTTTAGAAATAGATGATAAACTCCAGGGAGTGACTATCTGCCAAAATGAGATATCGAGGTATAAAAAATTAGTTTCAGATATTCAATGGGAGTATGATTTTGTAAATGATAATAAACCCGATATCCCTATCTCTTTTCACAACATAATTTCGTTTGGAAAAGCAAAAAAAAATTATGAAAAACATTTGTCTGACTGGGAAAGAATAACCGAACCCGTAAGAACAGAATACAGTTCCTATGTGGATGCAATAAACATGGAGGAGGCAACCCTGCTAAGGTTTAAAGATATACTAGGAAAGCTGGAGAACAGGCTTGAAGAAATTGAAGAGCAACTGGGGAAAAATAAATTAAAGATTGAAGAACAAAAAGTAAGTATTGAAGATTTTGAACCGCAGTTTGAAATTTTCAGTAAGGGTATAAAACAATTATCAGCAGCTTCAAAGAATTTTCTGGAATTAGGAATTGCTCAAGATCTTACAAAAACTTTGGTTCAATTTCAAAGTAATTTTGTAAGCATTGCTGGTTCAGAACCTTTTGCAATTCCTGCTGTATCAAATAATAACATAGATTATTTGAATGACCAGTACTACCAGATGGAGCTAAAGCTAGAACTTTTGAGCTATGCAGAATCTTTGGTTAATGGAGAGTTGCTTCAAAAAATGGGTGAATTGGGAGGTGAAAAAATGGAGCTATTTATCTCTGAAAAAATGCAAAAGCTGAGATTTCAATTGACATCCAAAATTCAACAAAAAACCAAATTGGATGCTGAACAGACAGAGAGATTAGTGAATCTGGGGACAGATATATTTTTCAGCATTTTAAAAACTCAAAAGATTAAAGCTAAAACAACCTTTCTGCAAGAGTTAAATGAAAAACTGGACCATGAATTCTTAGCTCGATTTGAAACCTCAGTTGCGTCTTTAAAGCAAAGTATGGAAAAGGATATACAAGAGGCAGAAACTATGGAATCGGCACTCAATGAAGCATTGTCAACAGAAGATCTATTAAAAGCCTCTGAAATTATAAAAAACAAGTAGCCTAATTTTAATTTTACAACCATATGAATACAAATCTTCTCAAAGCCAACTCCCTGTCAACAGAAACAGCATATGTTTTGTTCTTTATTTTCCAGGCCCCTTACGCATATGTGGGTAGGTGGAAAATGCAATTACTATATTGGTTCGTTTGTCTATATGTTATTAGTAGCATCTATATGATTTCGACTGGTGAATTTGCCGGTATTCTACTATTATGTTTGCTCCTTATTTGGCCGGTAAATCAGTTTTGTGCTATTCCTAATATGATCAAAAAACACAACTTGAAAATCTATGAAGAACAAATAAAAAGCAAGTAAAATGACAGCATTAGTAATTATAGGAATAGTACTGGGTATCCTGGCTTTTTTATGGTCGGGATACTATTTGTGGTCCATCGCTCGCGAGAAATATGATCATAATATATTTGGACCGGGTGTTATCATAAGAGGTGTAGCATCTTTGTTCTGTTTAACTTTTGCAGTCATGCTTAATACCGGGGACGGTTCCCTGATAGTTTGGATAATCGCAGCATGCATACTCTGGATTTGGACATTTTTTGTCACCTGGACCAGGAGCAGTTTTTTCATTGCACTATTTTCCCTGATCTATCAATTATTCGCTGTCCTTTTCGTGCTAAAAGCTGTTGACAGTGTTAAGAGGAGATTGAGCTAATAGGAATCACAACTCTCGGAACTTCTAAATTACTCATGAATTATGAGAATAGCCAGAGTATCCACAAAATTTAAAGAGCGACTGCTTATATTGCAGTCAATTGTAAAAAAGGGCCAGGTTTTTTCAAAGTCTGGCCCTTTTCACAATTATTTTGAGTTCTAATTTTTCTGTTTAGCCTTACCTGCCTTATTCCATTTTAGATCTCCAGAATTTTTTTCAATCAACCAGTCTTCAAGAGCTTTTCTCATGTAATGTGGTTCTGTCACTACATAAGAAATTCCAACCACATGCTTTTCTTTTAAAGCAAGAATTGTGTTTTTCAACTGCGCTCCTGTTTTTTTATGTTTCTTGGTAAGGTGGTTGCGAAGTCGTTGCCTGGAATATTGTTTTCCCACATGGCCTATATATTTATATTCCAGACTCTCTTCGGTCTCTCCTGTCCAAATACAGTAAACTATAGGTTTTTGTGCAATTGCTCCCAAGAAATCCTGATTGTGTACATCAAATGTTTCATGGTTAAAACCTTCATAATGAATAACTGAAACATTGTGAATATCGAGAAGGATGTCTTCAGCTTTCTGGAATTTATCTTCTAAAATTTTTCGATCAAATTCAACTGTCATATTTCTCCTATTATTATTAAAAACTTCACTTCTAAGCCCCAACCCCTCTCACAAACACCTCCACAAACTCTTTCATCTTATTAATGATCCTGTCCCCGATTTCCCTTGCTTTTAAAATACTGGGTCTATTGTCGAAGCATTTAAAGACTTCATCCCGAAGGGGTTCATGTTCGTTATAGACATAGGCATCAATCAATGACTTGAACTGTTCCTTATCCAGGTGTTCTTCTTCACAGAGATTGCCTAAGGCTAATACTCGCTGATCACTCCAGTACTGGTCATAAATTCATCGGGAATGGAGTCTATGTCTTTTATTTTGGGGAGGTTTTCTTCGATGAACTTCTCGATCAGTTCTCGCTTGCTACGGAGCTCCACGTCTCCGGCTAGCAGATCCAGAATTTGCTTTTTCTGTTGGACCGCAGATTGACCTTTCGCTAGTTTTAGGTCGGCGAGTAATTTCAGGATATAAGCTACATTGACTTCATCCCGGTGAATTAGCTCCAATTCAAAGTCCACATCATCCAGAATGGAGGCTTTTTGTTTTTGATGATCGCCTTTTGCTTTTTCGTACAGGTCGAGGTATTTGCTCTTGTAATCTTCAAAAGTCTGCTCGTCCATAGGCACATCTTCCCAGCTGAAATCTGTATAGGAGGTCAATACATTCTTTGCTCTTATCAGCGCCCGGAAAGCCTGCACAAACTCCAGCTCTTCCTCTTCCGAAGGTAAATTGTCTACACTCTTAACGGTAGGTGCTATTTTCAGCAGCTCAATAAAGGCTTCAGAAAATTTCTCGGTGATCTGCTCGTAATCGGGGAGGAGGATCTCTTCTTTTGCATCTTTATTAGAGAAAAGGGCAATGGCTTCGTCTGTAGATTTCTTCAGGTTTCGGAATGACAGGATCTCCCCGTGGGATTTCTTCTCGTCCAGGATCCTGTTTGTTCTGGAAAATGCCTGGATGAGTCCGTGGTGCCGCAGGTTCTTATCTACATACAGCGTGTTCAATTTTTTGGCGTCAAAGCCGGTAAGGAACATGTTTACAACGAGAATGATGTCCAGCCGGTCTTCCTCTTTAAATCCGACTTTTTCCCGGTTTTTATACCTCTTGCTGAGATCCTTAAAGTAGTTCTCAAAGTCTTTACTATCCCGGGTAGAAAATGCGGTGTTGTACATCGCGTTGTAATCTTCTATAAATTCGTCCAGCTTTTCCCGGGTATGACTGGTTTTATAGACCACCATTGGTTCTGCCGCCATTGAAGCAGTATCAGGCAATAATCCCTGTGCTTCTTCATCCTCTTCATTGGCTCCGTAGGTGAAAATTGTAGCGATACGAAGATCGTGTTCCCCAGCTTCTTTTTTCTTCTTGAAGAGTTCGTAATACCTGATCAGGTTTGGAATACTGCTTACGGCAAAAATGGAGGAGTAGTCGCGGTTCTTAGTTTTGGTGTCGTGGTACTTTATAATGTAACCCACAATTTTCTCCATGCGCTGCTCGCTCTCCAGCACTTCTTTGGTGTCAATATCTTCAACTTCTATATCTACAAAGGTGTTGCTCTTGCGCTTGTACCTGCCAATATATTCAATGCTGAACCTCAAGACATTTTGATCTCGAATGGCATCTGTAATAACATACTTGTGAAGACAGGTGCCAAAAAGGTCTTTTGTGGTTCTCTTTCCCAGATCATTCTTTGCTGCATTATCCGCAAAAATAGGAGTACCGGTAAAGCCGAATAACTGTAGGTTATTGAAGAAGCTAGTGATCTTTTTATGCGTATCCCCAAACTGGCTGCGGTGACATTCGTCAAAGATGAACACCATTCGCTTGTCCTGCAGGTGTTCCATGCGGGATTGATAACGACCCGGGGAAATTGCGTTGTTCAGTTTCTGAATGGTAGTGAGGATGAGTTTTGTATTGTCGGCAAACTGTGTGACCAATGAATTTGTATTATCGGTGACATCAACAGAGTCTTTTTTGAAACTGTTAAATTCCTTCATGGTCTGGTAATCCAGATCCTTTTTGTCCACGACAAAAACCACTTTTTGCACCTGTGGGAGG
This sequence comes from Salinimicrobium sp. WS361, assembly GCF_050750585.1. Classification (NCBI taxonomy): domain Bacteria; kingdom Pseudomonadati; phylum Bacteroidota; class Flavobacteriia; order Flavobacteriales; family Flavobacteriaceae; genus Salinimicrobium; species Salinimicrobium sp. WS361. The sequence continues at coordinate 95,831 of NZ_JBOJLM010000012.1, forward strand.
TCCATAAGGATCTGGCTTGCTTTAAATGAAGTCAAAGTTTTTCCCGAACCTGTGGTATGCCAGATGTATCCGTTCTCTTTAGAAGTTTTAACCTGCTCAATAATGGCTTCGGAAGCATAGAATTGGTATGGACGAAGCACCATCAGGATTTTGTGCGTTTCATTATGCACAATATATCTCGATAGCATTTTTCCCAAATGTGCGGTGTCAAAAAAGGCTTTTGAAAAAGCTAATAATTCTTTAATGTTCCTGTTCTGTTTATCTGCCCAGAAAAAAGTTTGTTTAAAAGTGAGCGTTTGCAGCGGATTGTTGGAAAAATATTTTGTGTCAACTCCGTTGCTTATCACAAATAGCTGAACAAAATTGAAAAGCCCGTAATTGTTCCAGTAGGAATGTCTCTTGTACCTGTTAATTTGTTTAAAAGCTTCTTTGAGTTCGAGTCCGCGGCGCTTGAGTTCTACCTGCACCAGCGGCAAACCATTGACCAGAATGGTTACATCATAACGGTTCTTATAGGTTCCCTCCTGCGTGATCTGGTTGGTGACCTGGAAGAGGTTTCTTGTCCAGTCTTCCGAATTAAAAAAGAGCACCCAAAATGATTCTTCGTTGTCCCGGGTGAGCTGGTATCTCCCGCGCAGGATCTTCGCTTTTTCAAAGACATTCCCTTTTGCCAGGTGGTTAAGAATGCTGCCAAATTCTTTTTCTGAAAAAGTAGTATCATTAAAAACCTCCAGCCGACTTTTAAGATTCGCCAATACAGAAGCCTCAGAGTTTACAGTAACTCTGTCATACCCCTTGCTTTGCAGTTGCTTTACAAGCTTGTTTTCTAATTCGGCTTCAGATTGGTAGCTCATATTATTCGGCCATTTGAAGTTTTTTATTTTTGTCTTTCAATACAGAAACAGATACTTGTTCATCATAAATTTCAATGAAATCCCTGCTTTTTTTAGCCACCAAGTTCACTAATTCTTTATATTCACTGCTTTCCGGTTTGGAAAGTTTTTGAAGAGAAAAAACATCTTGTAATTTGATTCTATTTTCATCATTTGTTAGTAACGGTTGGGTTTGTTTCCACCACCTACTCAGCCTTTCATTATCCGGAATGTGATCTATGATTTTAGAATCCTGTTTATTGTATAACCCTACAAAAAGATATCCATTCCCGTGTCCTTTTCCACTGAAGGGTTCTATTCCAAATTTTAATCCTGAATCCTTCCATTCCTTTCTAAATATCCAGAGCTTAGAATATTTATTCCCTATTGCTTGTTTTCCAAACTCAATTTCAAACCCTGGTAATTCCTGCCTCAGGCGTTCTTCTACATCTTTCCTGAATTTGGCCTGAAAATCTTCAATCATTGTCTCATATTTCCTGGCAATATATCGGGATTCCTCTAAGTAAGTAGCCATTAAATTCTGTAATTCCTTTTCCTGTTCCATATGCAGTGTGTTGGTCAATTTTTTTATTAGTAGGATATATTGATTAATAGCTTCCCTTACGCTGGTAAGATTTGGAACCTCTCTAAGACACAACTCCAGCCACTCTACTATATGTTTCCGGTAGCTGATATTGTAAAAATCTTCTCCGGATTCTAACTCCCCTTTACTGTCCTGGTGAGGATCTCCACCTTTTAAGGTCAAGTAGAAAACTTTGTTGCTTTCAGAATTGAAATTGCTGTAGCGCTCAATCTGCGCTTTTTGATCGAGTGCATATATTTTATTCTCAATACATATGCAGTCATTACCATTTCTAATCAGAATGTCCAGTCTGCCACCCTCTTTGTTTTTGTCATTCCGTTTGCCGATGCTGTATTCTGTAATGACACTGGTATTTGTGGTATTGATGAAATTCGAGGTTAAGTCTTCAACGGCATTTTCTCCCGGCAACTCTTTTCCCGCCACCTGAAGAAATAAATTTAAGAATTTGTTTTCCTGTTTATGGCTGCCTTTCGGATCTAATAATTCCGCTAAAAAAGCAGAATGGGTTTTATTTTCTCTTGATTCAATTCCCAATACCGAAAACAGGTTGAAATGCTCCCCCTTCGCAACTGTAAGTTTCTCGTGGTGATCCACAATCCTTTTCGTATTCTGAAGTAGGTGCTCCAACTTCTGTTTTTTAATCGTGGGCTGGCTCATTACCTCCTTTTTAAATTAATTTTATTATCACCAGATTTGGACCATAGAGGTTCTTCCTGCCAATTTGGTTTCATCCCCAAAGCGTTTGGATCAACATTTGGATATTTCACGAACAACTCTTCCAATTTTTCGGAAAAGTGATTTACAGGCTGCACAATATTTAGCATATATTTCATTAGACATAGATGGATATACAGGAATTGAAACTGACCCTGAGACGGAACATTAACAATCCAACTATTAGGTGGATTAGGCAACAATTTTGGTTTTCCTGGTAGGTTTCTGTTCCACAATCTGGAATGATGGGCACAAAAATTTCTTATCTGTGAAATACTTTGGAGCCAACTTGGAAGGTAAGTATGGTTTACGGCTCCATATTCTTTTGCAATTATATCTTTGGATTTTGCTGTATTCTTGAGGTTTCCGTACAATTTGGATAAGGCTCCAAAACTGGTCTGCTCCAGGGATTTCCATGCAGGTGGAAATCGCAGGTCATCCTTGTGCTTTTTAAAATGGGATTTTATAGTAACATCTTTAGTACGACCTATTTCTTCTTCCAGATTTGCCAGGGTCTTCACCAACGCCCTGCTGTCCTGGAACAACTCGAAGTTCTGAAACCACCATGCATCATATTCGTGTGAAAGATGATAGATCATCTTGGTGCGGAGGCTGATCTCTATTTTTTCTATTACATCAAATAATAAGATCCTAAGTTCCCGGTCAAAATTATAGAGAGCTATTACATCTGCAAATTTGCTGTTAGGCTTAAAAACATGTTTCTCTTTATCCTCCTGCATCACATACCAGTATTCCCCCAGCCTGTAATAACTAATGTGGGAAAGATAGTGCTCGGCCTCATCTTCAGGATTAATAATTAGTCCTCTTGATTTAAGCTGCGCTATTTGCTCCTGTATAGTAAATGCCTTTTTGTTGAACATAAATTTTATCAACTAAAAAACCCCACGTGGTAGCACCATGTGGGGTTTATATATAATTCTTTAAAAGCAAAAGACACACCCTGGGACGCTGTTCTAATGGGTAGCGTGGTGTGTACTGTTGATGCAAATATACAACACTTGTTGTTAATATAGTTGTCAATATTTACTTTTTTACTCATCATTCTTCTTTATTTACACAAACATCTGCTGCAAAAGCCCTTTTTTAAAGGTTTGTGTTTTTTCTATTTGCTGCGAAACAGTTTCTATTTTTTTATCAATGGCAGATAAAAAATCTGCTATCTTTTGTTGTTCTTTTTTTACAGGTAATAAGATTTTAAACATCTTGTATTCCTCTGCATTAATTCCGGGTTGTCCTGATCTCATAGACATAACTGTCACCCATTTGCGGTAACGCTCTGTTAATGTCTGGCTGTAAACGAAATAAGGCACTGCATCCTTTATAGAAAATCTTATAAGGAATCCTGCAAAATAAACATTGGGCTCGTGAATCTGCTGTAGGTAACTTTTACCAACACTTGCGCCAGTTCTAGCGAAAAGAACATCCCCCTGTTGCACTAAATATTTTTCGCTAAGATCCCCATCAGGGGAGGTGAGAGAGCTCGGACTAAGTTGTCGTGAATTATCATCAATATCAGTTATTCTGATGTATTTATGAGTGCCATCAAAATCTTTCGATGCGCTATTCATTCCATAGGATATTCTGGAAGAAATATTTCCAAGCGGCTTCACTTCCCACTCCGGAAAATTTTTCCTGATTTTGCCATTTTTGGATACCGTGAAATCTTTAAACCTAATCTCCTGCGAAAACAGCTTTTGCATCACCCCATTTTTATAAGTGTCTAAAAGGGCTTTTTTGCGGGTGAGCTGTTGGATCTTTTTATCTAGTGAAGAGAGAAAAGAGGCGATTTTTTGTTGTTCGGGGAGGGAGGGAATAAAAAATTCGAAATTACCAACTTGTTGCAGGTTCAAGTTTGGTTGAGCACCAATACTTACACTTTTGTAGATGTACCTTTTCATTACTGAGGACTGTAAGATCTGAAGAATAAAATGTAGATATTCTTCCTTTAATAATCTTACTATAGCCAAAGCTTGATTAGTATTGGCTGGTAATATTTCTTCTGTAACTATCCCTACTTTCCCTACAGTTGCACCCGCAATGGCAAAAAGAAGATCTCCTTTCTTTAGGATTGATCTTCTTAAAAGAGTTAAATGTGTTTTTTCATCAACAAAGAGACACTTTGATTCATCAATATTAATTCCATCTAAACATTCTAATTTTACATACTTTATGCCTGTGGATACAAATCTATTTGGTGTGGTACCTTTTGTAATTACTTCGGATAGATTTTCTAAATATTCTTTTCGCCAATCTAGACTAAATTCTTTAAACCTCAATTTCGGCCAAGGCTCAGTTTTCTTTTGTACCGCCGTTTCCGTCTCCATCCTAAAAAGGTTGTTCAATTCCTAATTGGTTACAGAAATCGGCTATTTCAGCATCTGTAGCCGCCATATCCTGCTCCAAAGCTTTTAAGTCGGCAGCAACCGCATTGATATCAACCGGCTCTTCCTCTTCAAAAGTATCTACATAGCGGGGAATGTTGAGGTTGTAATCATTTTCCTTTACCTCAGAAAGTGGGGCGACGTAACTGTATTTGTGAATGGTCGTCCGCTCCCTGTAGGTGTCGATAATCTTCTCTACGTCCTCTTCCCGCAGGTAGTTCTGGGTTTTTATCTTTTCATAATACTCGCTGCTGTCAATGAAAAGGATGTCATTGCTATGCTTCCGGTTTTTCTTCAGCACAAGGATACAAGTGGGGATTCCTGTTCCGTAGAAAATATTGGCAGGCAAACCTATCACCGCATCCAGGTAATTTTTGTCTTTGATTAGGTATTTTCGAATGTGACCTTCCGCAGCGCCCCGAAAAAGCACTCCGTGCGGCAAGACACAAGCCATGGTCCCGGTGTCTGAAAGCTGGTGTACCATGTGCTGCACAAAGGCAAAGTCGGCTTTTGTTTTTGGCGCCAGTTTTCCGTATGCGGCAAAACGGTCGTCACTCATAAACAGCGGACTCGCACTCCATTTCGCCGAGAAAGGCGGATTGGCCACAATAGCTTCAAAACGCTCCTCAAAATGATCGGGTGAAGGATTCTCCAGCGTGTCTTCATTGTAAATATCAAAGCGCTTGTAATGCACATCGTGCATGATCATATTCATTCTGCACAGGTTGTAGGTGGTAGGATTACTTTCCTGCCCGAAAAAAGCACCAACTTCGGCTTCCTTGGAAACACGAAGCAGCAAAGAACCCGAGCCACAGGTAGGATCATAAACATTCTTCACATGATCTTTCCCCAATGTCACCAGTTTTGCCAGTACTTTACTCACCTGTTGCGGCGTATAGAATTCTCCGGCTTTTTTCCCGGCACCCGAGGCGAATTTTCCTATCAGGTATTCGTAGGCATCACCTAAAACATCATTTTCGGTATTCTCCAGGTCAAAATCTACCTGGTCGAGATGGGTGAGCACCTTTATAATTAGTTCATTTTTGGCTTCCTCGGTTTTACCAAGTTTACTGCTGGTAAGATCGAGGTCTTCAAAAAGATTTCCAAAATCTTCCTCACTTTCACTTCCCATAGTGCTCTGCTCGATATTCCGCAGCACCTTATCCAGGTCGGCCAGTATAAATTTGCTCTTTCCGTTTCCGTTACCACGACGGGCGAGTTCGCTAAAAAGTTCAGAAGGTTTTAAAAAGTAACCAAGGTGCATTAAAGCGTCTTCTTTTACAGCTTCAAGATATAGATCCTTCTGAGGATGACCTTCCAGTTGCCTGAAGCTAAGATTATCTGGTTTTAGGATCTTGTCGGCATGCAGCTCCATCTTACGGCTCAGGTACTTATAAAAAATAAAGCCTAATATATAATCCCGGAATTCATCGGCTCCCATTTTTCCCCGCAGGGTGTTGGCAATGTTCCAGAGCTGATTTTCCAGTTGTTGTTTAGATTGGGTCATTAATTTAATGATGTGTTTACATAGCTCAACTGCCGTAGAGGATTTTCTGCAGCTGTGAACCAATTTGTGTAGGGGTAGTAAATCTAAATATTTTCTTAAAGAAAAGGAAGGGGATTGAAGTAAAAGATCTCTATACGGATATTAGCCTTTATTGAAAAACTCATGGATATCAATTATACTTCCTCTACTGATCTGGACTAAATCCCGACTTTCTTTAAGGAAAATCCCGAGAGATCTTTCATTATAGATTATTTTCATTTCCGGAGAATAATCTATAACCAGATACATGTCTCCTTCTAACTTATAAAACGGTATATCTTCACCATTTCTGGTCTTCACTCCTTTGTTGACAATTTTCCCATCCCTAAGAGTCTCTCGAATTAGATTTTCGTTTGATTTTTCGGAAGCTACTTTGGAATAAGCTATCATCATATTCATCCACTCATCAGCATCTATAAGATGCCATTTGACTTTATTGAAATCAATTCCATATTCGCTTATCCAGCCCCGACTGGTAAAAGCAAAAAGAATTTGTTTTTTTCCATCAAGTTCGGGTTTGTCTGCAGGTTCAAATTCCTGTATTTTGAACGTCATTACGGAGGCTGAAGAAATGTCTTTAAGTTTCTTCCCGTCAAAGTCCAGAGTTTTTAAAGAGAAACTCTCCAGTTCAGGTTGGTTGGAGAGCACCCATTCTGTAGCAGTTAATTCAGCCTGTTCTTTCATTTGTTCTACCGCTGCTACCCCGGCACCAATGGCTATTAATCCACCGGCAATTGCTGCGATTGCCTCACCTTCATTCTGGGAATTCATTTTTTTTGGTATAATCAAGAATACCATTAAAACTACAAGTGTAATTTTTTTCATTTTTAAGTTGTAATTAGTTAATATGAAAATTAAGGTGCTTATAGGGATAGCTGTGAAAGAATTATCTTTCGTAGTAAATCTAAATATTTTCTTAAAGCTTTGAAAGCGGATTCCCGTAAAAGCGAGCTTCTCCTAATGTTTCTTCAGCTGCAAATCATAAATAAACTAACATACAGTCGATTATCAAAAACTTCAGAAATAATAGTTCATAAAAATGTCATTTTTGGCACCCCAGTCTCTCAACTGTCGCAACCTAATTACCACAACAGCGTTATATGATTCTGTTTCGTGCGGAACCATGATATTTTTTCTATGCTGAATAAATTTCAGGTATTCTATAGCTTCAGAATAATCTTTTAGATCTAGACACACGAGAATCCACCAGAGGCTTCAGTTATGCTGACTATTAAAAAAATGTAGTTGGTAATATTGTAGACAGGAAGTTTTAAAAATTAGGAAAAAAACAGTTCGCATGCTCCAAAAAAATTACAACCCCTACGTATAATAATCCCGGGAACAGCAACTGTATCTTTCCTTAATTTGCCACAAAAATAGGAGATTTTACAGGAGAAAATTAAAGCGTTTAGTAAACGTATGGAATTTGAAAGTAAGCGTTAAACTACTAATTTAAGGAGTACCAAAGTGCCTTCATTTTTTACTGAAGTTACCTGTAAAGTCTCTTCCACCTCGTAACCCAGTAGTGCCACCCGCTCCTTGACCAAATTGACCCCTTTAGATTCATGCAACCTGTTGCCTGCCCCGCTTGAAAAACCAACCCCGTTATCTTCAATTTTACACTGCAGCAAACCATCTGAAAGCAATTCAAAGGAAACTTTTAAAAGCGGATTTTTAATACTTTGTGGGAAAGCATGAACAAAGACATTTTCTACAAAAGTCTGCAGCAACATGGTAGGAATTTCCAGCTCATAAGGATCAATCGAAGGATCTACCTCAAAGATTACCTGAATAGCATTATTAAACCTCGTATTTTCAACCCTGATGTAGGCCTGCAGGTATTCAATTTCTTCGATTAATAGGATTTTGGGCCTGGTACAATGGTCGAGGTTTAACCTGATCAATTTCGAAAAATCCCCCAAAAATTCGGTGGCTTTTTCTATATCATTGTCCATGATGTAGTACTGAATGGAATTCATGGCATTAAAGATAAAATGCGGATTCATCTGTGCGAGCAGGGCCTCCATTTTCGTCTCTTCCAAACGCTTCTGAATAAGGCCTTTTTGCGCTTCAAACTTCCTGTTCTGCCTTATCTGAAAATTATAGATTCCCAGAATTCCGGTTCCGGCAATTAGCACCAGCAGGCCGCCAAACCACCAGGTCTTCCAAAAAGGGGGAAATATTGCCATGTTCAGTAAGGGGCGGGTAAAACTGAGCCCGGTACTTTCATCTGAAACCTTTACTTCAATACTGTAATTTTCGGGAGGCAGGGAAGGCAGAAATATTTCGGGTTTTGAAGACGCCAGGCTCCAGGTGGCATCCTTATTCAATCGGTACTGGTATTGCAATTTGTGGGGATAAGGATGGGCTTTTGTACTAAACTTCAGCAGCAGCGTATTCTCATTATGGGCCAGTTCTACCCTGTCTTCACGGGCAACCGGCACCCAGGAAAGTTTGTGGTTATTGACAAAGATCTCCTTCAGCTCAATATCATCTACCAGCATCTTCGGCTCAATAAGCGCATCCAGATCTAGGTTATAAACCCCGTTATTGCTGCCAATTGTCAACACATTCTGGTGTACTTCGGCACTCAGCAAAGGCTGCTCCAGCCCCTGCTCTTTATCCATAAATATAAAGCGGCGGTCTTTATAGAGCGTGAGTCCTTTTTCGGTACCAATAATCAAAGTGCCGCGGTAATTCTTCATGAAAGAAATGGTGTTCCCCCTGATCTTAGCCCGCGGAATCTTCTCAAGAACTTCAAATGAACCTTCATCATTGATGATAAAAACATCTCCAAATTCGGTTGATATCGCCAGGTTTTCTCCTATTTCTGTGATGTGTTTTAATTTTTTCTCATTCCAGATTCCGCCTTTTAAAAAGGAGGTAAACCTGCCGTTTTTCCACACATAAAGCCCTGAAAAAATAGATAAGAAGTACGTTTTTTGCCCTTTTTGAAGACTATTTACCACCATAGTGGGTGTTTGCCCATCTTCAGCATTAAAAAGCGTATAATCAAAAGCATCCAGATCGCTGTAAACCCTAACCCCGCCATAGGGATTGGTTTCTATGAGTTTACCTTCAGGAGTAAAATTGATCTCTTCGGAATGCAGGGGTAAATAGCGTTCCGGTTCTCCTGAAGTTTTGATCGCAAACAACCCGATATTGGTATTCACCCAAAACATATCCTGGTGAACTTTTATGTCATAGAACTTAATATCTTCAGCTACTGTAGAATAATCAAGTTCGTAAAAATGATCTTCATGCCTGGGCAAAGGTAGGCTGGTGGTGTGCACATAATCCTCCTGCCATTTTTTAAGCTGCTGCAAACTAATACTATGCTCATTTATGCCATTTTTGACAAGAATAGCATCATCCCGCAGTACTGCGGAAGCATTTTTTGTCCTGGCAAACCCCAAAGTTCTTTTCCCGGCAGATTCTTGAAAAGTGATTGGCGGATTTAGCGCGATCTCGAAGAGTCCGTCGTTCCTGGTGCCCACGTACAGCTTCTCAAAATCGGGATCATAGGCCAGGGAAATAACTTCCTTGCTGGAAATATTGAATTCGGATGCTCTTGAGACCAGCCGCTCCCCTACTACTTCATAGATTCCGCCGTTGGTATCATATATTCCCCAGGCCGCCGCAAAGATCCTGTCCTGCCCGGTTTTTACGTAATCCCAGATGATGGAAGCGCCCAATTTTTCGGCAGTAAGATCCTTTTCCTGTACATAGTTTGCCAGCTTCTGCTTTGTAAAGAACTCTTTGTTGCTGCTGTAAATACTGTCATTATCTACCAGAACAGAGTAAATGAATTTATGATCACTGACTTTCACAAGAGCCGCCTCATCCTTCGGCTGATTAATTCTGAAGATGCCTAAATCGTACGTGGCTACGTAGATCTCATTGTTGTAGCTGAAAAAATCCTGTACCCGAAAAAGCTTTTTCTCCGGCGGATTTTTCAGGGAAACTACTTCAAAAGTGTTGATATCAATGATAGAAACCCCATCACTGGTTCCCACAAAAACCTGGTCCTGGTAAGAAAAGAGTTTGGTGATCTCATTATGAATCAATCCGTCTTCTTCAGAAATAACCGTGAAATCAAACCCATCATAGATGCTGATCCCTTCGCCATAACTTCCAAACCACAAATTACCTTTCTTATCTTCAGCAATAGCCCAACAGCTGTTGAGAGCTAAGCCATCCTCTTCAAAATAGTATTTTAAGACACCATTTTCTTTTTTTACCACGCCATTTTCAGTGCCAATCCACAGCGCCTTATCACTGTCAACCAGTAGCGACCGCACGGCATTATTGGGCAGTTCATTAGCCGAGTTGTAATGTTTTACGGGATAATTTTGAGAGAGCGCTAAATTACACCACAAGAATAGTAAGAGAAAAGATCTAGTGGTTCTGTAAAATGGCATTTATAAACTCTTCTTCTTTTCGAAAGGAAACTGGAAGTTTCTCTCCGTTTGTTAATTCAATCTCCTTATTCGATTTGTGATACCTCACCACATAATTGAGGTTGATCACATAGCTTTTATGGATTCTCTTAAAAGCGTGCTGCGGAAGTATTCCTTCTACGTATTTTAAAGTCTTTGCAGCCATTTTTGTGCTGCCGTCAATCTTCTTTATGTTGCAGTAATTGCTCTCGGCCCTGCAATAGAGAATTTGATTGGTATGCATAAGTTCAAAACCTTCAAGTGTAGGAAATGCAATTTTACTCACATTCTGGTCATTGACATTGAGGTTCTCCAGCAGTAAAGACAATTTTTTCTGTGCAGAGTTACCTTCGTTCTTCCTTTCAAACTTTTTTAAAGCTTCAGCCAGGTCGAGATGATTTATGGGCTTCAGCAAATAATCCAGTGCACTGCGTTTTATTGCTTTAATAGCAAACCTATCGAAAGCCGTAGTGAAAATGACTTCAAAATTGATCTTATCGAAATAGTTGAAGAGCTCCAAGCCATTCTTTTCGGGCATTTGAATATCCAGAAAAACCAGCTCGGGCTCATGATTTCTAATAGCAACCACCCCGGCATCTACCGAGCTGCACTTCTCCACAACATTGATCTTGTTGGGAAAATACTTGTCGAGGGTTTTCTCCAGCAAATTGCGGGCATTCACCTCGTCATCGATGATCACTGCTTTTATCATATAACAATATTATAATTTAATTGTGATTTTATTAAGGTACCAAAAATGTCTAAATCCGATGTCTTTTATTTTCTTCGGAAGCTTTCTGCTTCAACCTTAAAGAACAAAAATCTGCCGGGTATTTCTACCACAGCAGATTCTTGTTTTATTATTTCTGAAATAAATCCTGAAGCTTAATCAAGATCAGAAACTTTCTACTAATCCTTCAGTGTAAACCTCACAAATAACTCATGGGTGCCATTGCTGGCATTTTGTAATTCCGAACGCAGGGAAGATTCATAAGCGTAACCAAAGTCAAACCAGTCTATCACCTTGATCAAAGCAAGGCCGCTAATGGCTTCATCGGTCCTGTAAGCTGCTCCCACTTCAAAGTTGTTATGAATGTTCATAAGCGCTGTAAAATCTACCGAAACCGGGGCGCCATGCACATATCGAAGCATAACAGAAGGTTTTAACTCCAACGTGCTGTTCAGCCTGAAGTCATATCCTCCACTTAAATACATATGTACCCTGTCTGCCGCCGTAGTTACTATACCTTCCTCTTCTCGTGCCCGCTTGGTCTCGAGGATCTTTGGGGCCGACAGAGAAATATAGTATTTCTCATGCTTTAAATAAGCGCCCACCCCCACGTTAGGGTTGAACCGGCTAAGGCCCACCAGCGACGGATCTACCTCGTAATTCCAGGTCTCAAGCTCAGAGGTATTTACGTTGTAAAAGTTTCCACCCGCTTTCAACCCCAGGAAAAGATCGAGTTGCTCGTTCATGGGAAGCCTATAGGAAAAATCGGCAGTCACAAAGGTTTGCTGCTCCACAAAGGTGCGGTCGTTTTCTACCGAAAGTCCCACTCCAACTCTTTTCCCGGCATAGGTACCGAAGGAAAAAGCCTGGGCCTCGGGGGCATTTTTCACACCACTCCACTGACTCCTGAAAATACCTGCAAAAGTAGTATGCCCATCGGCCCCGGCATAAGCCGGGTTCACGATGTTCATATTTTGGCGGTAAAAAGTGTACGAATTCTGTTGTTGCGCGTATAAAGTCGTTCCGGTGAATATCAGGAACAGTACGATAAATTTATTGATATATCTTTTCATTGTGAGCTTCATTATTTTGTTATGTACAACCATCCGTCTTTATCCAGGTTCTTTCCGTCAAGGTAAATCTGGAAGTAGTATGAGCCTTCGGGCAGTGCATCGCCGTTGTACGTACCGTCCCAATCGTTCTGGTAAGACGACTGTCTAAAGATCTCTTTCCCCCAGCGGTTGTAAATAATGACAAGGGAATTTGGATGATTCTCAATGTTCACAACCCTCCAGGTGTCGTTAATACCGTCACCGTTTGGCGTCATGGCTTCAGAAGCAAGTAGCTCAACCGTATCACAGGCATCACCTTTTCCGTCTTTATCGATGTCTTCCTGACCAGGGTTGTAGGCCAGCGGACAGTTATCATCTTCATCAAGAATTCCGTCACCGTCATCATCTGCGTCAACAATATCTCCCAGGCCATCGCCATCGGTATCTGTTTGATCGGGGTTTGGAACTAACGGTGCATTGTCAACATCATCAGGAATACCATCATTATCGTCATCATCGTCACAGTTGTCTTTCATGCCGTCGGAATCATTGTCTCCAAAGCTGTTTCTCACGTCCACAACAGCTTCAGCCGTTCCTACGTTTCCGCTATGGTCGGTAACACTTAGCAGGACGAAGTTCATCCCCTCATTGTCACATCCAAAGCTGGTAATATCCAGGCTCATGGAAGCAATTCCGCAGTTGTCAAAAACCTCATCGTAGACATCTTCGGCAACGATACTGGCCACGCCATTTTCGTCAAGCTCTACCACGATGTCTTTCGCGATCACTACGGGAGCGGTTTCATCAAGGATGGTCACCGTTGCAACTTTGGTCGTAATATTGCCGTTCACATCAGTAACAGTCACCGTCACATCTTTTGTGGCACCGGTTGCACAGTCAAAGCGGGTTTCACTTAGCGTAATACTACCAACTGCGCAGTTATCGGTTGCACTTTCCACCATATCTGCAGTGGCGATAGTAACCTTACCGTCATCATCAAGCTGCACGCTGATGTTTTTCACCACAACTACAGGAGTTACGTTATCTTCTACAGTAACAATTGCTTCGGAAGAAGTAGTATTCCCGTTGTTGTCTTCAACAGTAAGAACAACCGTGTTCTCTCCAACATTTGAGCAGTCAAAAGTGTCATTATCAAGCGACATTTCTGAAATCCCGCAGGCATCTGAAGAGCCGTTGTCGATCATCGCCGGAGTGATGGTCGCGTTTCCTTCAGCATCC
>NZ_JBOJLM010000013.1:0-105366 GCF_050750585.1 Salinimicrobium sp. WS361
TCCGGTTTTCCACAGAAAGGATTAACTTCAGAACCAAACCTCAATCTATCAAAAGTAAATTTCTCCGGGGCAAGCCCACGGAGCATTTTAGTGGAACACGTTTTCTAACTTTACAACATTTACTAACGAGGCAAGCCTCGGGGTATTTACCCTCCTATGAGTAAATTTCTCCGGGGCAAGCCCACTGAGCATTTTAGTGGAACACGTTTTCTAACTTTACAACATTTACTAACGAGGCAAGCCTCGGGGTATTTACCCTCCTATGAATAAAAAAGGCTGTCTTTTGACAGCCTTTTTGGCTAATTCAATTCTATCCTTAAAAGAGTAGTAATGGATCCGCCAGGGGAATCCAGGTTAATAATTGTTAAACGCGGGATTTCTTTTTCTTTTTCTTCTTAGGATTAATAATTTTCCTAATAGTGGGGGAAGATATGTACCAAAGCACAAATCCGCTCAATACGGTGATCAATCCCAGTAAAGAGAAGGCTCTCAGAACAAAGTTATTGAAGTCATCCCTGCCATCGTAATCCATGGTGTGGGTCATCCAGAGGAAATCAAACCACCGCCAGTCCCTGTGTCTCAGTGTCCTAAAAGTTCCATCAGCAATGGATACATATGCTCGAATATTTTCGGGAGTATTATAAGAAATTACATATGCGGGCAGAGGGCCACTGCGATATTCATGGTGATCACCGGTTTCAGTTATCCTCTCCACATTTTCCACTTCCAAACCATCTATCATATTCTGGTCTGCTATAGATAGAGCTTCAGCTTCTGTTAATCCCATTTTCATTTCGCCGGTACGGGCATTATGTAACATACTGTGATTGATCCAGTAGTAGGGATCTCCGGCGATCTCCTTCAGTTCGACAGAATGCACCTTCATTCCTGACGATTCGGATGGACTTAAAAGCCCTTCAAAACTAGCGTGGTTCATTTCAGTCTTTCGATATTGATCTCCATGGATCTCGTCTATATCAGTCCAACTGAAGTATAATCCGCTCACGGTCCACATAATGAATTGTAGTCCTAGAAATATTCCCAAGTACCTATGGGCCTGTCTAATTTTTAAGGCTGTTTGTCTTCTTACCATTATTACATTGTTAAAGGAGATTAGAGGCTTTTTCTTAAGATCTCATCTCCTGAATTGAAAATTTATTTGTTTTAATACCCTTCTGTTTGATCCATTCCCGAAGCTTGTATTTCACTCGCAGGGATAGGACAGATTGTTCTGTTATCACTCGCCTGGATATCAAGATTGGCTGCATCTACTCCTGTATTCACATGTTCATCTCCCGGACGAATAATGGCTTGTCCTCTGCGAATATAGTCGTATACGCCATGACCCTCCAAGGCCAGCTCCCTTCTCCTCTCTTCGGCAATTTTTTCTTTAAGAGCTTCCCCCGTTTCGGTTACACGATGGGAAGCAAAGTTGGTTGTTCTGTTTTCAATAAGTGTATTCAAATAGTTCAAAGCTTCAGATTCACCTCCGCCGGCACCGTGCGCGGCTGCTTCTGCTGCAATTAAATACATTTCGGACAACCTGAGAACAGGAATATTGTGAGCACTCAGCCCTCCGCCTTCGCTTCTGTTAGTATATTTTACAAAAGCCTGCTGTGTACCTTCCTTATCCTCCTCGAGGAGAGCGGCGCGCGGATCATTTTCATATGCCCCCAACAAATCCACAAAGGTCTTAGTGGCAATAACATCTCCCTGCCCACCGTCTTTCACGTCAAACTGGGCTCCAAGACCATTACTCCCTAAAGAGTTCTGGCTGGTGATACTCAACTCAAATAATGATTCAGAATTATAGTCAGTGAAGACATAAGAATCTACACCCATAAGATTGGATTCTCCTCTGGCTGCAATTATCTGCTCAGCATAATTTAAAGCATTCTCCCAGTCTTGTTTATATAAATAAACTCTGGCCAGCAAAGCTTTCACACCTGTCTTGGTAAGGTAATTAGTACTACCCTGCTCCCAGGTATTTTCCTCCAGGAGATCATGTGCCGTTTGGAGATCAAGAAGAATTTGGCCATAAGTTTCTCCCAGGGAGCTTCTTTCAACCACAACTTCTTCCGAGGAAAGTTTAAGAGGCAGGCCTTGTGAAGAAGCACCGGCCCTTATCCAGGGGTAGGCAAAAGTTCTGGCGAGGTCAAAATAGACCATTCCTCGAAGGCCTAAAGCCTCTCCAAGGATTTCCTGTTTTGCAGCAGCATTGCCTTCAGCTGCATCTATGTTGGCAATGATGAGATTGAGGTTGTTTATCGCTTTAAAAGACTGTCTCCAAAGCTCTTCACAGCTTCCACTATTGTTCGCGCTTTCTTCGTATTTATAAGCAATAGATTCGTAATCCCTTGGATTAAAAGTGGTTTTTACAAACCTGAAATCTGTTCCTTTAACAGCCGCTCTTTTATACAAAACCCTTCCCAGATATGTATTCCGGGAAACTTCATTGTAGGTACCGATTAGTAATTTATCCAGTTTTTCTACAGAACTAAGGACCAGATTTTCAGAAATAACATGGTCTGGTGTTTGGGTGAGTACATCCTCGCTACATCCCTGAAGGGATAGTATACCTATGATCACTAATGTGTTTTTTAATATTTTCATTTTCTTGCTTTTTAGTCTAAAATTGTAATTGAAGTCCCAGCATTAGGGTTCTTGCTGTTGGTACCTGGAAGAAATTCACTCCATCGACAACTGCCTCGGGATCATATCCGTCAAGTTCTGTCAACAACAGTAAGTTGTCCCCCTGCACATAAACAGATCCGCCTTTTACAGTATTCCAAATTGCCGGGAGCCTATAACTCAGCTTCACATTCTTTAACTTCAAGTAATCTGAATCATAGAGGTGCCTGGTGGACACATCATTGGAAAAAGTTGGATTTCCGTTGATCCTGATCGGCACAGTAGCATCTGTATTATTAGGATTCCAAGGACTTAACTGAGCCACCGTATTGGTGAACTGTGGAGCGTAACCGTCATCATCCCTTTTAAAGGCTGTTCGGTCATACACCTTTCCTCCCATTCCAAATGTGAATAAGAAATCGAGAGAAAAGTTCTTATAATTGAACTCGTTAAAGAAGCCTCCTTGTAAATCCTGCAGAGCATCCCCGAAAATACCAAAACCTGCACTCTGGGCATCTGTTGTAATTTCTCCGGTTCTTTCCCCGTTTTCCAGCACGTAATACTGGGCCATTCCTGTCTCAGGGTCTACTCCTGCATACTCTCTCAGGTAGGAAGAATAAATACTTTCTCCCTCTTTGATGATCAAAGGATCCTGCCCATATCTTGAACTATAATTAGATACGATAGTATTTTTCAGTTTCGTGATCTCATTGTCAAGAATAGTGAGATTCGCACTGGTTCTCCAGGAGAAATTGTCATTAGTATAAGGTGTATAACCGATTTCAAATTCCCAACCCTTATTCACCATTTCTCCATAGTTCTGTAGTTGGGTCAGGAAACCTGTTGTAGAAGAAACTGGTACATTCAACAACAGATCTTCTGTCTTTTTATGAAAGTAATTCACAGAAAGATCAAATTCGCTGAAGAGGTTAAGATCTATTCCCAAATTGAAATTTTTACTTTGTTCCCAAGAAAGATCTGGGTTTTGCAGTTGCCCGTAAGACAGACCTGATTCTCCTCCGTACCCTTTCCCGTCAGTTTCAAAAAATGCCAAAGCTGCGTAATACTGGGGAGGCAGATTCCCGTTTGTCCCGTAACTACCTCTAAACTTTAAATAATCCAAACCATCAACATCTAAAAAGCTTTCTTCAGTTACGACCCAGGCGCCAGACACTGACCAAAAAGTTCCCCATCGGGCATCTTTTCCGAATCTTGAAGATCCGTCTCTTCTAAAACTGGACGAGAGATAATATTTTTGGTTATAGTTATAAGCCACCTGTGAAAAATAGGAGAGTAAAGAGTAATTTTCTGCATAACCAGTATGCGACCATAGAGCACCAATACTACTTGCCGACAGTAATTCACTGTCGAGAACGTCATAACCATATACATTGATAGAATTCATCTCAGAAACCTGCGACTCCTGACCGAGCAGAACGTCCAACCCATGGTTCCCATACATTTTATTATAGTTTAGAATGTTCGAAATAGTGTATTGGAAAACTTCACTTTTTACACGATTAAGAACTCCATTCCAGATGCCACCCCCTGCACCAAACTCTTTATTGTCATACAGGGTTTCATCTATTGCTTGCTGGTCTATTCCAAATGTGGTCTTGAAACTTAGGGGATCTATAATTTGAAATTCTGCAGAAGCATCTCCTCTGACACGGAATTCCTTATTTTCATACTCACCCACTTTTAGAACACCTATAGGATTTGCATTTTTTTCGATCTCATTCGGGAGGTTAGCAAATCCTCCATACCCCTCTGGATCATAAATGGGGGCAGCAGGGGGCAGCACTCTCGCCATGTACAACGGGTTCAGGCCTCCCGCATAAGTTCCGTCGATGTTAGCTGCATCCCTTTCAGATTTGGCCACAGAAAGATTAACTCCTAATGTAATCCAGTCCTTTGCCTGGTTCTCAAGATTTACACGACCTGAATATCGTTTCAACCCGGTCTCTATTATTGTCCCTGACTGATCGAGATAATTTCCAGAAACAAAAAAAGAAGTGTTTTCATTTCCGCCCCTGGCCGAGAGATTATATTTTCTCATGAAGCCGGTCTGGTAGATAGCATCCATCCAATCTGCGTTGGCATTTGTAGTTCCGTAGATATTCTGGTAATCGCTTACAGCCTGACTCTGGTATGTACTATACAAGCTATTGTCTGCATACACTCTTTTGAACTCGGCATTCTCGTTATTCTGAATATATTGGTTTATTTGCCCTTCTATCCACAGATCTTTGAACTGCTCATTGTTGATCAGCTTTTCCTCGGTAAGATTCTCACTCCAACCGGTTTCTACTCCAAGAGCAATTTCAGTCTCCCCTCTTTTACCTTTCTTGGTAGTGATGATCACCACTCCATTAGCCGCCCTTGAACCATAAAGAGAAGAAGCTGCAGCATCCTTGAGAACCGTTATACTCTTAATATCTTCCGAATTGATAGTAGACAAAGGGTTATAACCCGTACTTCCGGTCATAAAATCACCCGCCCTCAAATTTGAATCAGTATTTATCACCACACCGTCTAGAACGTACAGAGGCTGAGTTGAACCACTTATAGATCCAATCCCCCGAATTTGCACATTAGACTGACCTCCAGGCTGGCCTGAAGTAGAAATATTTACCCCTGAAACCTTTCCCTGTAAGGCCGTTTCAAAACTGGCAGTAGCCCCTCTAGTCACAGCTTCATTGGTCACTGTTTCTGCCGCTCCTGTAAAACTTCGTTTGTTGGCTGAACCATAAGCTACCACCATAACCTCATCGAGCGATTCGGCGTTTTTCACCATTTCTACGTTAATCACATTAGACGCACCAATGGTCTTGTTAACTATTTTCTTTCCGATATAGCTAAAGTTAAGAACATCGCCCACCTGTGCCGTTATTGAATATTCCCCGTCGAAGTTAGTTTGGGTTCCATTGGTTGTATTTTTCACCATCACATTTACTCCGGGAATAGGCATGCCATTCTCGTCGCTCACAGTTCCGGTAACTGTTTTTTCCTGGGCATAAGATAACTGCCCTACTAACCCTGCACACAGGGTTAGTATCAATAAAATTTTACTTTTCATAAAGTGAGTTGTTTTAAAATTGGATAATCTGAAATAAAGTTGGGAAGATATCAGCGCATACATTTAATGTACAGCCGAATCTCCATAAGCATCAATGAATGATGCGCCTGTAAATCAGATGGTAAATACCTGGCAAAGGACTTGTATGTCGTAAACCAGTTGTGGAGGTTGATAAGGAGGATAATTGATTACCTCCGGAGATAACTCAGGTAGAAGATCAACTATAATGAAAGACAACGGAATAATAAATGTCTGCGGTATAAAGTCGAAAGAGGTAGAAGCAAAATTTAATTCATCTTGACCCTCAATTCGATCGGTTTCGTCTGAGCAACAAGCCTCTTTATCCATTTTCATATGGCCCATCATACTATCCACTCCACAGGAGTGTGTTTCGGACTTGCATTTTTTTACAGAAGAAAAAACAGCGTGTCCTACCAAACTCTTACCGCAAAAATGCTTCTCCACAGTGAAAGACATCGTGGAAAAGAGGACCAAAATGGCCATCAGAAAAGAAAAAGTATTTAAAAAAACTTTCTTCATGAATTCCAAATATAATAAAATGTTAATAGGAATTATTTTTTTAACATGAAATTCTGCTTTTTTCAATTAGAAAGAAAAGGAATTTAATTGTAGTCACAAGATGTTGCATTATTCTAGACTCTTCTTATAGAATGACTAAGAAAAGAGAGGTCAACTTGTTCTAATATCAGTAACTTGGTTTGCTATTACTACATTACCAACTCCTGCAAGGCTAATTTTGGGCTCTAACTTCACCATTTCTTTTGGAGGAAGGAAAGATCTTTTATGGACTCTATTGGGGACGGTTTAATTCCCCCTTTTGGATGGGATGGCACGACAGCTCGTGCTACAGCAACGCTGAAAACATCTCCTTTCAGGAACATAGAATTTACCACAGTAATGGCATTACCCCGACTTTTGCTATATTAAATGGCACCAAATAATACCTAATTAAAGATTTTCAGTACCTTAATAAAGCTGAAGATCATTTTTTTTTAATATTGATTTAAAATGTGATCTATTCGGTTTCCTAATCGGTTACTTATATTTCTTACCTTCCAGTAGTTTAGGGGCTTTAGAGTGATTTGACTTTTCATTCAAACGTTAAATCGGTTGCCTAAAAATCAACGATATAATCAAAACCCACTTTTCGGATTCGTTTTTGGCTCAATAAGGCAAAAATTAAAAATAATTGGTTACCTATTTATGCTCGGGTAACTGTTAATGGCAAAAGAGCTGAGATTAGTTTGTCTCGGTATTGCAATTCAAAAGTCTGGGATGAACGTGCCCATAGGATCAAAGGAAGAAATCCTGAAGCCGTTACCCTTAACAACTACCTTGATGCTAAACATGCCAAGTTGCTCCAGTGTAATGAAGATCTATTGAAAGAAGATAAGATTGTTACAGCCCAGACTATAAAATCGAAGTTCTAATGCTCAGACGCTTCTTATAAATCACTTAAGGATGTAATTGAGCCTCATAAAACAACAATGGGGATGTCCTCAAATATGAAGTTTTAAAAAATTTTGGGGCAACTGAAAAGTATTTGGCCGATTATCTGGTGAAGGATCACAAGACCGTGGACATTTAGCTGAAAAACATTTCTTACCAGTTTGTCACCGGCTTTGATAAATTTCTTCGGAGGCAAAAGGACAAAAGGGAAAGAAACAGCTAAGTAACAATGGAATAATGAAACATCTGGAAAGGTTTAAAGCTCACCAATCTCTCAATAAAACTAGGATGGCTTGAAAAGGATCCTTTCCGGAATTACAAAATGAAGTTTAAAAAATTTCACCGTGCTTATCTCCATCAAAGAGAACTAAATTTTATTGAGGAGACACGATTCAAACGTCATACTTTTAGACAACAAAAGATATATTTCTTTTCGCCTGCTATACAGGTTTATCTTATATAGACGTAAAAAATCTCACTATTGATAATTTAATCCAGGGAGTTAACGGAAAGGATTGGATATACTGCAGGAGAGAAAAGAGTCAAACTCCAATGAAGATGCCTCTTTTGGAAAAGGCTCGTGAGATTCTGCAGAAATATGAGAATCCAGTATCACAAAGTTTTCTTCCAGTCTATAGCAATCGAAAGACTAATAATTACCTGAAAGAGATTGCAGACCAGTGCAAGATTCAGCAGAATCTTAGTTTTCATGTTGCAAGGCACACATTTGCAACAACAATTGCCCTATCCAATGGTGTGCCCAAAGAAACCGTTTCTATGCTCCTGGGACATTCAAAATTGTCAACCACTCAAATATATGCAAGGGTAGTTGATCAGAAGATAGGAGAGGATATGGATCTTTTACAATAAAAATTGAATTAATTCTTTGCGGGCGAAAAAAAAAAGAAGATTTGAAATCTTAGTCATCAAGGATCACATAACCTTTCCCTGATTAAGATTAGGAAACATACTTCAGCACAACATAAGCGGCCAGTATCACACTGCCAATAAGAACAAGTAGCCTCCAAACTTTGGAATTATCCTTAATCATTATCTCCATCTTTTGAATAAATGAGAGATTGAACTCCACTTTGGTATCCAAAGAGGAGTATTTTAACCTCAGGGGAAATTGGGGGAATGTTATTCTGGTGATTTAACATTAAAAATAAAGTTTTTACGAAAAAGAAAAGGAATATTGGGAAATATTTAACCAGATTATTTCTAGACTCCCAACCTGCGAACGCAGCGAAGTGAAGTGCTGCAAGCCCAAAACTACCGAACTAATACTATGTTGTGATGCAACAAATTAACAGGAAAAACCTTCTAGCAAAATCATTTATTAAGTACCGACTCTACCCACTCTTGTGCTTTTTCAATATCTAGAAATATGGCAAAAGGAACTTTTGAGAAATTTCTTTCAAAAGTAGCCATGTTCAAAGATGATGCTTTCCGGCTAACCACTCCAAAACCTACGAGATTCCTTAGATTTACAAGCTTATAATAAGCTACTGGATTCACATTGAAATCATGAACCCTTTTGGATAAGTAAATTTCTCCGGGGCAAGCCCACGGAGCATTTTAGTGGAACACGTTTTCTAACTTTACAACATTTACTAACGAGGCAAGCCTCGGGGTATTTACCCTCCTATGAATAAACGAACTTTTTATTATCATAAAATTCTGAACAAATTTTTATTACATCTGCCACTTCTGAATAATCAATAACAACTCCTTCTTTTGGCTGTGAAATCACATAATTTTCGTAAAAGTGTAGTGTGGTAAAATGGAGGTCAATACTTTCTTGAGGCATAATTTCAGACTTTTTTACAAATGGAGGTGAAACCTCTCTCAATCTCTCCACCTATTTTCTTCCATGTTAAGTTAGAAAAGAAGATAATAAATAAAAAATGCTCTTAGAATTCTTTATTCAGTGAATTTGAGAAAGAGCCAATATCAAAGTCTGCTGATGATAGATCAGGACATATCCTCAGTCTAGTCAAAATCACAAGAATGGCATGAATCAACAATTACTATTAGATGTTGGGCACCTAAAATAAAAGCGAACGAAGCGCAGCAAACTGCTGCAAGCCCAAATCCCCCGAACTAATACAATGTTTTGAGGCCACATTACCTAAATGACTTATCAACCGCATCCTTTTTCTTATTAAGAAATTTAATGGTAAATTGTAAGTTCCTAGAAGAGGAACGACTATGAATTTCTAAACTATAGGCACTGCAGGGGTCCTCCTCTGTTTTTCCAGTTTAAGGTATATGGTTATGATCGAAGGCTGGGCGATTTTCCTTTACTGATCTTAAACCAGAAAAATCCCTTCCTATAGTTTTTACATTTTCTAGGATGCCTTGTATTACCATAGGAGAGGCTATTTCTAATAATTCCTCGCGCCCGTAATGAAAACACAGCAAGTGCTGCAAGTCCAAATCTATCAAACTAATAAATCTGTGATGAAAGCAGGTTTATTCAAAATAGTAACGCTAGCCGCAAAAGATCCACTAATGACGAGGGTTACCAGAGCATTTGCCGCAAAATTAGTAATGATCTTTTAAACTAGAGACGGAAATGCTTGTAAACCTATGACATCGCGCAGCGTGTGATCCTCTTGCTTTCTTCTCCCCTTTATTTTTTCTTAATGGATTTTTACAAATCTTCACTAGAAATTATGGCCGTCCATCTGCAGCTTTTTAATAAAAACGATTTGTTTTTAATAATAATCGATGAAAAACCTAATTATCAGGTGAAAGTAGTATGTTTGTCTTTTTAACAAAATATTATGAAGTCTTCGAAAATCATTTCCTTATCCATTGTTGTTGCCCTGGTGGTGGTGAATGTTGTATTAATCTGGGCATTAAACGAGGAAAATAGTAGGTGGGGTAGAATTCTTTGTTCTGGAATTTACTGTCTATATTTTCTGGTCACTGATTCCTCTAAAAAAGTTTTTTTATTAGGTGCTCTTCTGCTTTTTCTTATCGCAGACATATTTATTCTAGATTTTGAATCAACTATTGCACAGCAGGCTTTTTTTGCTCTACACTCTTCAGCCTATCTTTTACTTTTGTTCGAAATAAAAGAGAATTTAGAAAAGTTCCACATGAGTTCTTTTCAGAAACTATATTTTTCAATAGTATTTGCTGTAAATGGAATTTTTGTTTTTGTTATTGGAAATACTTTGACAGCCGGTAATAATGATATTGCTCTAACATTATTATTTTATTTACATGGTTTTTCTTCTCTTCTTTTAATAGCAGGTGCTATTCTTGTTTATGATCGGTACAGCAACGAAATATCAGCTTCTTTTTTAGTAGGGGTTTTGGCTTTGGCACTTTCGAATCTTACAGGTTTTGCATCTATTTATTTGGATCATACCACTTTCCTCTATCTCAGCAGAATATTCTACATACTGGCGCTATTTTGCTTGGTTCACTTTTCTGAAATTTCTAATGGAGCTCAATCTAGGGATCTAAATGAATTAGAAGCTAAGGAAGAAAATACCAAGGGTACAAGCTATCATGAATATTGAAAAGCAACTTATCTTAAGTTTAAAGAATAAGTGGCTAAAACTAACACATCGTAGATCTTGAAGAATCACCAATGCCTATCCATTATTAAATCCACTTTATTTGTCTTGAATTGACAAAATTTACGACTAAATAAAACCACTCTAAAACGGGAGAGGCAATTTAACCCTGCCGCACTCATGATTTTCCATAAAAGCAAGAATTTCACCTTCTCAAATTAGTTACTAATTATATTCTTCACAAGAAAATCTTCACCTATTCAAAAATTTATTACACTATCCAAAGCTTCATCAGCATCTCGATGAATGAAATTGGCCTGATAATTCAGAGTAGTCTTTAGATTACTATGTCGATAGAGCTTTTGCAGCATCAAAGGATGAATTTTATCACCTGCAATATTCCCAAAGCTGTGTCTTGCAATGTGATTGGATAAATTTTTATCTATACCACATTCCTCTGCAATTCGTTTTAGATATTTATTGAGAAGTTTGGTAGCATTTTTTGTTTTTATATAAATTTCTTCAGCATCTTTAGGATGGACATTTTTAAGAAAAGGAAATATATATCCATTATAAAGTATCTTGTCCTTTCTGTAATAGCTTAATATTTTTTCGGCTTTATCAGGAATTTTTAAGCTCAACGCCTTATCATTCTTATTCATTACATAATAAAGACGATTATCTTTAAAATCAGACCATTTCAGTTTAACCACATCAGAAATACGTATGCCTGCAAAATAGAAGGCAAAAAGCCAAACATTGTGAGTATGCCAAATTGAAGCACCTTCTTCAAATTTCAGAGCTTCTATTTTTTCAACCTCTTCTATAGTTAGACCGATTTTATTACCAGAACCAATTCGAATTTTCTCTTTTTCCCCTGCAAAAGGATAATACTTTTGATCAATAATTCCTTCTTTTATTGCTAGGTTAAAAAGTGTTCTAATAAAAATAAGCTGATTAGTAACAGTTCTGGTTGTTTGGTTTAAATAAGAAAGACAAAAAGTTTTATATTTATTTATAAATGCCTCATCAATTTCCTGAAATCGTAAAGCTGTACTTTTTTGAAAATAGTTCACTCCATCCATCCACATATATTCGGCCCTTTTTGCCCTACTTATACGCTCTCTACGTCGTTCTTTGATCTCTTTGATAACTGTAGATTTGTTTTTAGATTTTTTTAGATGTAAAAATTCTTCTAAATTATAGAGGATTGACAATTCGGATTTGGCTACAGAGAATGTTCCCCTTTCATATTTGTCCTTTATACGTTCAGCTGCTAATGTAAAAAAAGATTTTAAGCCCCCAGGACCTTTTAATTTTTGTTTGATTTGTTTGGGAGTAATACGATCTTTCGACTCAAAATACATATCATTGACCTCTGTCAACTTTTTCATCAAAAAATTGTTCAATTTTCTATAATTGGGATGAGTTCTCTTAACTTTTCCAGCAGTTTTATCCCAGTCCTTTTCAAAAACATATTGTCCAAGCCAATGATAATTTGTTTTATAATTTTCACTAATCCTCAATGCAAGGGGAATTGTGCCATCCTTTCTTATCATGTTCTTCCGTAAAACAATCTTTACATTAGCCATAATGATCTGATTTAAAACTTAGTAAAGATAGTGAAATGTTTAGGCAGTTAGTACAGAATAAGTACAGAATAGTACAGAATAAGTACAGAATAATTTGATTTTAATACCTTCTAATTAAGATCAGGTATTATATAAAGCACTGTAAATCAAACATTTTGCATGGTTTTAGTTGAAATTGCATAGATAAAACATCAAGTTCATAACCCGGAGGTCACGAGTTCAAATCTCGTTCTCGCTACCAGTAGATAAAGGAAAACCGGGATAAGATATCTCGGTTTTTTATTTCTTAGGTACAACATAGGTAAAACATTCCCCTTTTTCATCCGCATAAATTCTTTTTTGATTTCATTTGATAGGAATTAAGAACAAAAGTTGTGGATTAGCTGAATATTGTAGGTAATCCTGTGAAGAAAGAACTCTACGTTTTTCACACCTCTAAACTAGCTTCTAAAGGCTTTTACTTTAGAATGGAAAGATGCTGTTGTTGAGGCTTATTGTTGTGGCGACGGTATTAACTGTAAGGTACATGAGCTGATAGTCGCCAAAAAAGAACTTTTCTCACGGACGCCTTATTATTAGAGACCTCCCATTGCAAACCGTTAGTAATTTGTCAGCTCTAATTTTATTTTTCTAATTTCATGTATTATTCATAAAGATCGATTGAAACAATATCAGCTAACATATATATAGGCTTTGATAACAATACGAGCTATTAGTTCATCACCATTTTTGGATAATTTTATTCTGCGGGCATCCTTTAAATTTCTATACAGAAGCAAGGAAGATATTTTGTTGTTACAAATCCCAGAAGATAGATTACAACGACAGGTCTTAAAAAAATTTTTAAAATACATGCATTAGCAATAAACAGCTGTTATTTTTTGATTTTACGGATATAAATTTGCATTATTGTTAAATATAAGACTAATTATTAATTGGCCATCACCCCCAAATTCAAGTGCCATTATGAAAAAACTCTACTATTCCTTATTTATTTTTTTTATTTTAAGTACTTCCCATTCTCAGACAATCACGATTAGCTAAACACATTCTTTTAAATGGATAACATGAATAAATTGACGATATTAATATTTATTCTCTTACCTTTTATTGGTAAGTCGCAGTCATTAGAGAATTGGCAGGTGGGAATCAATGCCTCCACCTTTTATTTTGATAGGCTCAATTCATCAGCCTTGAATCTTGAAGACCAGCAGGATATTCCTAATGGATATGCAGTGGGAATAACAATGGAAAAAAATTGGAATTCTAATTGGGGTTTTAAAACAGGATTTGAATATTCACATCAGTTTTTTAAAGAAATTGCCAATGCCTTCGGCCCCCGCTACCCCATGGAATCGGAATTTAATTATTTGAAAATTCCGCTAACTGTACAGTATTCTTTGCCCATAAATAAAGAGCAAGATTTGTTTTTGGTTTTAAATCAAGGTATTAAAATTTCTTTCCTCACAGATTATATGTCAGTTATTACGGGAAATGATTTTGAGCTGATATATGCTCCAGGTAAAAACATCAACTATAAAAATGGTGAACTCAGGTATAGCAATGATGTCGACTGGCATTTTGAAAAAATTACTTTTGGTTTGATTGGATCAATAGGTTTAAAAAAATTCCTTTCTTCAAATTTTTCTGCAAGTGCAGGTGTAGGTTATGGATTTGATCTCACAAATGCAGACGATCGGCCGCTTTTTACAGCAGACCCTGAGATACAACCGGAATGGGAGGCTAAGGCGACACATAATTTACGTGTGGGAATTGAAATTGGAGTGCAGTATCATTTTAGTTCGGCTTCAGCAAATTGATCAATTCATCAGGTCAATTTGATTTTTTAAAACAGCAGATATCTTAATTGATGTTTATCGATGAGAACTACGATATTGTTTTAAGCTTAAAACCCTTCATTGAAAGATCGTGCCTGCGTTTGATCTCTACCCAAATGTCCTTTAAGTTGAATTCCTTCTCTGATTGTAACTGTCTTACAGTTGTCAATTCATCTGTTGTGTTACTTTTTCTGGATCAAGAACTAAAGTTGGGGCTATTTAAATAATGTGAATCACCGGTAGAGAGAAAATTTAATGATGTTCTGAAAAAAAAACTCCACACATAAAATTGAGCCCGCTAACTAAAGTGATCCTACTAACGTACTCTTTCTATGGGAGCTTTTTACGCTGTTTCATTTACATTACCTTCTTATTTAAAAAAAGTCTAAATAACAATTGGAGAAGTTCTTTGAGCTAATTAACTTAGCTGCCGCTTTTATTTAGACTTAATCTAAAGTAATAGAGCTGCCATTTCTACTTTTGTCTTCCTTGTTGTATTAAATGGAAAACAGAAAGTTTCGGCCGCTATTACACAAGACGCTAAGATTAGAGGAAAGACTATTAAAGGCATTATTAACTGTAATTCAACCGGTCACGGGTAAAGCTTACTGGCGCTCGCGGTCTTTTTTATTTCTCATGAAAAATAAGAATAAGAAGAGCAAATCGAACCTTAAAAAATGGATTAGGCAAATCCACCTGTATCTTGGACTGGTTACTGGTGCAATTGTGTTTATTATTGCTGTTACCGGATGTCTATGGGTTTTCCAGGAGGAGATCAGGATGTTCACCAATGATCTTCCGGAAATAGAGAAAAGAGACACCTCCATTCTCACCCCTTTAGAGGCAAAAGCTCTTGCTGAAGAAGAATTGCCCGGGAGGTATGTTCACGGGACACTTTACGCAGAAGAAAATGAACCCATCGAGGTTATTTTCTATGAATTGGAACCTGAATTTTACCAGTCGGTTTACCTGCACCCATACACGGGTGAAGTCCTTAAAGTGGAAGACCACATGACAGGTTTTTTTCCTTTTATTCTCGATGGGCATATGTATCTGTGGCTCCCTCATGAAATTGGAAGCCAGGTAGTAGGCTGGAGTACTTTCATCTTTTTCTTTATGCTGGTTACCGGTATTATTCTTTGGTGGCCCAAAAACAGGAAAATGAAAAAGCAACGCCTGTCATTCGACTGGAAGAAAAGCACCAAGTGGAAGCGAAAAAATTTCGATTTACATTCCGTAATGGGATTTTATGTAAGCTTTGTGGCAGTTATTGTTGTGTTCACAGGCCTGGTGATGGTATTTGAATGGTTTGCAAGCGCTGTGTATAAAGGTATGGGAGGAGAAAAAGAAGTGGTTTTCACTATTCCCGATAACACATCAGGGACTTTTAAAATCACAGAAAATCCTCCTATAGAATCGCTTATTGTAGACCTGAAAAAGGAATATCCTGAAGCTGTAGATCTCGAGATACATTATCCTTACACCGATTCTTCAAGTATTTATGTGGAAGTAGCCTATCACGACGGAATCTATTACACTGCAGATTATCGCTTTTATGACCAAAATACCCTGGAGGAAATTGAAACCCCAAGCATCTATGGGATTTATGAAGAAGCTGGTTTTTCAGAAAAGGTCATGAGAATGAACTACGATATCCACGTAGGGGCAATTGCCGGCCTATCCGGGAAAATAATTGCTTTCTTTGCCAGCCTCATCTGCGCCAGCCTGCCTGTCACAGGATTCTTGTTATGGTACGGGCGAAAGTTTAAGAAGAAAAGCCCCAGGCTAAGAACCCGCGAACTCGAATTCACCTGATATTCTTCCGAAGGAATATTATAATCTGCGGAAAGTTTTTAAAGCACAAAAGGTGCTCAAAAAAGCCATTTTTGAGCACCTGCTGAAGGTCTTCCAGATATACTACTACTAAAAGTTATACTGGTGTGGAAAATGTTTAAATCAGAAAGCTTTTAAGATATTAAATTCTGCCGCTATTAAGGTTAGTAAAAGCTTTTCGTCTTTTGAAGAAGCTCAAGGGAACTTTAGAAGCTGTTATTTTCATGATCAGCCAGGAACAAAGGTTTCAGGTGTTTTCGATAAAGATTATCTGTTACATTCTCTTCAATCTTTTCTCTATACCTCTCTAAAAGGGCAAAAAACTCATCTCCTTTTTCCGCAGCAATTTTGTACGCGGTATGCAGCAACTGCCTAAAGTGCAGGTTATATTCTGAAGAGTCTGGCTCATGGCGCAGGGCAGCAGCAAATTCCTTCCCCGAGGAGAAATCTTCGGGCGCAGGTAATTTCGATTTGTCTATCGAAAGTACCGACTTATAATCCTTGGTCAATTCATCATAACGCTCCAATGCCTCCCGGTAAAGCTCTATACTGAAATGGAATCCTTCTCTTTCACTTTCTGCTATGCCAATGAGTTCTTCCAGCCAGGTTGTTCCCGCTGTCTTTAGATGAAGCCCTGCATTATGCTTTTGAATGAGCCTGCGTATCACGGGGTAGACCGAAAACTTATCACTGCCGGTATGTACACTGATCCTGAGATCCTGTGGCAGCCCGAATTCTTTCACAGCGAAATCTATCACCAGCAGATCCTCCTCAAATTCCTTCTCAAATTGTTTGACATCTCCCTGATAATCTACTCCTTTATAGAAGTTGCCAGTAAACTTAGGCGCTATAGTATTTACCGGAACCTTGTAATAAGCAAGAGCAGCTAAAATGAAGAACAGCTCTACAGGGGTTTGAGGATTCGCCACCTCATCTATTGAAACCTCTATGTAAACCTCCTCCTTTTTATTTTCCTGAATGTAGAAGTAGACCTCACCCGCATTCTTTGCCGCCAATAGAAAATTACCAAGCATTTCCCGAAGCTGGATTTTGGAGATCTGCATTTTCCGCTCAATTCCCGGAATCTTCAGTTCCCCCGAATATTCTCTAAAAAAGCTAAGAAATCGCTCCTCTTCCTGTTCGGGGGCCGGTTTACCTATAAATACGGCTACATCGATGGTGAAAAAATCACTTACTTCCAGGTAGGGATCTACAGTTTTAAAATTGATATGGTCTGCATCTACGAAATAATCACCTTCGTAACCGGCAGCCTTCACCGCATTATCGGCTTCCTCCCGGAGGCTTTGAGGACGTGTTCCCACTGTTTCATGTTCCCGGTTCGACTTGTTCCAGACCGGAATGACCTCTACTCCTGCTTTCCGAATTTTCAAAATGGCTTCAAGTTGCGCCTTTCCTTCTTTCCCAAATCTATCCCCTACTCCAAATGAATATTTTCCCAATGCGTCCATATTTTTCAAATTTTAAACTCCGCTAAAGGCTCCAAAGCCTCCATCCACGGCAATTACGGTTCCTGTCACAAAGGAGGAACCATCTCCAGCAAGCCAGTTGGCTGCACCTTGTAATTCTTCGGGTTTCCCAAACCTGTTCATGGGAGTTTGACCAATTATGGTCTCCCCGCGTGCTGTAAGATTTCCATCCTCCTTCAATAGAAGGTCCCGGTTCTGTTCCCCAATGAAAAATCCGGGGGCAATGGCATTTACCCTGATTCCGTCGCCATATTTTTGAGCCATTTCCACAGCCAGCCACCTGGTAAAATTGTTAACTGCCGCTTTAGCTGCAGAATATCCCAGCACTCTTGTAAGCGCCCGTTGCGCTGCAAGGGAAGAAATATTTATAATGCTCCCGCTCTTTTGCGCTACCATTTCCCTGGCAAAAACCAAAGAAGGTAGCACTGTGCCTTTAAAATTGAGCTGATTCACCTTATCGAAGGAATTCAGGTCCAGGTCAAAGAAACTTTGATCGGGTGTTATTGTTGCTCCTTTTTGGTTTCCGCCGGCGGCATTGACCAGGATATCCACTTTCCCGAACGCCTCCTGAATTTTTTTCTTTGCTGCCACTAAACTTTCTTCGTCGAGCACATCGGCAACGAGCCCAAGGGCTTTTCCTCCAGCATTTTCAATCTCTTTTACCCGTGCCTGTACGGTATCTTCACTCCTACCCAGGATTCCAACCTTCACTCCTTGGGCAGCCAGGCCCATGGCAATAGCTCCTCCCAGAACTCCATTCCCGCCGGTTACTACCGCTACTTTATCTTGTAAATTATTCATATTTTGTTATCATTAATTTTCTAAAGATCTTTCAATGCCCATTTCCAGCCCCCTTAATTCTGCCAAACCTCTAAGTCTTCCAATTGCAGAATATCCGGGGTAAGTGGTTTTCTCTAAATCGTCAAGCATCTGGTGTCCATGATCGGGCCTCATAGGGATCGGCTCCCTTTTTTGCCCTTTTTGACACTCATAGAAAGTGCGAACCAGCTTGTACATCTCTGCACTGCCTTCCAGATGATTGGCTTCATAAAACCGCGAATCTGCTTCCCGTTGCACAGATCGCAGGTGTACGAAATGGATTCTGTCATAATAAGTTTTTATGATCCCGGGAAGATCATTCTTTTCTGAAGCGCCAAAACTGCCACTGCAAAAAGTGAGTCCGTTAGCCTTTTGTGGCACTTTACTGAAAATATAATTTAGATCATCAATATCGCTAACAACCCTGGGTAAACCCAAAACAGGCCAAGGCGGATCATCTGGATGAATTGCCATCTTCACTCCTGCTTCTTCTGCCACAGGAATTATCTCTTTTAGAAAATCTACCAGGTTATCCCGAAGCTGTTCTGCTGAAATCCCTTTATAACTCTCAAGTCCCTGCCGAAGTTTCTCCAGCGTAAATCCTTTTCTATCTCCAGGCAATGCCATTAGCAGACTTTCCCGAAGCCTCTCGAGTTCTTCCTGTGGCATTTGAGGATATCTGGATTTTGCCCGTTCTGCCATTTCGGGATCATAATCTTCTTCTGCGCGTTCCCTTTTCAGGATAAAAAGATCGAAAATAATAAGGTCTTGCAGGTCGTGCAGCAGGGCTGTACTGCCGTCCTCCAGTCGATACCGCACATTTGTTCTTAGCCAGTCAAGGACAGGCATGAAATTGTAACAGACACGGGTAATACCGCTTTTGCCGAGATTCCGCAGGCTCTCCTTGTAATTTTCTATAAAAGTCGCTTTATCGCCTTTCCCCTGCTTTATATGTTCATGAACCGGAAGGCTCTCAACCACATTCCAGTGTAGCGGAAATCGATCTCTTTTATTGCTTTCTTCCAGAAGGTCTTTTCTCTTTTGAATTTCCTCCATACTCCACACCTCCCCTACCGGAATATGATGTAGAGCAGTCACAACGCCATTGGCACCGGCCTGTTTAATATCTTTAAGGCTCACCGGGTCATGAGGTCCATACCATCTCCAGCTTTGTTCAAAAATCATAGGTTCAATTTAAATTCAAGTTACGATCATTTTAAGCTTTGTCAAAGTTGAAGATCCAGAATAATCTTACCTGTCTATCAACTCTAAAACAATCTATTGTGGCTCCTTTCCTGAAACTGAAGTAGGCACCGTAGCTTCCTCCCCAATGATCACCTCGTCAAAAATGACATTTTTGGTGTTGGTTATGGAAGTTGCATTTTTGGCCTTGCTCACTTTAATATTGGTAAGTTTTACATTCTCAACTTTACTTTCTTCAAAACCCTGGATCACCACTGCTGTTCCTGTAGCCTCTTCACAGGTAACATTGGTGATGAAAACATCTGAGATCTTTGAATTAAACCCTTCTCCTTCCCCGTGATAGTTGGCAGTAATATAAAAGCAGTCTTCCACCTTTTGGAGTTCTATGTCATTGATGTAATATTCCTGATAAATCCTCCCCTATCCGGATTGGTCTTGAAGTAAATTCCTCTTTTGAGATAGCCCCAAGCTTTATTATTTTCAATATAAACATTTTGGACCCCGGCAGACATTTCGCTGCCAATCACCACTCCGTGGAGACCTTTTAACAGGTTATTCCTTATCACTATATTTTCTGAAGGGGTAGCTGTATTTGCACGTCCTTCATGATCCCTACCGGCTTTAATCGCGATATTGTCATCTCCGTTATCAAATTTCACGTCCTCAATGAGAATATCACTGGCGTATTCTGCATCTATCCCGTCATTGTTAAAGTTATGGGCGTCAAATTTGAGTCCGCGTAGGGTTGCGCTTTTGGACTTTAGCAGGTGAACGCACCAAAAAGGGGAATCTTCAATGGTAACTTCTTCGAGCAGGATATTTTTTGAATTGACGAACTGGATCAACTGCGGGCGCAGGTAATGCCCTTCTCCAAAGATCCTTTGCTCCACAGGAATTCCGGAGTGATTCATTTCTCTGCTCAATTGTTTATCCTTATCCTCGAGTTGTTTCCAGGCTGACCATGCGCCTCCACCTTCACCGTCAATAGTACCTTTCCCGGTAATTGCTATATTTTCAAGTTCGTTTCCGTAGATAAGCGGACTATAATTATACAGCATAGTGCCTTCCCAACTGGTAAGCACCATCGGATAATCTTTAGGATCTTCCCCAAACCTGATCTTTGCACCCCCTTCCAGATGAAGGTTTACATTGCTCACGAAATGAATCGGACCATTGACTGTATAAACTCCCTTCGGAACTATGAGTGTCCCGCCTTTTCTTTTCTTCAGGTGGCTCATAGCTTTGTCAAAAGCTCTTTTATTATTTGAAACCGAATCCCCTTTAGCTCCGAATTTCTTTACTGAAACCTGATAATCCGGAATCTCCGGAAGCTGAATTCTTTCCACGATCTCCTCAATGGCGGCCTTTCTTTCCTGTTCAGATAACTGTGCCTGAGCATCTATTCCAATTAAGGAAATTACCCACAGTACAATAATTTTTTTCATGTCTTCTATTTTAGAAAATCCTCCCGTACCGGACTAAATACATCTATCAGCATTCCCGTCTCAAGGCATTCGGCACCGTGTTTGGCATTCGGCGGTACAAAGAATCCGTCGCCGATTTCCAGAATTTCAGATTTGCCGTCAATGCTTATCTTAAATTTTCCTGAAGCCACGACAGTTCCCTGGGAATGAAAATGATCATGCACATATCCCACCGCGCCTTTTTCAAATTTCACTTTCACCACCATCAGCTGTGTGTTATAGCCGGTAATTTGCCGGGTGATTCCTTCTCCGGCAGGTTCCCATTCAGCTTCAGCTTCTTTAAAAAAGTTCTTTCCTTTTATCATTTTTGAGAGGTATGTTTTTGTTCCCATTCGGGATATTTTTCATTTAAAAGATCTTCAGCATAATTATCGATGTAGCTATAGTTGGTGCGCCGTTCATGCTCAATTTCATCGAGATTATATTTCACCACTCCGTCACGTCCTATGAACATGATTTTGTTAGTTCCAATTTCGGTAAATCTTCCCCACAGGGGACCACCCTCAGGATCTTCGACTACAATTCTATCACGACCTTCAGGAAGATCAGATCCTTTGATCCACTCCACTCTTTTCCCCGTTACTTTGGCATCTTCAAACCACTTCATAGCACTTCGAATGGAGGTTTTTACCGCCTCGGAAGGATTTTCGATTTCCATTAAAAACCGCACAATTTCGGCACTTTCCTTACCACTTAATGAGGCTAATTCATAAGCTCTTGCTTTCGCAGGCTGAAGCGTTTTTTTATCGTGCTGAGCGCCCCAAACTGTGAGCTTCCCATCTACTTTTACCTGAGTCGCAAGAATTATTTCAAGGCCCTTATCAACAGCTTTACGGGCTTTTTTCTTCATGCCAGCATCCACGAAGGTGTAGGGCTCTTCATTTTTTGCTATGTCCCGCAACAACCTCATGACCCCTATTATTGCTCCGTCGTTATAGGTAATGTGCTCGTAATATCCTTTTTTTATGGGATAGAATTGAGGCCAGCCGCCACTGGGATATTGGGCCTCAAGAAGAAAATCCACACCTTTCAAAAATGCCTTTTTATACTCCTCTTTTCCAGTAGCCTTGTAGACCTTTGCCAAATACCGCAGCTGGGTATGCGTTGCGCCATTGTCTATAGTGGTACCGGCATCTTTTGCCTTTGCCTCAATCAGGTCTTCTTTCTCCTGGGGAGTCAGCTCATTGGACATGTCATTATTCTTGTACCAACCTCCGTTGTGATGTTGATAAAGCAATACATTGTCTGCAATTCTTTGAGCTTCCTTACTGCCATACCACTGCTCCTCCTGCCTCAACGCTTTTCTCCACGGTATTTTTTCAGAATATACAACATCTCCAACTGAGGGATCTCCGAGGATCTCGCGGGAAAGAACATCATCATTTATATATTTTTTCAACTCCAGATCCTGCCTTGCGATCTCCTGAAGTGCTAGAGTAGCAACAATTGTCGCACCCGTTTTGGAAAGGTGCGTATCATCGGTTACTCCTTTTGGCTCGTAGGGATCTTCGCCGGGTTCGAGGTGCAAGTGCAACTGTTTTGAATTCTGTGAACCGTAAGAAATCTCCAACTGCTCAGTAAGCAACTGCATATCAATAAAAGGTACATTCATGTCTTCGGCGACCATTCTCACCACCAAAGGATACTGCCCGTGAGTGTCTACCAGCACCCCATTTTCATTGAAATTCCGCCGCACGATAGAACTCAGAAGAATTGGCGTCGCTCCCTTCTCCCTTGTCTCTCTCACAAACTTCTCAAGATTGCTTCTGTATTGTGTAAAAGGATTCGTATACCTGGCTGGATCATTTACCTTTTGATCATTGTGCCCAAACTGAATAAACACGAAATCCCCCGGCTTCAGTTGTTCTCTGACCTTTTCCCAGCGACCTTCAGCAATAAAATTCCTGGTACTGCGACCATTGACTGCATGGTTCTCAATATCAATTTCTGAAGTCATCAACTCCGGAAGCATTTGTCCCCAGCCGTGTTCCGGATTTTTATCGGGATCCTTTTTGTCGGACATTGTGGAGTCACCTATGAGAAATAACGTCGGCTTCTCCTGAGCGATGATCTGCAATGAACAGAAGATCATAAAAAACACAATCAGTTTTTTCATTTTTGAGCAGTTTTATTGATTCTACGGCAGCGCTTTTGTTGCCCAATACCAGTCATTCCCTGAAGTAAAAATGTTCTTCAGAGTATATTTTTCGGCTTCTTCTGAAGTTAGTTGGTGGGACCATTCCACTCTCGTGGCAGGAGAAGCTCCGGGACCGCTGCTGTTATATTCGGCATAATAAGCTGTCCTTTCCTTATTGGGGAACATCTTATCCCCCGGCCAGTGCTCCCAACCATCAGGAAGTATGTGATCACCAAGTTCCGTGTTAATGAAAACCGTCTTAGCAAAAGGTCTCCAGGGCCTGCCCAGGTAAACTTCGTTGACACCTTCGGCTGCAATAAGTTTACAGTCAATAAAAACGTATCCAAACTCCTGATTCTGCGGAGTTGCAGCTGCTGTGACAAAAGAATCTTTTAAGCTCTTAATGGTACAGCTTTCAAAAACTGCCGTGGCTTCGCCAAAAATAAAGTCGGTCGTGCCTTCGATAAAACAGTTAATATACAATTGCCTGCTCCCTTCGGTTGCGGTGTACAGGGTATCCTGGCAGCCAAGAATATCGGAATCTTTCATGATAAATCGGTCGCCTTCCACATGTAAAGCCACTGCCTGCCCTTCTCCACAGGAGGTATTCTGGATCGTGAGATTTTCGATTCTAATATCGTTCCCCCGAACCAGTACCGTATAAGAGGTAAAGGTGGATAATTTTTCTCCGGTACTCGGATCAATTTTTCCTGAAAAATCATTGTTTGTGATCACTGTATTCTTCCGGTCTTCCCCAATGAGGGTAAGCTGATGTTTCCAGGAAGGAATTTCCAGCTTTTCATTGTAAGTGCCAGATTTAATCCTGATCACCACTTCCCCCGGACCAAGATCGCGGGTGGAATTTATTGCTTCCTGAATGCTGCTGAAATCTCCGGTTCCGTCTTTGGAAACTGTTATTTCCCTGTACTTCTCCCTTGCTGAAGAAGAATTATAGAAGATCTTATCAAGAAAATTGGTGGTGAGTTCCACCGTTTCATCAAACCAGGGATGGACCAGCCAAAAAGCATGGGGCGTTTTCTCTATAGTATGCACTTCGTGGTAGATCTGGTTTTCATTGAGAATTCTCACCATATCATCACGTCCTGCATGAAATCGTGGATAGGAGCTGTTGATGAACAAAGTAGGAGGCGTATCGCCATCTACATATTCGAGCGGCGAGGCTTCTTTCCAGGTTTCGAAGTTATCGGCTTTTGAACCTCCCAGCCAGGTGGCGGCCATCCAGCCTTCTTCGGCATCGGGATGAATGAAGGAAACGATTCCGTCTATATTTACGATAGCCTGCACTTCGTCTGAAACTTTAGCATTATCTGATTTATTAATTTCAGAATCAGAAGTAACTCCTACCAAATTAGCAAGCTGCGCTCCTGCTGAGGTGCCTAAAATGGCAATTTTGTCGATGTTTATTTTGAATGGTTCGGCATTTTGTTTCATCCACTTCAGCGCATCTTTTAGATCAACCACACCGGCAGGATAAACGGCTTCTGTACCCAACCTGTAGGAGGCAGTAACGGCCACATAACCTTCAGCAGCAAGTTTTTGTGCCAGGGGTCGCAGATTCTCTTTGCTTCCGGTAAGCCAGCCTCCTCCATGAATCAGTAAAACTGCAGGGAATTTTCCCCCTTTTTCAGCTTTAGGTAAATATACATCTACAGTAAGCTCTTTTTCCGAAGTTGTTTTGTAAATCAAATTTTCCCGGACCTCAATTCTTTCAGAAATCTGGGATTCTACAGGAGCAATAAAAGGGTAGTCCTTTTTCAGCTTTTCATAGGTCGTGCCAATGGAATAGGGCTTTATCTCATTCTTTTGCGCAATTGTATGAGGACACAAACAAAAAAATAAGAAGACCGAAAAAAGGCATTTTTGGAGACTCATCTTTTTTGGTTTATCGTATAAGTTATTCTCTTTGCTAATTGTATTGGGGTATCAAAAACCGGCTTCAGAAATGAACCGAATTTCTCTAATTGCACCTTTAAACCAGGATCTTTGATCCATTCGTGTACCTATGGAAGTCTTCGCATTTTCACCAATAGGCAGATACTGAAAATTTCCCGACACTTCTTCTTTTCCATTTACATAACCCCGAACATTTCCGTTGCTATAGATCATGCTGATGGTATACCATTCGTTCACCGGGTGAGTTCGGGTTGAATCAATAAGGGTAAGGCTTTCATTTTCAGATTTTATAAACCAGTCACCGTACCACTCCCCATTGTCATTTAATCTTAATTCCAGAAGAATCCGCCGGTTTTCATTTTCCGGATCCTGTATATGCAGAAACCGCTGCTCCCTGTTTTCCGGAAATCCCCGATAAGGTTTAAAATCTACTTCTATAGAAAATTCTTCCATTCCCGAAACAGGATTGGCATCTACTAACAGACCGTCGTTCCTGCCATCAAACTCCAGATATTCCTTTTCCTTACCTTCGACTGTCTTTGGCGCTCCATGGACAGTAACAGAATGTTCTCCCAGTTCCCGGATATTGTCAATATTCCAAACGATCTCTTCCCGATCTGATCTTCCGCAGGAAGCGGTTAAAACAACCAACAGTAGAATAAATATTCCTCTCATCAGGGATTTAAATTTTTAGTCTACAACAAATGACTTAGTATTCTTTACCGTTAATGATAGTGTTCTCAAAAATGATATCATCTGCGTGCTCTACCCTGAGCGGCACCTCCACATTTTTAATATTCACATTTTTAAGTTTTACATTGCTAACAGGGGATTGCTCTCTTCCCAGTATTAACACGCCATATTCTCCCCCGTTTTCTACTTCTACATTCTCAAGCAGAATATTCCTTATCACCGGCATATGCCCTCCTTCCTGGTTAGCATAAATACCATAATGAGTATTTATCTTCAGAACAGCTTCTTTAACCTGTCCCACTTTCAAATCCTTAACAAAAATATTTTCAATGGTGCCACCTCTCCTGGTGTTGGTCTTTATTCTAATGGCACGATCAAGATTGGGGCTGTTCATGGTATTATTGCGGATATAAACATTTCGCACTCCGCCGGAAATTTCACTTCCCATAACAACGCCGCCGTGCCCATCTTTCATAGTACAGTTCTCCACTACGATATTTTCACTGGTGATCCCTACACGTCTTCCGTCGTTATCTCTACCCGATTTGATCGCAATACAGTCATCTCCTGTATCAAAAAGGCAGCCTGTGATGTGGACATTTTTACTGTATTCCGGATTACAGCCATCGTTATTTGGTCCGTGGCTAATCACGCTAACATCTTTGACCGTTACATAATTTGATTTCACGGGGTGCATTACCCAAAATGGTGCATTTATAAAGGTCACTCCTTCTATAAGCACATTTTCACATTCAAATGGCTGAAAAAATGACGGCCTAAATTGATGGCCTTCCCCAAACACACGCTCCTCTACAGGAGTGCCTTTTTCCACCATGTCACTAAGCCGGGGCAGGTTGTGGTCATCCTGCTGCTGTACATCTCCTTCTACATATCCATATTCTTCCTGACCTTTCCATTGCCACCAGTTTTCTTTACTTGCCTGGCCGTTAAAGGTCCCTTTTCCCGTTACGGCTATATTCTTTTGCTTGTAAGCGTAGATCAAAGGAGAATAATTCATGAATTCCATTCCTTCAAAAGTGGTATGTACCACCGGAAGATAATCTTCTGGCCTTGTAGAGAATTTCACTTCTGCACCTTCTTCCAGGTGAAGGTTTACATTACTCTTTAGGTGTATGGGCCCTGTTAGGTATTCCCCCGCGGGAATCAAAACTTTCCCTCCACCTGCGGCAACACAGGCCTCAATAGCTTTTTTGAAAGCTGCGTCACTGCTTTTACTTCCATCTGCTGAAGCTCCATAATCCAGAACATTAAAAACCTCATCTCTAAAAGTAGGGAGTTTTATACTTTCTACTATAGCATCTGCCTGCTTCCATGGATCATCAAAATTAAGATCGGCAGTAGTCTCCGGAGAGGTAGCGACAGATTCATTTTGATTCTTACAGGAGAAAACCGAGAGTACTACCAAAAGGCCAAAGATTATCTTAAATGGATGTCTCATAAATGTATTTTATTTATAATTAGGTGTAATCGATTGCACTAAAATAGGGGTTTTTTTCTGTTTTCACCAAGATTTACTTCTGAAAAGTTTTGGCCAAAATCGGCTGTTTTTCAACCTGAGGGGCAATTATTCAGATAAATTCCGGTTCAATATTCATTTTATGTTAAAAACAGGTTCAATCCATAGAAATATTTTAATATCTTTGTAATGCAATTTGTTGCATATTTAGCATTAGCTTCTTCCATGAAAGATAAGGGTAAGGTTACCATTTATGACATCTCAAAAAAATTGAATGTCAGTGCTGCTACAGTGTCCAGGGCTCTTAATAATAACCCGAAGATTAGTAGTAAAACACGCGAACTCGTTTTTGCCGCCGCCAAGGAAATGAACTACAAGCAAAACCGGCTTGCCCAGGCTCTTAAAAGCGGAAAAAGTAAAAATGTAGGGGTTATCGTTCCTTACATAAACCGAAATTTTTTTTCTACCATCATTAGGGGAATTGAAGAAGAATTGGGCCCTCACGGATACCACGTGATCATTTGCCAGACTCATGAGCAAATGGACACCGAAGTGGAGCAAATAAATACCCTTTTAAACACCCAGGTAGACGGGATCTTTATGTCTATTTCCAAATCCACTACCAATACAGATCATTTCAACAAAGTTCTA
The DNA here is from genome assembly GCF_050750585.1 of Salinimicrobium sp. WS361. NCBI lineage: Bacteria > Pseudomonadati > Bacteroidota > Flavobacteriia > Flavobacteriales > Flavobacteriaceae > Salinimicrobium > Salinimicrobium sp. WS361. The sequence continues at coordinate 27,842 of NZ_JBOJLM010000013.1, forward strand.
AGAGAGGGGAAATCGCTAATCTTCTTTGACAGGAAACTTGATGTACCCGGCGTAAGTTCTGTAGTAATTAATGATTTTAAAGCCGGCTTCATGGCTACCGAACATCTCATCTCCCAGGGGTGCAAAAGAATTGCACATTTTTCGGGGGATCTAAATCTGGAGATCTATAAGAACAGGCATGACGGCTACATAAGTGCTCTAAAGAGCCACGGACTGAAGCCCGATCCCCGTTATATCTTCACAACACTTAGTAGTGTAGAATCTGGCGCAGCTGCCGCTCGCAAAATGTGGGAACTAAAAGAGAAACCCGATGCTGTTTTTTCAGCGAGTGATTATACAGCCCTGGGAGCAGTACAGGAACTTAGAAAGCACGGAGTACGAATTCCTGAAGATTTCTGTATCTCCGGTTTCAGTAATGAACCCTTTACCCAGTATATGGAGTTGCCTATGAGCTCTGTGGATCAAACCCCACTTCGAATGGGACAAATTGCAGCCCAGGTTTTTCTGGAGCAGGTGGACAGCAACCAGGAGCTCAGCATTGAGAAAAAAGTAGTGCTTTCTCCCGAACTTGTGGTGAGAAAATCTTCCGACCGAAGCTTATCAAAATTGGCCGTTTAGAAATAAAAAAGGTGTCTATAAAGACACCCCTCTTTTCCACGGAATAAAATCATCCTGATTGAGCTCATCTGCTTTGGTAGCGACATCTCCATTCGCTACACTTATAAGGAACTCCAGGATCTCCTCTCCCATTTGTTCAATGGTTTTTTCAGCCTTAATTACACCACCGGCATCAAGATCAATAATATCTGGCATTCTGCGGGCAAGAGTGCTATTAGAAGAAACCTTAACTACCGGCGCCACAGGGTTACCCGTTGGGGTTCCCAGACCTGTTGTAAACACCACGACATTAGCCCCTGCCCCCACCATTGCTGTGGTACTTTCCACATCATTCCCGGGAGTACATAGCAAATTAAGTCCCGGTTTGGTCACATAGTCCCCGTAATCCAGCACATCCTGAATTGGAGATGTTCCTCCTTTTTTCGCAGCCCCGGCAGATTTCATGGCATCTGTAATGAGTCCGTCTTTAATATTTCCCGGCGAAGGATTCATATCAAATCCAGATCCCGCATCAATAGCCGATTGTTCAAAGGCTCTGGTCAACTCAAGGAATCTTTCAGCCAGGTCATCACTTACACAGCGGTTGATCAATTCCTGCTCTATTCCGCAGAGTTCAGGAAACTCTGAAAGTATAGGCGAACCACCAAGTGCCGAAAGAAGATCTGAAGCATAACCCAAAGCCGGATTTGCAGAAATTCCTGAAAAACCATCAGATCCTCCACATTCCAAACCTAACTTCAGTTTTGAAAGAGGAGCGGGTTTTCTTGTAATATCGTTAGCCTCCTTAATAGCAGCATATGAATCGCTGATGATCTTACTCATCATTTCATCTACGGTTCCCATTTGCTGCTGTTCAAAAAGCAAGACGGGTTTTCCATTGTCAAAGTTGATCCTTTCAAGCGCCTTTTTAAAGATATCTATCTGCAGGTTTTGGCAGCCCAAACTAAGCACCGTTGCTCCCGCCACATTGGGGTTGTTGACGTAACCGGCCAACAGCCTCGCCAGGGAAGCAGAATCTTGCCTTATACCACCACAACCACCTTGATGGGTGATGAATTTTACTTCAATATTGTCAAAAATCTCGTTCTTCTCTTCTTCTTTTTGAAGGGTCTCGGGTGCGTTCCCGCCCTGGATTAAGCTTCGAAGCAACAGTTGTTCTCTTGAAGGTTGCTTAAAGGAAAGTTCCTTCTCAAAAACCTCTTTTAGAAGCTCTATATTCCTGTTCTCACAAAAGACCAGCGGGAAGAACAACCAGACATTTTTTGTTCCTACCTGCCCGTCGGGTCTGTGGTATCCATTAAAGGTCCTGTTATTCCATTTAGAAACATCGGGTGCATTCCATCCGGTAGTTTCTGTTTTCTTTTGTGCCTGCTCGGCCTGATGCTTTACATTGTCTACTGTAAGTACTTCACCTTTTTTTACCGGTTGTGTAGCCTTACCCACCAATACCCCATACATGTAGATCTTGTCACCCTCCTCCAGGTTTACCAGGCTTATTTTGTGTTTAGCCGCAACATCATTAAAGACTTCAACTTGTATATCATCCATAGATAAAACCTCGCCCTGCCATAAATTGGCAAGAGCTACAGCCACATTATCTTCGGGATGAACTTTAATTATTTTCGTCTGCATTTTTCTAACTTTTGATCTGTGTTTTTTCGCGGAAAGATCTGAAGCCCTCTTCCACACCTTTTTCTTCCAGTTCTTTGAGTGCCACTGCAACGTGATCTTTCAGACCTGGGACAGCTGTAAGATCCTGCCCCCAATATTCCTCTTTTTTAAGCACCTCCCCTGCAACTGATTCAAAGTTTGAATTTTCCCAGATTTTGCTGAAGAAATCAATTATTTGAGCATCATCCTGAACAGGTAGTTTTTCCCCTTTCCACTCTCCTTTGTAGAACCTGATCAAGCAGGCAAAGGCAAAAGTAAGTCGCGTGGGCAAAGTAGATTTTCTCTTCTGATATTCCAGCAGACTTGGCAACACCCTAACCTTAAATTTCGAAATCGAATTAAGAGCAATACTGGCAAGCTGATGTTTAATAAATGGATTCCTGAAGCGATCTAGTACTTCTGAAGCAAAGGAGTTCAATTCCTCTTCAGCAAGATCCAGCGTAGGATTTATCTCTTCAAAAATGGCATTTTTGACAAACTTTCCAGTGAATTCATCATCCACTGTTTCTTTTACAGTTTCTTTTCCGCTTAAAATTCCGAAGGGAACCATGGTGGTATGAGCGCCATTTAAGATCCTTACTTTTCGGGTTCTGTACGGCTGAATGCTATCTACAATGAGAACATCTTCGTTTATTTTATCAAAAGGCAACTTAGCTTTTAAATCTTCTCCTCCCTCGATCACCCAAAGCAAGAAAACTTCGGCTGTAACGATGAGTTTGTCCTCAAATTTTAGCTGACTTTGATAATCATCGATTTCGGCCCTTGGATAACCGGGAACAATCCGGTCTACAAGCGTATTGTGAAAGGTATTGCTGTTCTCTATCCATCCGCGGAAATCTTCTCCGAGGTTCCAGAGTGCTACATACTCTAAAATGATCTTTTTGAGGTTGTCTGCATTGTAGTTTATCAATTCACATGGAATAATGGTCAATCCTTTATCTGGATCTCCATTGAAGTGCTGAAATCTCTTCCAGAGTAAAGCAGTAACCTTGGCAGGAAAACTGTTATGAGGTACTTTTTCAAGTTCATCTGCTGGATCAAAAGAAATGCCGGCTTCGGTGGTGTTGGAAATGAGAAACTGGAGCTCCTCTTCGGTAGCAAGATCCAAATAAGCCGGGTAATCCCTGTAGGGGTCTAGGGACTTCTGAATACAGCTAATGGTCCTGTTCTCCTGAATTTCCTTTCCGCCTTTGACGCCTCTCATAAACAGGTTGTATAATCCATCCTGTTCATTTAGCATCTCCACCAGGCCGGCATTAATGGGCTGCACAACGGCAACACCTGCATTAAATCCTGTTTCCTTATTTAATTTATCTATGAGATAATCAACGAATGCGCGCAAAAAATTCCCTTCTCCAAACTGGATGACTTTAATGGGTAATTTCTGAGTGAATCCGCTATTTTTCCTGTTTAATCTTTCCATTATAATTTTCTCAATATTAAAATCTACTCAAACAAATTCGGTAACCACATGGTAATCTCTGGCACAAAAGTCACCAGCATTAATACAATAAACATTGCGACATACAACGGCATTAGTGGTTTAATCACTTTTTGAATACTGGTTTTAGCCACACTAACGCCAATAAAGAGCACAGAGCCTACAGGTGGAGTACATAGTCCCACGCATAAATTCATAACCATCATTATTCCGAAGTGCACAGGATCCACGCCCAGAGCTGTTACTACAGGCAAAAATATGGGCGTAAAAATGAGAACTGCAGGGGTCATATCCATAAAGGTTCCTACAAAGAGTAAGAGTAAATTGATGATTAGAAGAATTACAAAGATGTTATCACTTAAACTCAACAAAGCATCACTTACAGCCTGCGGAATATTTTCGTAGGACATTACCCATGACATACTCATGGAGGTGGCGATAAGCAACATCACAATAGCTGTAGTTCCCACAGAACTTAAGAACACACTGTGAAGGTCACTCACTTTTAATTCCCTGTTAATAAAGGACAGGATGAGGCAATACAATACTGCAATCCCTGAAGCTTCGGTGGCTGTAAAGATCCCTGAAACAATTCCTCCAATTACAACTACCAACAGTAATAAACTGGGAAGCGCCTGTAAAAAGGTAACAGCGATATTCCTCAGGTTAGCTGGTTCTCCCGCAGGATATTTTTTCTTCTTGATCCAGACTGCTGCTACGAGCATAAGAGCTAATCCCATGAGAATACCGGGAAGATATCCTGCCAGGAACAGCGAAGCAATAGATACTCCTCCACTGGCCAGGGAATAAACAATGAGTACGTTTGATGGTGGAATTACCAAACCTGTGGTTGAAGAAGTGATATTAACTGCTGCACCAAATTCTTTTGAGTATCCCTCCTTTTCCATAGCCGGACCAAGGATTCCACCCATTGCCGAAGTAGCTGCCACTGCAGATCCTGCAATAGCACCAAAAAGCATTGCCGCAACTACATTTACATAGATCAACCCTCCCGGTAACGCCCCCATAAGGGCTTTGGCAAAGGCAATGAGACGGTTGGCGATCCCTCCCTGATTCATTATTTGACCTGCTAAAATGAACAGGGGAATTGCTAACAGTGAAAAACTATCGAGACCTGTGGCCATACGCTGCGCCACCGTTGTAAAGGCAGCCAGGGAGTCTATAGATGCCAGGATAGTTAGTATACATGAAATCCCGATTGACCAGGCAACAGGAACTCCTATTGATAGAAGGATCACAAAGGAGAGCACTAAAATTAATACCTCGGACATCATACTAAATAAGTTTTTGAATGAATTATTTCGTGCACCTTATAATATATGACCAGCAAACCACTTACCGGCACTATACTATATACCCAGGATAGCGGTACTCCCAATGCTGCCGAAGACTGCCCCAGTAAATCGTTTACGTATACCAGATTCCCTCCTCCAATGACCAGGACTGTGAGACTAAAGAGAATGATAAGGATATTGATAAAGATGCGAAGCCTTATCCTATTAGTGGGATTTAACTTGGGAGGCAATATGTCAATGGCCAGGTGAGTTTGTTGACCTGATGCATAGGCTGCCCCTAAAATCCCAATCCAGATAAACAGGTATCTTGCCAGTTCCTCGGTAAAGGAACTGGGGGAGTTCATTAAATATCTTGAAAAGATCTGCCATAAGACAGACAAAACCATTAGCACAAGGAGTACAACTAAGAAGCTCCCTAAAACTCTATTTATTTTATTCCTCATAAACTACTTTATTTCCTGGATGGCCTCAATTAACTGTTTCATCTCAGGGTCTTGAGAGAATTCTTCATACATGGGCTGGACTTTTTCCCGAAAAAGTTCTTTTTCAGGATATATTACTTCTACCCCTGCCTTCTGGATTTCTTCCATAGCATTTAACTCGGCTTCCCTCCAGATCTTCTTTTGGTATTCTGAAGATTCCATAGCGGCCTCTTTTAACCATTTTTGCTGCTGGGGAGAAAGATCATTCCATACCATGGTACTAATCAATAATTCGTCGGGCAGTGCAGTATGTTCATCCACTACAAAGTATTTACACACCTCATAATGGCGCGACAGGTAAAAACTCGGCAGGTTATTCTCGGCTCCATCCACGATCCCCTGTTGCAGGGCGGTATACAATTCCCCCCAGGCTATAGGAGTGGGAGAACCTCCCAGATGTTTTACCATATTTATGGCTGTATTACTTTCCATCACCCGCATTTTTAAACCTTTAAGATCTTCAGGAGTATTTATAGGAGTTTTGCTGTAAAAGCTCCGGCTACCAGCGTCGTAAAACGTCAGACCCTTTAACCGCTTATCAATGCTCTTATTAAGGAAGTTTTCTCCTATCTCTCCTTCCAGTACCTCAAACCGGTGTTCCCTATCCCTAAACAGAAACGGGAGACCAAAGAGTTGAAGGCTGGGGACAAAATTTTCAAGAACCCCTGTAGATACCTTTGTCATTCCAAGGCTGCCTATTTGCAAGAGTTCCAGGCATTCTCTTTCTGAACCTAATTGCTGATTAGGATAAATATCTATGGTCATTGTCCCTCCCGATTTTTCATACAAACGGTCTGACATATAAACCATGGCTTTATGTACCGGGTGGGAAGTGTCAAGACCGTGACCGAGTTTAATTTCTTTTACTTCATTTTGGCTGTCACATCCTGCTACTGCCAGCAGCAGAAATAGAAAAAATCCAAAACGAGAAATATTTTTAATTCTAAGGATCTTCATTTTCTAATCATTGATAATTCTAAATAATCGATCGGGCATCGTTCTTCTGGTAAATTGATATCTTATCTTTTAATTCTTCCATCGGTTTTTCCATTCGCCACCTCCAATACTTCCTCTACGCTCACCAGGTTCACATCTCCAACGTGCGTATGTTTTAAAGCACACGCAGCATTGGCATAATCAAGTGCTTCTTTGTCGCCAAAATGCTGTAAACCATATAATACTCCCGCTGCGAAAGCATCACCTGTACCTATCCTGTCCACCACATTTGTTATTTCCAATTCATTGGTAGTAAGGAATTTTTCTCCATTCCAGGCTCTCCCATAAATTTTTTGCCAGGAGGCATTTACACTGGTGCGAACCTTGTCGAAAATTTTCTTGATTTCCGGAAATTCAGCAATTAAAGCACGGCTGGCTGCCTTAAATCCTTTTTCGTCTGCAGCGAAGTCGGTTTTCAGGATCTCATTGATCTCGTTGACACCTCCTATAAAAATCGTAGAAAGAGAGATTAATTCCCGAAGTACATCCTGGCTGCTCCTGCCATATTTCCAGAGGTTACTCCTGTAGGCAGGATCTGCCGTAACTATGACACCTTTGCGGCGGGCAATTTCCAGCCCTGCCTTTAAAGTTTGATATGCTCCTTCTGAAACCCCCGGTGAAATACCGCTCCAGTGCATGAAGTTGCAATTTTCCAGCACCTTTTCCCAATCAACCTGACCTGGGGTAATATTGGCGAAGCAACTATTCACCCGGTTGTAGGCTATCTGGCTGGATCGCATCGCAGAACCAACTTCCAGAAAATATAATCCCAGCGGATAATCTACCTTCTTAACCGCAGATATGCCAATCCCATATTTCCGAAGAGTAGATAAAGCGGCCTCTCCCACTATATCGTTAGAGACATTGGTCACATGTTGAACTTCGATGCCCATATGCGCAAGAGATGCTGCCACGTTCATCTCGGTCCCTCCAAAGAAAAAGTCCATCTGAGTTGCCTGCAAAAGCTTCCGATTATCTGATGGTGATAGACGCATTAAAACCTCACCAAAGGTGACAATCTTATTTATTTCTGAAGCTTTTTCCTGCATGGGCAATTAGTGAAAAAGCTACGGGTAATCTCACCCGTAGCTTTCTTTTAAATATCTATTTTCTTAGTCTTTTAATTAGATCAAGAGTTTCTTTAACCATCTTTTCGAGACCTGCATAGTCTTTATTGGATATCACCTCTTTTGAGATAAGTTTTGATCCCATTCCCACGCAGGTCACCCCGGCGTCAAACCAGCCTTTAAGGTTATCCTCTGTTGGAGAAACGCCACCAGTAGGCATAATGCTTGTCCATGGTTGAGGACCTTTTATCCCTTTGACAAAATTAGGCCCATAGGTTCCTCCCGGGAACAGCTTTACGATTTCACAACCAAGTTCTTCTGCCCGGGCAATCTCAGTAAGAGAGCCGCAGCCCGGAGACCAAAGCACTTTTCTACGGTTACAAACCACTGCGATATCTTCCCTTAACACCGGAGTCACAATAAAGTTCGCTCCAAGTTGCATGTAGAGAGATGCAGCTGCAGCATCTGTGACCGATCCTACTCCCATGATCATTCCGGGAAGTTCCTTGATCGCGTACTTATTAAGTTCTCCAAAAACCTCGAAAGCAAAGTCCCCGCGGCTGGTGAATTCCAACAGGCGTCCTCCCCCATCGTAACAGGCTTTGAGTAATTTTTTCCCCAGTTCAACATCAGAATGGAAAAACAAGGGAACCATCCCTTGCTCTTTCATTACAGATGCTACTTCTATTCTTGTATATTGAGCCATATCTTATATTATTATCGGGCCACACGACCTGAAGCGTCACCGCCCATTAATTTCTTAACCTCATCTATAGTTACCAGGTTCGCATCTCCTTTGATGGTATGCTTCAATGCTGAAGCGGCTACGGCAAAGTTCAGTGCGTTTTGATCATCTTCAGGATATTTCAAAAGTCCGTAGATCAATCCTGCCATGAAGGAGTCTCCTCCTCCCACTCTGTCTACGATGTGGGTAATGTTGTATTCAGGAGATTTGAACATTGTTTCTCCATCGTAAAGAACTCCAGCCCATGTATTGTGGGAAGCTGAAAGTGAACCTCTTAAAGTTGTAATTACTTTCTTAGCATTCGGGAACTTCTCCATCATTTGCTGACAAACAGAAAGAAAAGCTTCAGCTTTTACATGTTGTCCCTGAGTAGTAATGTCAAGACCTTCCGGCTTGATTCCGAAGTGCTTTTCGGCATCTTCTTCATTTCCGAGGATAATATCACAGTAAGAAGTAAGCTCGGTCATAATTGCCTCCGGCTCTACGCCGTATTTCCAAAGTTTTGCACGATAGTTAAGATCGGTTGAAATGGTGATTCCCTTTGCTCTTGCAGCTTTTACAGCCTCAAGACAGGCATCGGCTGCTCCCTGGGAAATTGCGGGGGTGATCCCTGTCCAGTGGAACCATCCTGCACCGTCGAAAACCTCATCCCAGTCAACCATTCCTTTCTCAATTTGAGACATGGCCGAATGAGCACGGTCGTAAACTACTTTACTCCCACGGCTCACTGCCCCGGTTTCCAAAAAATAAATTCCAAGACGATCTCCTCCAAAAATGATCTTATCTGTACCTACATTTCTCTTGCGCATTTCCATAAGCGCACATTCACCAATATCATTTTTTGGCAAGCGGGTAACGAAATCTACAGGCACTCCATAATTGGCCAAAGACACAGCCACATTAGATTCTCCACCACCGTAGACTACATCAAAATTATTTGCCTGTGAAAATCGAAGATGTTCCTGCGGGGCAAGGCGTAACATTATTTCACCAAAAGTCACTACTTTTTTCATAAAACTCTATTTATTAAATCTATATTCCAGCTGTAGATCCTGTTTGCAACAAGTCCAGCTGCTTTAAAAATTGAAATATTCTTTTGCGTTTTTATAACTAATATTAGCTATAGTTTGTCCCACTAATTCCATATCATTGGGCAATTCTCCTTTAGCCATTTCTTCGCCAAACAAGTTACATAAAACTCTTCGAAAATACTCATGCCGCGGAAAAGAAAGGAAGCTCCTGGAATCTGTCAACATCCCAATAAACACGCTTACTAATCCCATATTAGACAGGGCATCAAGTTGGTCTATAATTCCCTGTTTTTGATCAAGGAACCACCAGCCAGATCCAAACTGCACTTTACCTTTTACACTCCCGTCATTAAAGTTTCCTATCATGCTGGCAAACACTGCATTATCTGCAGGATTAAGGTTGTACAAAATTGTCTTTGCGAGCTTATCTTTTCCATCAAGATTATTAAGGAACCCGGAAAGCTTTTCTGCCTGGGAGTAATCTCCAATAGAATCCCAACCTGTATCAGACCCCAGTTCGTCCAGCATACGCTTGTTGTTATTCCTTAAAGCTCCAAGATGAAACTGCTGCACCCACCCGAATTCATGGTAAGTCTCACTTAAGAAAGTAAGCATTGCAGTTTTGAATTTATCAGCTTCCACGGCGGTTAATTCCTCTCCATTTCTCTTTTTCGAGAAGATAGAACCTATTTCTTCATCTGTGAATTCCTCGAAGGAAATTGAATTCAATCCGTGGTCACATAACCTGCAGCCATTCTCGTGGAAAAATTCGATCCTATTTCGCAAAGCCTTCTTAAGATCCTTATAAGAACCAATTGAAGACCCGGCAACTTCGGCCAGTTGATCTACATAAGAATTGAAGGAAGGAGCTTCAATAAGCACTGCTTTATCTGGTCTAAAAGCGGTGCTCACTTTAATTCCGAAGTCATTATTAGCCAATTGCCTGTGATATTCCAGAGTGTCCAGGGGATCTTCGGTAGTACAAAGCGTCTCCACTCCCATCTTCTTCAAGAGTCCGCGGCAGGAATATTCAGGTTGCTGAAGCTTTTTATTCACCTCCTCATAAATTCTTTCTGCGGAATCTTCATTAAGAAGCTCATCAATTCCGAAGTACCTCTGAAGTTCAAGATGTGTCCAGTGGTAAAGCGGATTACGAAGCGTATGAGGGACAGTTTTTGCCCAGGCCATAAACTTTTCCTTATCTGAAGCATCTCCTGTAATATATTTCTCATCCACGCCCAGGGTACGCATTGCACGCCACTTGTAATGGTCGCCGGCAATCCACACCTGGGTGATATTATCAAAGCGCCGGTCTTCAGCAATTTCCTTTGGAGAAAGGTGATTGTGATAATCTATTATTGGCTGCTCTTTGGCATAGTTGTTATATAGATCTTTTGCCTGCTGACTGTAGAGCAAAAAATCGTCTGATATAAATTTATTGGATTTCATTTTCAACTGTTTATTCAAAAATTATGGAGTTAGCGACCCATCCAGCCACCATCAACCAATACAACAGACCCGTTCATGTAATCACTGGCTTTTGAAGCGAGGAAGACCACAGGTCCTTTGAAATCTTCGGGTTCTCCCCATCTTCCTGCAGGAATACGGGCTAAGATTGAAGTACTTCTATCTTCGTCCTCTCTTAAGGCTGCTGTATTATCTGTAGCAATATAACCGGGAGCAATTGCATTGATCTGTACTCCTTTTGAGGCCCATTCATTAGAAAAGGCTTTTACAAGTTGCCCTACGGCACCTTTTGAAGCAGCGTAGCCCGGCACTGTAATTCCACCCTGGAAAGTGAGAAGGGAGGCTGTAAAAATAATTTTCCCACTTCCTCTCTTGATCATTTCTTTCCCGATCTCCCGGGTCAAAATGAACTGAGAATTTTGATTCACCTCGATCACCTTGTCCCAGTATTCATCGGGATGTTCGGCGGCGGGTTTCCTCATGATTGTTCCGGCGTTATTCACCAGGATATCTATGATAGCATTTTCAGATTTTATTTTTTCTATGAAAGCGTAAAGACTCTTTCGGTCTGAAAAATCGCATTGATAGGCTGAAAATTTTCTTCCTGCAGCCTGTACAGCTTTTTCAATTTCAGAACCTTCTGCCTTAAGGCTGGTAGAAACCCCGATGATATCTGCGCCTGCTTCTGCAAGGCCCTGGGCCATTGCAAAACCAATTCCGCGGTTACAACCTGTAACCAATGCCGTTTTTCCGGTTAGATCAAATAGTTCCATCATTACTTCAGGTTATCGGGATCTACTTTATCCATGTCCCCGTAATCCAGGTTTTCACCTGCCATTCCCCAGATAAAGGTATAGTTTGAAGTTCCGGCGCCGGCGTGAATAGACCATTCCGGAGATAAAACCGCCTGATGGTTCTTCATAAAGATGTGTCTTGTTTCATCTGGCTGACCCATAAAGTGGCTTATGGTTTGACCTTCTTCAAGATCAAAGTAGAAATAAGCCTCCATACGACGTTCATGGGTGTGGGGAGGCATAGTGTTCCAAACGTTGCCTTCAACAAGTTCGGTCATCCCCATTTGTAACTGGCAGGTTTCAACTATGCTATTTACAATGAGTTTATTGAGGATCCTTTTGTTGGCGTATTTCTCATCTCCCAAATGAACTATTTCGGCATCTTCTTTTCCAACTTTTTTGGTGGGATATTCTTTGTGGGCGGGAGCTGAATTCAAATAGAAAACAGGTTGCTCTCCAGAAGACTTCTTAAAAATGACATTTTTGACACCCTTTCCAACATAAAGAGCTTCTTTATGCGCAAGCTGAAATTCCTTTCCATCAACTTCGACAACTCCGGTTCCCCCTACATTGATCACTCCCAGTTCTCTTCTATCCAGGAAGTTTTCAGCTTTAAGGTCGTCTATAGTTTCAAGTTTCAGGTCTTTTTCTACGGGAAAAGCTCCTCCCACGATAAAACGGTCATACATGGAGTAGGTAAGATTGATCTCATCATTTTTGAAAAGTTCGGGGATCAAAAAGTGCTCCCGCAATTCCTGGGTGGTATATCTTTTTACATCATTTGGGTGATGTGCGTAACGCAATTCAGATTTTGTCATTTCGATTTTGTTTTTTCTGTTCTACTTGATTTTTATTCAGGAGCTGAAGCCGCTAACTTCAGCCCTTTCCCTCTTGGGATCGGTATTTATGCAATCGATTACACAAATATAGAATTTTTTCGGCGAAAAGGTTTTCCTAAGCGTTAAAATCCGCCTGAAACGACTAAAAAAATTCCTGCTCAAAAATGTCATTTTTGACGCTCTACTTTTTTCTTCTGAAGCTTTAGATCTACCAATCCTTCATAAACCAGTTGAGCCACTGCCCTGGCCCCTTCGGGTTGGAAGTGGGTATTATCACTACTACCCTCGGGATAAGCCTCGTATATCCCGGGGCCAAAGTTCATGAAATACTTGTTTGTCACATATTCTTTTCCTTTTTCAGTAAAGTGATCCATAGACCTCTGCGTGAGATCGATAAGGTACACATTTAGTTCCTCGGCTACTTCTACAGCAGCCGTATAATACTCTCCGTGCACGTTTTGCAGCTTCCCGTCTTCCCATGGGTAATTCCGATTCACGGGTGTTAGAATCACCGGAATTCCACCTTTTTGACGGGTTTGGTTTACGTAAAGCCGCAGGTATTCTTTATATCCTTCTACAGTTACATACCGCTCCGGCTTATTTTCAGCCGCATCATTATGCCCAAACTGCATTAGTACAAGATCTCCCTTTTTGAGATCCTTATAAACCGATGACCATCTTCCTTCTTCAAAAAACGTTCGGGTACTGCGCCCTCCCCTGGCGCGGTCGTCGACAACTACAGAATCGGCATTTATAATATGCGACAAAGGTTTTAGCCGCTCTTTGCTCATGTTTTCCTGAAACACCTGCCCCCATCCCATTATAGGATACCGGGTTTTCATGTAATCCTTGCCGGGATCATAGTTATTACTATAGTCGGCCATGGTGGAATCTCCTATGAGATAAACTTTGGTCACTTCTTCTTTCTGAAATGAAAGAACTGCAAACGCGGAACAAATTAAAATTAAAGATTTGAGGCTCATATCAGTTAAGGATTACTGCTTTTTTGGGAAGCTTTTTATCTTGCTCGATCTGTCTACCTGCAGCAGAAAAATCTTCCTTTTCAAATTTTACATTTTTGGATAGAGTGCCCAGAACCCGCACCGGGATTTTTCCGTTTTCAGCAAAAGAAAGATTCTTCACGTCAACATTTTTGGTGTTGTATAAAGTGATGGCAGAATCATCCCCTGCGATCACCTTAACGTTGATCAATTCCAGACCATCTACGTCTATAGCTGTGATCCCTTTTTCAGCTTCCAAAATTGAGTTTTCAATCCTGATATTCTTCACGTTCATTTCTGGCAGACCCATAAAAAAGGCTGCCCTGTGAGAATCAACTATCCGAATGTTCTTCATAAATATATTCTTGAACGACGGAGTTTCTACAGTTACTGGCATAGGAGTTTCATCGCGAACTTCTTCCATTTCCTCCTCACCCTCATCAAGGACTGGAGCCTTTCCGCCGTAAAAAAGATTGAATCTTATAGCATCTGTAGGAATATTGAGCATATCAATATTAGAGATATAGATATTCTCCACTACTCCACCCCTTCCGCGGGTAGATTTAAACCGCAGTCCGACGTCGGTTCCCATAAAGGTACAGTTTGAAATATGGACGTTCTTAACTCCGCCACTCATCTCACTACCTACCACAACTCCGCCGTGGCCATGGTAAACGATATTATTCTTCACCACGACATTCTCTGTTGGCATACCTCTGTCCCTGCCGTCTTTGTTTTTACCCGACTTGAAACAGATGGCATCATCACCCACATCAAAGGTGTTGTTATAGACCAATACATTTTTACAGGATTCGATATCCAGACCGTCCCCGTTTTGAGAATACCAGGGATTACGAACATTGATATTTCTAATGATTATGTCCTCGCTCATTAACGGGTGAATATTCCATGCAGGAGAATTTTGGAAAGTAGGCCCGTCGAGAAGAATTCGCTTGCTGTTGACAAGACTCACCATCACCGGTCTAAGATAATCCTTCACCTTTCGATGTGCCTCAATCCCTTCAAGATCTGGTACGTTTTGATCTGTGGAAAGATCATATCCTAATTTCGAATTTTCTGAAGGAAACCACATTTTCTCATCGTCTGAAAGCACTCCGCCGGAATTCACCAGGGTTTTCCATTGATTTGCCGACATTTTGCCCTTTTTGACAGGTCTCCATGCATCCCCGTTCCCGTCAATAGTTCCGGTACCCGTAATGGCAATGTTTTCTACATTGGTAGCATGAATGGGAGAAGTATTTCGAATTGTATTTAAGCCTTCAAAACTAGTATGTACTAGTGAATAATCGTCAAAATCCCTGCTGAACAGCAATAATGCTCCATCCTCGAGGTGGAGATTGATATTACTCTTTAGCTCAATAGAACCGGTAAGCCAAATCCCGCGGGGAACAATTACTTTTCCACCACCTTTAGAATTCACCTCTGAAATTGCCATTTTAAAGACCTCAGTATTCTTGAAGGTGCCTCCCGATTGTGCCCCGAAGTCGGTAATTGACCTGGAATAATCGGGAAAGGAAGTTTCCTTAACTTCAGGCATATCAAATTCCAGCCCTTCATACATCTGCTGAAGGCTTACCTGTGCCTCCACCGGGTTTGTTCCAAACACCAGGAACAACACTGCTGCTAAGGCTTTAAAAATGTCCTTTTTCATCACTTTTTTTTATTTATTTTTTGGAAAACCTGAACCAGTCAAAATCGGCATAACCCGAGTCGTTGATCTTCTCTTCCTGAGTGGCGAAAATTCCCACTTTTGCTCCTATCCATTTTCCGGGCAGGGCCTTAAAACTTCCCTCCACCGGAGTGAATTGTTTACCATCTTCACTGTAACTAAATGTGCAGGTTTCATCCTTGTTCACCTTCACGCGTAACACTATGGAATTCCCATCGAGCTTCTTTATCACCTGCTCTTGCTCCTCATTGCCTTCTTCAGCATTTTTATTTACTGCGTACTTTAAATAAATACCGTCATTTTCACTTTCAAGAGCGAGATAAGCGTAAGCCATTCCCATCACTACGAGTCCGGCTTTTTCATTCTCCAGCTTTTCATTGGGATGGAAAGTCAGTTTGGTAGTAGTGGTAAATTCATCTGCAGGGAATTTCTGAAGTAAAAGGTTGGGTGCATCCCAAAGATTTTTACTGTTGTCTGGCAACTGGTGCGCATAAAGCCTTAACTGTCCTTTTGCCGGATTAGCAAAGGCCCAGGTAGCTTGAGGATTTGCCTGCCATTGCCATTGAAGACCTATATCATTGCCCTCAAATTCATCTGAATCTTTGGGCGTAACTACGGGATAAGTTTTTCCGACATTTGGTTTGCGGAAAGACATTACCGGCTGCCCGGTACCGTCACCATCCTTATCTTCTCCCATGGTAGGCCACCCGTCCTTCCAGGTCATGGGCTGCATATGAACGATACGACCATAAGCCCCTTTATCCTGAAAATGGATAAACCAGTCCTCGCCATTCTCAAGTTCGATCCACGCTCCCTGGTGAGGCCCATTGATATCGGTATTTCCCTGAGCCAAAGAAACATGCTCCTCGTAAGGACCGTAAGGGTTTTTAGACCGCAGAATTAACTGCCATCCTGTAGAAACTCCTCCGGCAGGGGCAAAAATGTAATAATAGCCCGCTTTTTTGTAAAACTTAGTCCCTTCTACAGTTGGATGATCTTCATGTCCATCAAAAACGATCTTCCCGGCACCGGTAGTTTTTGTGCCTTCCCAGTTCATGGGTTTCACTACCAGAATGCTCTTAATTCCTGCCCGGCTTCCGGCAAAAGCATGGGATAAGTAAGCTTTTCCATCTTCATCCCAAAGGGGCGCAGGGTCGATAAGTCCTTTCCCGGATTCCACCAGTACAGGCTCTTCCCACTCCCCGGCAGGATCCTTTGTTTTCACCATGTAAATCCCAAAATCGGGATCTCCCCAATAGATGTAGTATTCACCTTCGTGGTATCGAAATGCCGGTGCCCAAACTCCATTCCCATGCTGGGGGGAGCTGAAATGTTCGTCGGGCACCTGCCTTGGTAAAGCATGATTTATAAGCTGCCAGTTCACCAGATCTTTGGAATGCAATATTGGTAAAGCCGGTGCAGAATTAAACGAAGACGAGGTCATGTAGAAATCATCGCCCACTCTCACCACATCGGGATCGGAATAATCTGCATGTAAAATGGGATTTATATATGTTCCATCTCCCTGATCTGCCACCCAGACCTCTGACTTAAAATTTTCGCTTTTTTGAGCATTTGTTGTAATTCCTCCTAAAACTGAAAGAATCAAAAATGCTGCTAAATTTCTAAGTCTTTTCATGTTATTCTAATTTTCCGGAGTCCTGAAGACTGTTTAAAAGCTTATCAATTTCAGCCATAAATGCCTCCTTTGTAGAGATACCGTTCGGCTCCTGTTCCCAGGCAGCAAGGAAATAATAGGTTACAGGTTCTGCAGTTTCATTAAAGATCACCAGGTGATCATGTGGACCTTCTTTTACTTCTTTTACTTCATTAGTTTTATAGAATAAAGCCATTCCCAGTTTGTCCTGATCATTAATTAAAGTCTGGGTTCCATAAGTGGCGATGTATGCCCACTCTCCGCCTTCACTTTCCTTCTGAAGCAACTCAATATTTTCGGATTTTACGATCCCTGTGGTTAAACCTTCAAGAGGTTCTGAAAGATCTAAAGTCGCTTTTGTATATCTCCCTTCAGGAAAAATAGTGAGGCTTGAAGTAAGATCTACAGTGTCTGCACCTGTTGCCCAATCTGAATATTCAATTTTCACTTCAGAAGAAGCTTCAGAATTTGAGACCTGCGCACGGGTGTTTCCCACATTTCTGAAGTGTGCTACAGTATCATTCATAAAGCGGCCGTAGCTCCCAATTCCCAGAGATTTCCCGGCTTTTAGGATATCCATCCCCCAGGCAGCTTCTTCGTGGTAAGAATCGAAACCGTCCTGGCCCACTTGTGGCAGCACCATAGTGTCAGTTTTCTTTCCGAAGATATCTATAGCGTTTCTCCAGTCCAGATATAATCTATACCCCACCTGTGCATTCTCCCAGCCCGGACCTTCATACCTAATGTAGTAAGAGTGATCTGTATGTTCCGGGGGAAGGGTAAGTTCCTGCACATTTTCGAAAGTGCCGCCCCTGTATTCTCGACCTTCCCATTGTCCGTCCTTTTTCACCGAGATCTCGGCATAAGTTTGAGGCTGAGAAGTTTTGTTGTCTTCAGGGATTAAACGCTGCTTCTTGTCATCCTTGTTTTTGCAGGCTGTTGCTGCAATAATGAGTGAAAGGATTAAATATTTTGATAGTGACTTCATATTAGTGTTTCTCATGATTATTGTTGAAGGTTTTCATATTGAAGTGAGGCAAGAATAAATGGCCCCACTCCTTTTGGATCGTTGTCTCTAATGATTTCATTGATGTAGTATTCATACGAACCATCCCGGTAGGGATCACCTCCCAGGCCGGCAACCCCGTTGACATCTGTAAGGCTGATGGTACCGTCTTCATTTTCCTCAATGAACTGCTCCAGGATTCCTTCATAGGCTTTAACTCCTGCTTCACGGAATTTGGGATCAAGGTACCCTTCGCCCACTCCTTTAAGCAGGAAATAGGCGAACATACTCGATGCTGAAGCTTCCAGGTAATTTCCTTCCCTTTCCCCCTGATCTACTACCTGATACCAAACCCCGGTTTCATCCTGATAACGAACGATACCTTCGGCCAGTTTTTGAGCGATATCCACAATTTCATCTCTTTTGGGGTGTTCCTGCGGAAGGAAATCGAGGACATCAACTACAGCCATGGCAAACCAGCCTATACTTCTTCCCCAGTAATTTGAAGAAAGCCCGGTTTCAGGATCTGCCCAGCGTTGTTCTTTACTTTCATCCCAGGCATGGTGGAAAAGTCCAGAATCTTCACTGTAATGGTATTTGTTTACCAGTGCAAACTGGTTGGCGACATCATCAAATAATTCCGGCTCATTAAACTCCGCAGCGTAGCGGGCAAGAAATGGAGAACCCATGTAAAGGCCATCCAGCCACATTTGATAAGGATAGATCTTTTTGTGCCAGAAGCCGCCTTCAGAAGTACGTGGGTGTTCTCTCATCTGCTCCCTCAACATTTCCACAGCTTTGCGATATTTCTCGTCACCTGTTTCTTTGTAAAGGCCAATAAGGAACCTGCCTCCCTGTACCCGGTCAATATTATAATCTGACTGCTTGTAGGTTTTGATCTCGCCCTCCTCATTCACCATAAATTCAGCAAAATTCTTGATATAATTGAGATACTTTTCGTCGCCAGTAACCTTATAAAGCTTTTCCATTGAAGTCATGATAAGCCCGTGAGTATATTCCCATTTTGGCTTTTCATTAAAATCAAGTGTCCAGCCTTCAGGATTTCTCTTAATTTCTGAATCGGCCATCCAGGTGGAATATTTATGTTCCTTTTTTACTGGGGTTGCTTCTGTAGCGGCAGTTTCTTCTTCAGTTCCCTTACAAGAGGTGAATGCAATAAACAGAAGGAGTAAATAAATGCTCGATTTAAGGGATTTAATCATTTTTCTATGGAATTTAAAAGTTCAAAACTTCTGAAGGGTTCCAGGCGTCTGTCCCTCCAAAAATGTGTTCTACAGTGTATTTTTTTGATAAATCTGAGGTAAGTAGTACCGCCCACTCCACTCTTTCTGAAGGTGCCCATCCCGGACCTGAATTGTTGTATTCTGCATAAAGAACCGTTTCTTCGGCATGTGGCTTATTCCAGTTATGCCAACCTTCTTTTTTAATATGCTCACCCATCTTTGTGTTTATAAAAACTGTCTGAGCAAAAGGTCTCCAGGGCCGTCCCATATAAACAGTTCCTTTTGGTGCATCACCGGTGAGCGTGCAATTCAGGAAAACAAAACCATACTTCGCACCTTCTTCAGTTGAAGCAGCGGTGATGTAATGGCCGCCTTCTTTAGAATAAATCTCACAATTCTCAAACACTGCAGTAGACCACCCAAAAATGAAATCTGTAGTACCTTCAATATAGCAGTCGCGGTAGTATTGCCTACTGTTCCTGCCGTGCGGATAAAGTGTATCCTGGAAACCTAAAAATTTACAGTTGTCAAAAATGGCTTTATCAGCATCCACTCTTACTGCCACAGCCTGTCCTATAGGTCCGGCACTGTTTTTAAAGGTGATATTGGTAGCGTGAAAACCGTCTCCAAAGACAAAGAAAGAAGTGGAACCTGTGGTACCTACTTCCTCTCCAAAAACATTAAGTTTTTGCGCAAAATCATCATAAGTAAGTATGGTGGAAACTTTGTCTTCTCCTATAAAAGTGACGTTGGTTTTTGAAGCAGGAAGTACTAACTTCTCTTTATAAATCCCTGATCTTATAAAAATTCTTGTCCGTGCTTTTCTAAAATCGGGCACCGCATTGATTGCTTGCTGCACAGTCTTAAAATCCCCGGAATCATCGGCTGAAACTATAAAATCATAAGTAGCGGAATTAACGGCTGCAGTTTCGGTTTCTTTATCAACAAGTTCATTTAAATAAATTTCGAGGTTTGTATAGCCGTTATCGAGATCATGCCCATTGGCATTTTCTTTAGTAGCGTCAATACCCTTGGCTTTTTCCCAGGCATCGGGCATTCCATCTTCATCGGAATCTTTGGGTGCTGTTCCACTTCTTAATTTTGGCCAGCCGCCCACCTGTTCCTGTGAGTCAATGATTCCGTTGCCGTAGGTGGCTTTTCCGCTTCTGGTTTCGTTGATAATCCTGATATCAACCGCATCTCTTTTTAAACTGGCACCTGCCTTTTTCATCACCAGGTCAAAGGCTGTACGTGCGTTTTGGGTGTCAACATTATTGTTATAATCAAAAGGATCATTGACACGTGCGGCTTCAGGATCATCTCCCTGCACTCCGCCATTCCAGTTGTTCTCTGTCACCATTTCTGAACCTTCAACAAAATTTCCATTTACATAGAACTTTCCGTAGGGATCATACGGCTCTAAAATCCTCTCCTCATCTTCGGTAGCCGGACCCGGTTTGAAATAGTTATTTACAATATTATAACGACCGTTTTCACCGCCGTAAATACTGTTATCTTCCCAGTTGTAGATCACATTATTTCTGAAGTCCACAAATTCCCCATCAAGATTTTCAGTAGTTTTTGAGCCACTGAAACGAGGATTTCTGCTGTGGTTGCTGGCAATTAAATTATGATGAAAAGAGACATTTTCGCCACCCCAGATTCCGCCGTAACCGTGATCTCCTTTGGAATGCACAGAACTGTTAAGCGCTTCAGAAATGATACACCACTGCATTGTAAAGTCCTTATTCTGGTAGAAAGAGGCATTTTCATCTGTGGCCCAGCTTACAGAACAGTGGTCTAAAATGACATTTTTGACACCCCGTCCTTTAAAGGAATCATCGGCAATGCCTTTGATGTCGCCCATCCTAAAGCGCATGTATCTAATGATGACATTATCATCTTTTACTGCCACAGGATAGCCCTTAATGGTAATGCCATCTCCCGGCGCAGTCTGCCCGGCAATGGTAAGATTGCCTTTGTTGATATCTAATGGCCTTTCGAGTTCTATAGTGCCTGAAACTGCGAAAACAATAGTACGAGGACCATCCTTTAAAATGCCTTTTCTAAGACTTCCTTCTCCATCATCATTTAGGTTTGTAACGGTGTAAACAATGCCGCCCCGGCCACCGGTTGCATACCTTCCAAAGCCCTCGGCTGAAGGAAAAGCCAGTTGCTGTGCCTGTAAGGGCAAGCCTACCAGTATAGCTGCAATTAAAAATTTTATTTTCTCCAGGCACTTGCGCATATTTTTTATTTTTTTCTCTTCAAAAGTTTTCTAATAATATTGGATCTTAAAGGCTTTCGTTCCGTCTTCAAGACTCCTTCTACCATAAATTTAATTAGGCAAAATCAACCGGATTATAAAAACCCGGTTAATAGTGCCTAGTAGAGTAGATTTCTAAACTTATTTTTTTAAATAAATATTCTTTTTCTAATCATTGGAATTATTTAGAATTCAAAAGCTCCAAGATCTGGTGCAGCACCATTGTAAGGTAAGCCTACATCCACTCCTGCGTCAATCAAATCACTGTCTGATTCTAAATGGAAAAAACTAACGTCGGGGAGGCTACCGTCAGGCTTCCTGGGACCTGTTAATTCAGAATAATCTATACTCACAAAATCATTTACAGAAGATTCAACTCCCTCCATCCAACTGTTATTGGTCACATCAAGAGTAGTCGCATTGATGCTGCCAACTTCCCCAAGAACATTACTATTCTTAATTGTTAACTTTTCAAGTGGATTTGTACTGCCAAAACCATAATTGGTTCCGTTATCATAAGCAGAGCAATTGTAAAGTGTCACCTCTCCTCTATTACTGTTGTGGTCAAAGCCATCATACCTATTTCCTACAGCAATAGACCTTATGTAAATCGCATTATGCTTCAAATCTTTGTTATCACTACCGCCCGTTTTAAAGCCGTTTCCATCACCACCGCTTACAGAACCATCCTTGAGATATCCATTTTGGATTGACCAGCAATCTTCATGAATAGTAGTGACATTATCTGCATTTCTTAAATAACCGTCCCAACCATCATCAAGGTTTTGCCACGCCCTACATCCCACGAATTTATTACCGGTACCTACATCTAATTTGCTGGCAAATCCGTCAGCATTTTCTAGTGTAGAATCTGCATTGAAGAAAGAGTCACAATTAAGTATAGTATTGTTCGCAGCACCACTGTTCAACTGAAGCCCTGTATCTGCACATTCAGAAAAAGTACAGAACTCAACAAGATTGTTGCTTCCTGTTATCTGCATTCCATTGTCTCCTGCCTTAGTAACATCAATGCCTTTGATGTGCCAGTAATTTGCCTTCAACTCTATACCTCTATTGGAAGAATTTTCAGCCATTGAAGAAAAATCAAATTTTGGCCTGGTGTCATCACCGGGATGAGCCAACAAGGAGATCATATTACCCGCACTACCACTGGTGTTTATTTCTATGGTAGCATCGAAGGTATAATCACCTCCACGGATGTATATATTTTCACCGGGAATGGCTACTGAAATTGCATCCAGAATTTCCTGTGATGTAGAAACCACTTTACCGTCTATTGAGGAAGTATTATCTCCAGTTCGGAATGAGTAGGTGTTACTTAAAGCAATATTCTTTCCATCGCTGGTTTCAATACGCCAGTAGTAGACAGTATTGGGTTCTACTTCAACATCTATGGTAGAAACTGTAAGCCCTTTCCATTCTTCAGATGGTTCCTGGCTGCCATCAACCTCATCAGCAAATAATGTATAGGTAAGAGGATCTCCATCAATATCTGCGGAAGCAGCTTCCCAGGTTAAAGTAACCTTACCATCAACAGGAGATACCGTTACCCCGGAAGCAGGTGAAACTAATGTCGCCGGAAAAGGTGCATTATTAGATCCTGCCTCACCCGCAACATAAAATTTATGAGGATCTGAACTGGTAGTCTCTTCTCCCGCATTTTTCGCTACCACACTCCATGAATATGGATAACCTCTTTCGAGTCTAACTACAAGTGAGGTCGAGGTAAGGTTAGGTCGCTGTGTTACTTCCTGCGTTACCAGATTGGTAATTAAAAGATCATACCTTTCTGCATCAATAGCTTCATTCCATTCAAAAGCTACTTCGACCATATTCGCAATAACGTCTCCTACTTCACATTCTGTATTATTTTGCGGCATAACCAGTTCGGCCTTTCCGGGAGGTGTAGCAGAAATAATTTCGGCATCATCATCTTCTGAACAGGAAACTGTTATAGTGCCCAGCAGAATAATGAAGAACATTTTTATACAGGATATATTTTTTATGTTTTTCATAATTTAATCACTTTAATAGTTTGACTTACCGTGGCGGATTTCAATTGAAGGAAATACACACCTTCCCTGTAGTTGGTAAGGTTGAGTGGAAGCAATCTGTCTGCAGGAATTTCCATTCTTCCTGAGAAGTATTCCTTTCCATTAAGGTCAAGCAGGGAAACATGTATATTGGGATCTAACCCATTGATATAGACCTTAAGATCTCCCCGGGTTGGGTTTGGAAACAGTACAACCTCTTCAGACATTAATACCTCATCATAAAAAATTCCCTGACAGCCAGAATCTGTATAGACAGCAAATTTATTCGTGCCTGGCTTAAGATCTAAGGTTACTTGAGATTGTGATGTGGTCGTGATATTCCCGTTATGTTCAATTGTGTAAAGGTCGGCCCCATCTAATGATAAGGTCACAGTATTAGCCGCATAATCTACCGAAGAATAAGCTTCTAAAGGAGTTGGTCCTTCTACTGTTATTTTAAAACACTGCTCATATCCATCCTGTCCATCAACAGTCATACAGATATCATAACTACCCGCAGCTAAATTTTCAATCTTTGCTGAAAAGTTGTTAGAAGATGAAAGTGTAGCAGAACCTGTACCTGCACCAGATAATGAAACATTATAGGTGTAATTTGGATCTTTGGCAGTGATGGATACAAACCCGTCTCCGTTTCCATTACAGCTCACATCATGCACAGCTATATTGAAATTATCTGATGGCAAATTAAAAACTTCACATCCAAAAACATCAACGGTCGCTCCTTCAGTAGAATTAGGACAGCTATCCTCACTATCTACAAGTCCGTCGCCGTCACTATCATCACATACATCTCCAATCCCGTCACCATCAGAATCGGCCTGGTCGGCATTTGGTGTGAATACGCAATTGTCATCCACATCAAGTATCCCATCATTATCGGAATCATCAGTCGCTATTAGGTTTGGTAGCGGGTCCCAGTCATCATTCCCTTTAGTGAAATTGAAAGGTTTGATCTCGGTGTCATCATTAAGCACAGGGCTATTGAGCACCGTAGACCACGACACACGATCATTCATGTGATTTTCTCCGGAAGCTTCTAAAGTTCCGTATTCGTACATTTTTTCAGATTCACCACCCAGGGAGCTTTTCCAACCTTCTGGTTCGATCAAAGACTTTCCTTCAAAACCTGGATAAGTAGAAACGGCAATATTGGTATTATAGAAAACAACTTCGCTGGTATTTGCCTGCCATGGCCTTCCAAAAAAGCCAGGTTTGGAACCCTGATTTGAAGCTGTATTTACACCTGGTATTGTTGAAATAATATTAGTCTCGTACATAAGGAACCCTCTTCCTCCGTCTTGTTGCGCAGCAGTAATATAAGCAGCATCACTACTTACATCACTGGTATTAAGAACCAGGTCAGATTTGTAAAAAACAGCGGTCATTCCGCCAAAAATGTAATCTACAGCACCCATCATAGCTCCTTTATAGATCACAACACGGGAATCAGACCCTCCGTAGAAGGAATCCTGTCTTCCCACGATTCGACATTTGTCAAGAATAATCTTGTCTGAGCCACTCGCAATTCCTATTGCAGCGGCACGTTCAACAAAGCTTCGATCCTGCACGCTGGTATTGCCATAATCGGTAGGACGTTCACCTCTGTTACCGCTAACCATTACCACTACGTCTTCAGATTCTTTTTGAGAGATATACTGGTTGAAGGAATTTTCGATAATTAGATCTTCAGCAATAAAACCGTCTGCTGCAACCACTAAAGTAGCATTCCAGTAAGAACCATTAGTAGTTCCTGAAACGTTATTGTATGGTTGACTTCCATTGGCTTTATTAACCTCCAGCGCATCTTCGCTCCCTTTATTATCAGTTCCCTGGCTATAATAGTTGTAACCATAACCATAATAGGAGGTGATACGAACGGCGTTATCTGCAATACCTACACCTTCATTTGTCAATTCAATACTTGGAATGGATGCGGCGTTCTTTAGAGTAATATTATCTTCCTTAATTACTACCATTTCCTCGTAATTTCCTGAATCTATAAGAACCGTTACACGTTCATCATTAGGCCTGGCCATCCTTGAAATTGCAACGAGAGCAGCATTTATGGTTTGATAATCTTTATCTTTTCCTACTGTAATTACTTCAGAATAAGCCACCACATCTATTACCTCAATATTGGTAATATAGGAAGTAGCATTAATTGTGATCTCAGCCATTCCTGCTTCGGTACCCGAATAAGTATAGGTAACATACTCCATTTGTGAAGTACTGCCACTGCTGGTGGTTATTGCCTCACCGCCGTCAATGGTAAAATCGGCAGCATAATAAAAAGTAACCACCATTTTCTGTCCGGGCTGCATGGGAACCGAAATTGTGCCTTCGCTTCCTGCTGACAGATGGCCTTTGGCCTGCTCATTTTTAATATTTCCTGTAAAAATTAGACCCTTATAATATTCTGTTTCAACAGTAATATTTGTATCGTCAAAAGTCCAATTTGAAACATTTTCAAAGTCAAGCGTTTTGGTAACTGCTTCTCCATCAACAGTCAAATAAGAAGTAAGGGAAAGTTCTACTGGATATGCTTCCAAACCAGATACACTTACCTCATAAACCCCGTCTCTTAGAGCTACAGAATTTATATCTGAGAAAGTATAAAAATAATCTGGTTCATTAATATTTGTAAAGGTTAACGTTAAATCCCCTTTTTGAGCCTCAGTTAATCCATTAGTTTCGATTGTTACATTCTGTAATGGTTTTGGTTTAAAAACAATATCTGTAGTTGTTGCTCCAGTAATTTGAACGGTATTATCGGGGATGTGAAAATCGTTCACGCCATCTGCCTCTATAGTATATTCAATATTAGGTTGCAACTGTACAGAATAGGCTTCAGCATCAACATCAAGCATAGGCTGAGGAACATAAATACTATTGGCATCTGGATCTGGAGTAAAAGTAAGTGCCAGGTCTGAGATATTTTTCCCCAGACCAATCACCGATCCAGAAACAGTAAAAATCTCTACTTTTTGGATAGTTATGTCGTAAGATATAGTGCTTTCAGTTACCTCCAGGCTGCTACCATTGGAAATAATATAACCATTGGCTCCTTCGAGAGATAGATTATATTCATAACCTACCGGTAATTTTACCTGGTAAGTTCCATCTGTTGGTATGACATTCCATTTTTTTCCAGCGCTATTTGTAAAAGTTATAGAATAATCAACAGGAATCCCCGATGCGGCTGAAAGATCTACATTTCCATTGAGGCTGGCGTAAATAGCCGGAGTTCTTATAATTCTAAAATAGCTTGGTTTATCGGCCGCGTCATAGATATTGTAGGTTCCGCTGGCTTTTGCAGCAAAATTTACCTCCATGGGTTCACCGCCCACACTTACAACATCGTCCTGTAGGTCTGGATCTGCAACATATTCAAAATGAAGTTGACCAACTCCATCCTGACCAAGAACCCAAAGTGTCACTTCATCATCTTCACTAAGCTCAAGACTCATGTACCTGTCGCGCGCTCCTCTCGAATTAATATAAACTCTTCCCGTAAATTCCTCAGATGAAACATTTTCATCATATCGGGTAAGGTTGGTATTAGAAGTACGTAACCTGTCATTTCCGCCGCCTACCCAGCTCAAATCACCTTCAGTAAAATCCGGGAAGACATTGCCTGCAGTTCCCGGAGGAATGGACTCATCATACCACGAATTGATAATATCTTCAGTTAATTTATTATTGTACTGAGACTCGTCAAGTTGTGCTGCCCCAAAATCCCAAACATCTGGTAGACCATTAGATGTGCCACTGCCAATTTCCTCTACAGTAATGTTGTAAGTGGAAGTACTTTCATCGACACTTAAAGTTGTACCGTTAGTAATTTCATATCCTTCTGCTCCTTCCAGTGAAATGCTATATTCAAAACCTACAGGTAAATCTACCTGATAAGATCCCCCATCAACCTCGGCACTCCAGGTTTTTCCTGCCTCGTTAGTGAAATTTATGATATAGTTATTGGGAATTCCTGCAGCATCAGTTAGATCTACATTTCCACTAAGTGCAGCATAGGTAGCAATTTTACGTGCTATTCTAAAGTAGCTAGGCTTATCTGTATCATCATAGATACGGTAGGTGCCTGCAGCTTTTGCAGTAAAGTTTAATTCAGTAAGTTCCTCTCCAACAGCTACGATATAGTTTTGAAAGGTTGGATCTGAAATATATTCAAAATGGATATTTCCGTTACCCTCTTGAGTAAGCGTCCATATAGTTACAACATCATCCTCATTAAGCTCTATACTGAAATACCGGTTTGTGGCTCCTGATGAATTTATATAGATCCTTCCCTTAAATTCGTCGTAATCTGAAATATTTTCATCGTAACGGGTCAGGTTTGTATTAGAAGTTCGTAAACGATCACTACCGCCTCCGGTCAAGCTTAGATCACCAACAGTAAAATCTGGCAATTTATTATCTGAGCTTCCTGGCGTAATGGATTCATCGTACCATGAATTGATGATCTCTTCAGTCAACATATTTAAATATTGAGACTCATCGAGTTGTGATGCACCAAAATCCCAAACCTGGGTAAGGTCCTCAGAGGGGATTGATACAGCCTGCTCAGTAACCACCTCTAAACCGGGAAGGTAGGTATCATTACCTGTTCCGGCAACAGTCTTAAAATTTAAAGTTGTAGCAGGTCCTGTATAGGTAAATTCATAGGTGTCCTCAAGGTCATTGACTACCTTTGTTGGTACTTCGCCCAAAGATGCTCCTGTAGACACATCTGTACCTACCATGTTAAGGCCAGAATGTTTAGAACCTATGAAGCGTATGGTAGCGCTCCCCTCCACAGAAACATTTATTTCCTGATCAATTTTGAGATTGAGCCCATAGGTCTCTGAGTGAAATGAGTAATCTCCTCCCAGGGTTAGTTTGCCATCAGGGCTTTGTTTAGCACTTATTATAGTCCCATCGGTAAAATCATAAGTGACTATATTTTGCTCCTGGGAGTACCCAGTAAAAATCCCTATTAAGAGAAAGAGGGATATGAAGTGTAATTGTTTAATCATTCTTTACAAGATTTAAAATTAAAAATACATCCTATCCTATGTCAGGATTCTTAACTGCTTTTAAATTTAAAAGCGCGTAGCTCTTCTTCTTTTTTTTAAGGATTATCCTCTTGAAATACTCTTGTCTCAGTAAAGTGTAAAAAAGGGTTTGCGTCATTACAACGCACCCCCTTTTTCGCATCTAAACTAACCTACCATCTTATCTCCAACGCGGGTCACCCACGTTATTATCTATTAATGTTTGATTTGTGACAGTAAAATCTCCTGTTGACGGATCAACAAAACCTGGATCAAGTGTCATATAGTTACTATCATCGAAAATATATTGCGAGGTATCATAAAATCCTGGAGCATTGAAGTAATTATTATCTCTAAAGGTTGGAGATTCATCAATACCAGATCTATCGGCATAACCTTCGGATGCAGTATTTACGATTAACGTATTTCTTACGGTTACGTCATTCGATACAAACCGGACATATAACAACCTGCTACTATCTTTATTAGAACTGGCGTAAATGGTGGTGTTTTCAATAAGGATATTGGCAGTTAAACCAGTTTCATTAGACGTTCCACTGGCATCCATCCTAATAAAATCACGGTCTGGGGCAACGTTATAAAAAGTACTTGCATTAATGTGGACATTCAGAACATCTGAACTTCTAAAATCTATAAAATCCCCACCTGCAGTTAAAATGTTGTAAACAATACTGTTTTCCACAGTAAGCGTTTGTAAAATCGCACCAGTTTCATTTCCAGCAATAAACGAGCGGCCATAATCATGTATATTACTTCCACTAATGAATAAGGAATTGAAATTTCCGGCACCTGTATATCTTATTGCATCTGATAGTAATGCTGCACCTTCACCCCCATTTAATTCAAGATCTATTAAGGCAACATCTGTAGCACCTCCAACAATTTCAAAATTCAAAGTAAGCAAAGGCTTGTCAAAACTTCTCAAGCCTCTAATGGTAATAGATTTATCAAGAGTAACAGTTCCGGTTTGTTCAGTGTAATCACCGGGTTCAAGTACCAGTATGGCACCTTCTTCTGCATCGGCGATCATTTGCAAAAGATCGTCTTCAGGAGTAACCAATATTCCATCTCCAATGTCAATTCCTGTGGTAAATATTCTAATCCCTCTTATTTTCTCCCCATTGAGTAAAGTTGCAGTATATTCTGTTTCTGAAGTAAGGCCTGTAATCGTGGCCACCCCCTGATTCATTTCCTCTGCTGTAATGGTATGGGTGATATCCCCGGGATTGAGTTTAATTTCGGTAACCTCACTTCCCGGAGTCCATCTTAATGTAGCCTCTTTAGCCACAATATCCCCGGGCTGAACTTCTATAAAAATTTGTTCGGTTAAAGTTCGTACCGTGGTAGTAGCCCAGGAGGAATCATCGATGCCCCTTTCGCTTATTGCTTTAACTCTAATAGAATAAAGCTTTTCACTTTCTAAAGGTATCAGAACCGGTAATTCATCTGGATTCACCTCAACTGTTTTGACAATATTGTTGAATTGTAATGAATCATTGGAAAACTCCACTATATAACTATTTGCATCTTCGTTCACAGTCCAGTTCAACTCTACATTTAACTGATTCCTTACGAAGGCTTTTAAATTCACTGGCGCAAATTCCCGGCTTACCGGAAGCTCTTCGATTAGCTCTTTATCATAATCACATGCCGTAATAGTAACTGCAACCAGGATAGCCATTAGTAGACTTTTAAAGATATCTTTTACTTTCATAATTTATAAATTGATTCTGTTTATTGGGTTCTAGTACCCGTAATCGTTCACCAATTGACCGTTACTCGCATCTATAAAGACCTGCCATATTGGCCAAAATTGTCTGTTATCTGGATCAACTCCCGGCTTGTTCAACGAGTTAATTATTTCATCCAGGGGCTGGTCCCATGAATATGCAGAATATTCTGGTCCCGGGTTTCCGGTTTCCCCTCTATTTAACCCGTAGATATCTAGTGTATATCCATCATCCTCATATTTATAATAAAGGGTGGAAGGTACATTTGCATAATCTCCAGTTCTATTTTCAAGATTCTCTAATTCCTGCTTTTCTTCGTCCAGTTTCTCCCCCAAAAGGTTCCAGCGGATCAGATCCATTTTTCGATCCATTTCTCCTGTAAATTCGTACTTGTACTCTTCTACAATGGCATTAAACATCTCTTCTTTAGAACCAAGAGCATCTACATAAGCATCTACCTTTTCTGCATGAAGTTCAGTAGGGAAAGCCCTGCGTCGAATTTCCTTAAGATATGGCGCTGCCGCTCCCGGGCCTTCCAGTTCATTAGCCGCTTCAGCAGCAGTTAAAAGAACTTCAGCATATCTCATGTAAATAAGATTTACCCCGTCATCATTTGTGGAAGTTACCTTACGATCCATCCATTCATATCGATATTTTCCGAAGTACCACCTGTTAATCCCAGTGAGTTCCTGTTGCGCAATACCATCTACTGCAGCACCCCACTCAAAGGGTACAGCGGAAACATCTCTACGAGTATCGCCTTCATCAAAATCATAATATATTGTTGGCGTAGGCCCGGCATTACCACCTCGCGGTTGCTCTGTAAATTGGTCTACAGTGTTGTGAGGCACAGCAAATGAAAATAACACCCTGCCACGACCATCGGCGAAAGGTATTTCCCAAAGAGATTCTCCACCCGCATTGGTGTCTTCACTATTGTACTTCCTCCAGAAGCCTTCAAAAGATGGTTCAAGATGTGCCCTTCCACTGTTTATAACAGCACGGGCTTCTTCAAGAGCCAGACGATACATTTTCTCAACAGAGAGATCTGGATCATTGCTTCTTCTCACCCCATCAGGATATTGTTGATATCCGGCAGCTACCAAAGCAAGACGAGCCCTGAATCCTTTTACAAAAGCCTTATTTATACGTTCTACGGAAGAGGTTGTAGCATTTTCATTTGGCCATGCAACTAAAGTAGCTGCTTCACCAAGATCTGCAATAAGTTTCTTGTATATGGTATCGCGACTGGTTTTTGGTAAGTATAGCGTCTCTGAAGAAATTGGCTCAAAACGAGCAGGAACATCCCCCCAGGTTTTCATAAGATCTGCATAATAGATTGCTCTATATGTTAGTGCCGCTCCTAAAAGTTGACCAAAGGCGTTCCCGGGTTCAGGATTTCCAAAGAGACGAAGGTTTTCTATAGCTATGTTTGCCCTCTCAATCCCCTGATACATCATAGCCCAGACATTATTGTCTGTATTCATTCTGGAATTGCTGGGCTTGGCATCATAATACAACAAATCGGCATCCGAACCTTCACTGCCAGAACTGTAGTTATACTCAACATCAGTATTAAACCCGTAGTAAGGGATCCATCTTCCCCTATAGGAGTTAGTCTGTCCCATGGGTTCAAGAATGCCATCCACAGCTCCCTTCGCTAAATCAAGTGTAGAAAAAATAGTCGATTTATCAAGTGTTGAATTTGCAGGCGCTTCCAAGAAGTCTTCATCTAGAAAATCATCCTCGCAAGAAACTACAACGATTATTAGAAGCAATACCGAAAAGATTTTAAATAAGTTTTTCATTTTCAAGTAATTTTTTTTTAAAAATTAAGGTTTACACCAAATACAACTTGTCTACTTCTTGGAAATGGAGAATGATCTACCCCTGGTGTAAGTGGCGTTTTTCTTCTGGTAGAAACCTCAGGATCAAGACCAGAATAGTTGGTAAGAATAAACACATTATTTGCAGTTGCATACACTCTTAATTTGGTCAAATTAGCTTTTGCTACAAGAGACTCTGGCAAGGTGTAACCTAATGTAAGTGTATTCAATCTCAGAAATGAACCATCTTCCACTGCCCAATCACTAAATACATAATTACGCATGTAAGGCGACCACATAGTAGTGTTAGCATTGGCAGCTGCCAGTTCTTCAGGATCGGATATGAGCTGTCCCGTTTCAGGATTAAGGTTCGTCCACCTGTTACCATCTGCCATTACAGTACTTAGATTTCTGTATTGACCACTTTCACTAGCAGTTGTAAACTGTATTTTATTAGCATTATATACATCATTTCCTACGCTAAAGTTAAAAGCTGCAGAAAAATCAAATCCGTAAGCATAAGCATCTATGACAAACCCTCCTGTGAAATCGGGATTTGCATCTCCAATTATAGAGTTATCTTCAATATTCACTACCCCATCTCCATTTATATCTTTTAGTTTTAAAGATCCCGGCATTATCTCCCCCACAATATCTGTAGCATCTACTACATCAGATTTTAGAGTGTAAGAATTCAATTCAGGGTCATAATTAAAATCTGACACTTCGTAGCGACCATCATTCTTAAAACCATACATGGCTCCAACCGGATGTCCTACCCAAACAGCATAATCCCCGTTAGAAATCTCTGAAGAAGCCCACCCCGAATAGTCCTGGTAATCTTCTAAAGTACCCAAGGAGTTAATCTTGTTCTTATTGGCCGACATATTTAAGCCAAAACTCAACCCATAATTCTCCTCTGCCAGCGGATAAAAATTTAAAGCCCCCTCGATTCCGGTATTCTGAATCTCCCCAAGGTTACGGTATTGAAATTCATATCCTGAACCCGGTGTCCTAAAAGCAAGCAATAGATCTGTTGTCACATTTTTATAGGTCTCAAAACTACCTTGTAGTAGTCCCCTCATAATTTCGAAATCAATACCTGCATTCTGTGTTACAGTAGTCTCCCATTTCAAATCAGGATTAGCCAGGGCATTTGAAGCCGCCCAATATGTGGGGATGCCATTAATATAAGTTGTGGTTTTTGACTGGAAGCTTTGTACCGTTTGACCAGCGGGAATATTGTTATTCCCTGCCTCCCCATAACTTAATCTTAACTTTAGAGCATCCAGCCATTCTACGTCTTGAAGAAAGTCTTCTTCATTCAATTTCCAGGCTACTGCGGCAGATGGAAAATATCCCCATCGATTATCACCCAAAAATTTACTTGACCCGTCAGCCCGGAAAGTTGCAGTAAGTAAATATTTACTTCTGAAGTCATAATTTACACGACCAAAGAAGGACAAAAGCTTGTCATCAGGCCGGTAAAAATTGTCCACACTTTGCGGGATACCCTGCGTAGTTAATTTTCTTGTTGTCTCAAAATCAAAATCTTTAGGAAATCCCTGAATTTCAGCCGTTTCTTCATTATCCTTAGTTAGGATCATCTCCTGCCCTACCAATAATTTGAGATTGTGATCTTCTCCAAGATGTTTGTTGAAGTCATAATTAATGGTATTGGCATTTCTAAAGCTTTCACGTTTTCGATCACTATAGACTAAAGATGGCAATCCCTGATTGCTTGCAGAAGGTTTATTTCTTGCATAATAAGTAGACCTACCATAATAGCGGTAGTCTTGCTCAATACGATAATCAAGACCAAAATCCGATTGAAATCTTAGATTATCCATAATATTCCATCCAAAACTTCCAAGCATATTATAATTTCTTCTCAGTTGCTGTCTCTGGTTATCGGCAGTAGCTACAAAAGGATTAACCAAATATCCTGTCAAGGCCTCATCGGTGTTCGTTGTGGTAAGACCAGAAATAGGTATTGGGGAATATTGAACACTATATTTAAGCCTTGAATCTGCAGAAGAAACTTCATTTTGCTCATTGGTTCCTCCACCATCAATCTCAGTATCTGAATACCTTACTGTAAAAGACAAATCTACCTTTTCACCTGCCTGGCTCTTAAGTGCCAGTGACAGGTTATCTCTTGTGTAAGCTGAACCTAACATTATAGTACTTACATCATAATGAGCATAATTAAAGCTGTAGTTGGCTTTCTCAGATCCACCTCTTATAGAAATATCATGACTTTGAACTTCACCCATATTACCATAGACTTGTTTTTGCCAGTTATTTCCTTCCTGGCCGACATATAGGTCGTAATCCTGCCAAAGTCCAAAAAGTTGTTCATAGGAGTCGAGGTTCTCTGGATCATCAAGTAATGCATATTCATATTGCCACTTGACGAAGTCTTCGGGACTCAAAACATCGATGGTATTAGCAATTTTTTGAAAACCATGAAAAGCATTTACACTTACATTGATCTTCCCGCTAACCCCATCTTTGGTAGTTATGATAATAACTCCGTTAGCCCCTCTGGACCCATAGATAGCTGTAGATGATGCATCTTTTAAGACCGAAATACTGGAAATATCGGTCGGACTGATATCAGACATACTGGCCACAGGAAATCCATCTACAATAATTAAAGGAGAACTATCCTGTGTTAATGAACCATTACCTCGTATTCGAATATTAATTTCGGCATCTGGCGAACCTTCGGTAGCGAGCACCTGTACCCCGGGAAGTCTCCCAGTAAGGGTTTCAGCCACACTAGCTCTGGCCTGTTCGTCTAGCTTTTCTCCGGAAATAGACGCTACCGACCCTGTTAAATCTGATCTTCTAGATGTACCATAACCTACAACTACAACTTCATCTAGAGCATTTTGATCCAACTCAAGTGCCGCATCAATTGTAGTTCTTCCGTCTACTTTAACTTCGAGAGGCGCAAACCCCACGTAACTGAATATTAAAACAGCATTAGGGCTCGAAACTGTAATAGAAAACTCTCCATCAAAATTTGTCATAGTTCCGTTAGAAGTTCCTTTTTCAAGAATATTGACACCAGGAAGAGGTTCCTGAGTTGTTGCGTCAACTACAATACCATTCACAGTGGTCGTATTCTGAGACTGCGCATCCACTCCCAGTAGCAGGAGAAACCCGCAGACCAAAAGAAACTCCTTAGAGAAAAGACTAAATAATTTCATACTCATAATTCTGGACTAAAATTGGTTAATCGTTTAATAGTTCTGGTTTAAGCTATCCGTCATTCAAAAGAAACTCCAACTAAATCGTTTTCGTTATTTCTTTTGAAAATTACCAGCCATTTGAGAAAAAACAACATCAAAAAACTGGGGTTTTTATCAATTAGTTAATAAGCTTCCTAAATATTTTAATATTTGATAATTAAAACAGATTTATAAGCTCTTTTTAACAATGTAATCGATTACACAAACCTAGAGAAAAGAATCAATAAAAGCAATTTTTATATAAATAAAATTAATAGAAATTTAATAGAGTTGTAAAAGCAGTGTTAAAAAAAGCAAGAGATTACCTGGATTAAAGCGATTTCAAGTCCCGGAAGAACACAAGAATTGGGGATGTACAAAAAAACTTTATGCAATCGATTACCTTAAATAAAATTAAAATTTTATTCGAGACTGGAAATAAAAATTCTAATAAGTCTGTGGTTCATATTCATCTATAAGAGAGGCTCAGGGAAATACTCTTTATATCTTCAGCAATTATTAAGTAATAGCCACTCAAAAATACCCTTTTTGAAACCTGCTGAAGGTCTTCCAGATATACTGGACTACTATTAAAAGAAATAATTGTGTGGAGGTAATATAATCAGAAAGTTAAGACTTTAAATTCTGAAAGCTACTGAAGTTAGCAAGAGCTTATCGTCTTTTAAAGAAGTTCAGTTTAATTTAGAACCTATATTTTTCATGCGGAGATAGAACATGGTTTTTAGCCATAACCTTCTTTACCGCTTCATAAATTCTGTGCTTTGCAGCACCATAAGGTCTAAAAGCTGTAGCTCGTTTTCTTTTTCTAAAAGTGCGTGTGATACTCCTTTCTTGTGCAGATAGGCAATAAAAGCCAGAATCTCTTCCTTATCGATCTTTAAGACCTCCTGAAAAAATTCATGGTCATACCGGTTCAGTAACTCCCGCTCAAGCAGGTCATAACCTGCCCTTGCTCTTCGTATTTCCTGAGACCTGTTTTTTGGAGCCGGAGCTACAAGATCTACAAGGCCGCCAATGATCTTTATTGGCTGAAAACCATATTCCATATTTGCCGACATTCCCGGATTTGTAACACCTGTCTGGGCATCGGGTGAAAACGAGTAATCCATGCCCATGATTTCCGCGGCAGACCATGTAGGCAGTTCAAGTTCTAAAACGGGGATGTTCTTAAGGTCTGCTGCAAGATTTCCGGTGAGGTTATGAGGCTTTATCACTACTTCTGCAAGTTCATTGATATCTTCTGTGATCTCTACCTGTAATACCCCGGTTTTTAAAACGTTTTTGTCAATTACAACCAGAAGATCCCGGTATTGTACAGCCGAAAAATAGAGGGAATCGTTCAAACTCGCATTAATAGTAAAATGTCCACCTTTTGTAGATACACTACCTTTTCCGGTAGTTTTATTGTAGATAGTAATTCCTTCCGCCTCAGCATCGGCAGGGACTTTTATGCTCCCCTGTATTTCAACTTCACCCATAGTTTGAGAGACAGCAGTAAATGAGGTAAAAAGCAAGACGAAAATTAATACGTACTTCATATTGTAAATAACGCCACAATTCAGGCATAATTACATCGAAATGCAAAAAGTGCAGAAATAAAGAATGTTATACCTGTCAAAAATGTCAAATTCAGACAATATTTTTTAAATCCATGCATTTAATCTTCCACAGGAGCATTCGCCTTCTGCTGTTTGTATTTCTGGCTTTGCGCTACTAGAAACTCAATTAGCAACATCTCATTCTTTGGTTTCAGCATTTCTTCCGTAAGGCCATTATCTGCAGCAAAATAAATGAAATCTGATATATCCTCTTCCGGGACATTAAGCTGATCCTGGAAAAATTCATCATCATGAAGTTGAAGAATTTGCTCGTCAAGGTCATCATCACCGCCCACCGTTGTTGTGACATCACGAGAGGTGAAAATATTCCTGAAGATGTTGGCAAAATTCATCCCGCTGTAAATCATCCCGCTACGCATAGCTGCATTGGAAGGAGAAACCAGTGAATCGGGTCTAAAAGTGTGGTTATACGGATTAATTTCTGCGGCCGATTTTGTAGGAAGATCGGTTGATACCACAGGAATAATCTTTACATCTACCTCTACGTTTCCTGAAAGGTCATACGGGCTCACTACAACTTCCGGTAGTTCGGTTACTGCTTCAGAAATAAAAACGTTGAGCTGCCGGTTTTCTACAACGCCTTCATCTACCACTACTGAAAAATCCTGAAATTGAAGTGCCGAGAACTGCAATGTATCTCCGGCCACCACCCTTATGGTAAAATTCCCCTGATCATTTACCACAGTAGCACTTTTAGCCGTGCGGTTAACAACAGTAATACCTTCGGAAGTCTCCCCTACCGGCGGGGTAACACTACCATTGATCTGCACTCTGTCCTGAGACAAAACTGTGAAGGAAATAAAGAAAACAATACAGGATAATAAGGGTTTCATAATGCTGATTTTCTTAAAGAAACAAAATCTATTCTTTATAAAAATTTAATTCCCGACTAAACTTTCGTTAAATATCCTTCAGCAGAAATATATATTCATTAGCCTCTGAAGCCTTGTTCAAGCCATATTATTTGCCCTCTTAATCTGCTTTCTCTACAGAATTGGCCAAATTTTAGAATCTCCCTGTGTCATATTTTTTAATTTTACATCAATTACTAAACAAGCCGCATGAAAAATCTTATTCTTGCCAGTACTTCTACCCTGCACAGCCAGGAATATCTTGAATATTTACTGCCCCTCCTAAAAAGCCATTTTAGAGACTGCAGCAACATCCTGTTTATTCCCTATGCCCGCCCCGGCGGAATCTCTCATGAAGATTACACTGCAACTGCACAAAAAGCTTTTGAAAAAGCAGGCCTTGAGATTAAAGGGATCCATGAATTTGATTCTCCACATGAAGCTGTGAAAGAGGCTGACGGATTTTTTACCGGTGGAGGAAATACCTTTCTCCTTGTACAACAGCTCTACAGGCACGATTTGCTTGCGGTGCTTAAGGAAGCTGTAAACCAGGGGAAACCTTACCTGGGTACCAGTGCCGGGACTAATATTGCCGGGCTCACGATGAAAACCACCAATGATATGCCTATTGTGTACCCGCCCTCCTTTAATACCCTTGGGCTGGTGCCTTTCAATATCAATCCGCACTACCTGGATCCCGATCCTAAATCAACCCACAAAGGTGAAACCCGCGAAACACGTATCATGGAATTTCACCGTCACAATACACCACCGGTAATAGGCCTTCGCGAAGGGAGCTGGCTGGAAGTAAAAGGAAAAGAAATTAAGCTGAAAGGAACACTTACCGCCCGAATTTTTGAAGCCGATAAAGAGCCCTTTGAAGTAGAACCGGAAACCGTGCTGAATGACCTCAACTAACGTAGATTACCAAAAGATCCTCAACCAGATCAACCAGGAATTTATAGACCAGCCACGGTCGGGCAAAGTGGCATCTTACATCCCCGAGCTGGCCAAGGTGCCGTCGAACAAATTTGGCATGCATCTTTATGATCTTGACGGAAGTAACTATTGCTTTGGCGACAGCCAGGAACGCTTTTCTATCCAGTCAATTTCCAAGGTTTTCACCCTCTCCCTTGCCATGAAAGTCATGGGAGATAAGTTGTGGAACCGGGTGGGCGTTGAACCCTCGGGAGACCCCTTCAATTCTCTTTCGCAGCTCGAGAACGATTCGGGTATTCCCCGGAATCCTTTTATAAACGCGGGAGCGCTTGTAGTAGCCGATGTACTGGTATCTTCCTTTAGCAATGCCAAGGCTGCACTCCTCACCTTTCTTCATGAAATAACCGGAAACCCCGAAATTGATTTTGATCCCGTGGTTGCCGCCTCCGAGCAATCTAAAGGTTACCGCAATTACGCCATGGTTAACTACCTAAAATCTTTTGGGAATATTGAGAACGATGTAGAAGACGTGCTCGATTTCTATTTTCACCAGTGTTCTATCGCCATGTCTTGCCAGGAGCTGGCTAATGCTTTTATTATTTTCGCAAATAACGGTACAACTATAGGTTCTGAAAGAGAGTTTCTCACCGGCCGCCAGGTAAAACGCGTGAATGCGCTCATGCAAACCTGCGGATTTTACGATGAAGCCGGTGAATTTAGTTTTGAAGTGGGCCTACCGGGAAAAAGTGGCGTGGGCGGTGGCATAGTTGCTGTTCACCCCGACAGGTTTGCAGTGGCCGTATGGAGTCCGCCTTTGAACCCCAAAGGCAATTCGGCGTTGGGAATGGCCTCCCTCGAACGCCTCACTACCCTCACCGGATTTTCGATTTTTTAATATTTCTGAAAGTCAGATTGATCCTTGGCTCCTTAATTCTTTTTGACTTCGGAAGGCTGTGCAACCAGTTTTTCTGAGTATCCCCGGCCATAAGCAGTAGGCTTCCCGGTTCAAGCTGAAGTTCTATTTTTTCGGCTGAAGCTTTGTGCTTAAAAACAAACCGACGTTCAGCACCAAGGCTTACAGAAGCTATTGCCGGCTGCTTTCCCAATTCTGCTTCTGCATCACTGTGCCATGACATTCCCTCTTCCCCGCTGTGGTAGAGATTGAGCAGGCACGAATTGAACTCCAGGCCCGTCTCCTCCTCTACCCTTTTTCGTAATTCTAATAACTCCGGGATCCAAAGCTTTGCTTTTTTTGTCATTTTTGAATAGGTGTATTCAAATTCACGGTCGCCATACCAGGCTGTCTTTCGGGCGGTAACAATTTTCTTCCCAAAGATCATGACCTCATCATGCTGCCACGCCACCTCATCCAGCAAATTATTGAAAAAACGCTGCTCTTCACTGTTGTTCAGTATTTTTCCGAAGTAATAACTTTCCCCATCACTGGGTAATATATTTGGAGGATAAGCAGTCTGCATCAATTGTAAGGTTATAATTAAAAGGTGTTACTGTTGAAGTTAAAAAAAATCCTGAAGTCCCAACCTTAACTCAGAAGGAAGAGATTTCCATCTCCATCTCGTACTGGTTTACGGGATTCGAAAAATGGCATTTTTGAAGGGTATTTATCTGGCTCTCTCTTCCGGCACTTACATTTTTCAGCTTAACTTCTTTTGCTAACGGGCCTGCAGCATTCAGAAGCCCGGGGTAATTATCGCTTTTTGAGAATAATTGAATGATATTCCCGGCATTATCGATCACCAGGTAAGCTTCAGGAGAGTCAGGATCTCCTAAACACCAGGTTTGAACCCGGTTTTGCATCAATTCTACAGCTTTGGCTGAATTGTCCCAGGAATAAAGTGCTTCCTTATAAAGCCCACTCTGAATTACCTGCGAAAAATGACATTTTTGAAGGGTAATTTCCGAAGAAGTTTCAGGAAAAGATCCGGTAAAGCTACGGAGTTGGCGGGTAATCTCGAAGCCTATGCGGTTATACACTTTTAAAGCCCTTTCATTCTCACAGATCACTTCCAGCAGACATTTTTCGACTCCGTGAGCCTTTAAAACTGGAATAGCGTGTTCATAAAGTTGATCCACGATTGCCCTTCCGCGGTAATCAGGTAGCACTCCTGTGCCGGTGTTATATGCTGTAAGTGACTCCCGGTGTTGATCCACACAATTTATAATATAGCCCACCAGCTCATCTTCATCAAACATTCCAAAGGAGAGCTCCCAGTTTACACGGGCAATGGTGAATCGCTCCCACCAGTAGTTAGGGTCTTCGGGCAGTTTTATAAAATAACCTTCAAAAGCAGAAAGAAAGCAGGAAAGCACATTTTCAAAAGGAACGCCGGCTAGATTTTTTTTATTTTCATGGATCATTCAAAAAAAGGTTTAAAATTAAACGAATTTTATTTTTAATCAATCTATCTATCATTTCCGGGATTCGTAAATAAGGGAAGTCTGTTGAAGAATTAGACTAAACCCTTTAGATGAGACCTTCAAGGTTTTGAAAACCTTGAAGGTCTGCCCCAACGGCGTTCATTCGTAACCTAACGAGGGAATTTCCGAAGCTTCGGAAGTTGGCGCGGATTTGTAATCTGTGCCGCAGCAAAAGAAAAGCCCCGTCTTTCGACGAGGCTTTGAGCGGGAGACCGGGTTCGAACCGGCGACATTCAGCTTGGAAGGCTGACGCTCTACCAACTGAGCTACTCCCGCATTGGTAGTTTTTATTTTACTGGAGAAGGCTAACGCTCTACCTTCAGAAAGCTATCGGGAGAGCTACTCCCGCGTTGATATTGCTCTGCAAATATATATCGAAAGTTTTTATTGCTCAAGAAAAATTTACAGCTTTTTTAAAAAGTGATACCCTTTGATTTCATAACCTTCATTGAGATAAAACTTATGGCTTCGGTAGTTTTGAACGTAACTATTTAATTCTGAAGTTTCACAGCCTTTTTCGGCCGCATATTTATAGATAAATTCAAATAAATTCTTCCCCACGCCTTTGCTTCGGTATTCCTCCTTTATAAAGATATGGTCGGGTTCACAAGAGCGCCCCGCATAGTGCCGCGTCATAAACCACAAGCCAAATACTCCCACCGTTTGCTCATCATGTGTGATCTTAAAACATTCGTAATTTTGATCAAACATTTCAGAAAACCTTTGGATAAGGATCTCGTTTGAAAATTGCTGCCCCATTAACTCCTGTACCATAGGCAGGATATGCGGAATTTCTTCCTTTAAAATCTTGTTAAATGCAAGGTTCATCCCCATCTTTTCTGCAAAAATAGTCATATTTTTAGCTACCAATCATTTAAAAAATACAATGAAAGACACAGATAAACCCGGAAAAATTCAGGACCGCATCGAACAGTCCCTACTAAACGAACGCAAAATTTTTCTTTGGGGCACAGTAAACGAGAAAACTGCAAAACATGTTATTGAAAGAATGATGTACCTGGATGCCACGGGAGATGATGAAATTCAATTCTATATAAGCAGTCCGGGAGGATATGTTACCTCGGGCTTTGCAATCTATGATACGATGCTGAGCCTCAACAGCCCGGTATCTACCATTTGTACCGGCCTGGCCGCATCTATGGCATCAATCCTACTTTCGGCCGGGGCTAAAGGACGAAGATTCATTCAGCCGCACGCCAAGGTGATGATCCACCAGCCAAGCGGAGGTGCGCAGGGACAGGCTTCCAATATCGAAATTCAGGCCGCCGAAATATTAAAGATCAAAGAACAAAGCGCTCAAATTCTTGCCGACAATTGTGGGCAGCCTTATGAACGCATTTATAAAGACTTCAACCGTGACTACTGGATGGATGCATCAGAATCTGTAGGCTACGGAATTGTAGACGAAATAATTCAAAAAAGATAAAATGAACAAAGATATTCAGCATAAAGAAACAGACGGAAAAGGGATGTTCTACATTGAAGATGACGGCGAAATAGTTGCTGAACTCACCTATACCCTGAAAGACAACAACGTCATGACCATTGATCATACCGAAACCGATCCAAAATATACCGGCGAAGGCCTGGCCAGTAGCCTTGTAAAGCACAGTGTTAGCTTCGCCAAGAAAAAAGAAATCAAGATAGATCCTCTTTGCGCTTATGCCGCAAAACAATTTGAAAGGCATGAGGAGTACCGGGAGGTACAGGCCACCGAAGGATAAATGATCCGCCAAATATCAGCCGAAGAAACTTATAAGGTCCGCCAGGAAGTACTACGCCCCGGCCGACCTTTAAAAGAGTGCTTTTTTGAGGGCGATCTCGAAGAAGACACCATTCACCTGGGGTTTTTTGAGGAAGAACAAGTAGTGGCTGTGGCCACTTTTGCAGCCCGTAAAAATGCCATTTTTGAAACCCCAATACAGTACCAGCTTAGAGGAATGGCCGTACTGCCTTCTCACCGCAACCAGAAACTGGGAGAAAAATTGCTTCATAAAGGGGAAGAGGTCTTAAAAAGTAGAAATCCGAATACTTTACTGTGGTTCAATGCGCGCGAAACTGCCGTGGAATTCTATAAAAAGTATGGATATTCAACTACAGGCCCTGCCTTTATGATCCCAAACGTGTGCATGCATATCGTGATGTACAAAACACCTACTGAATTATGAAAAAGAGCTTTTTACTACCCTTATCGATCTTATTTTTAAGCCTTGGTGCCTGTACCGGCGACAAAAACAATCCGGCAGACAGGGCTTCGTCTGACAAGGCTTCAGAAAAAATTGCAGAAGCCTCACCAGATGGGATCAAGACAGAAATATCTTCCAAAAATGACATTTTTGAGGGGGGACTTTTAGAAGAGGTATACAGCGGGAGGGATTACAAATCTCTTTGGCGCGATGGAGAAACCATTCATTCCCTGTATAACAGCCTGCAGGGAGCCAATGAAGAAGGCCTTAATTTTAAAGATTACCACGGAAAAGAGATTGACTCTCTTTTATCAACTGCCGACCTGAGTTCACAACAGGCCGCACGCCTTGACCTGCTGCTTTCGGATGCTTTTCTCACCTACGCCCGCCACCTATACTACGGAAAACTGAATCCCGAAGAGCTGCACGAGTTCTGGGGAATTAGCCGGAAAGAAAAAGATTTTGGGAAACTACTAAAAGAAGGAGTTGAACAGAACGAAGTAACTTCTATCCTGGAAGACCTAAAGCCTTCTCACCCGGTTTACCAGGGGCTCAAAAAAAGCCTTGCTGATTATAAGGAACAAAAGACCCAGGAAACTGCAATAAATAAGATCTCACGGGGAGAAATTATTGAACCGGGGCAGACAGATCCCCGAATTCCTGCTATTGCACAAAGGCTTCAGGAGCTTGGGGTCTTTAAAGCAGATACTTCAGGCGTTGGGCAAACTTATTCTGAAGCTTTGGTAGATGCAGTGAGAAAATTTCAGCAGAAAAAAAGTATTCAAACCGACGGAATTATAGGAGATGCCACCATTGATGAATTGAATAAAGGGCCAAAAGAAGTTTACAATCAAATACTGGCAAATCTAGAGAGATGGCGCTGGTACCCGAGAGATTTGGGTGAGCATTACATTTTGATCAATATTCCCAATTTTAAACTGGCAGTAATCAAAGATGGCGACACCGTAAGGAAACACAACGTGATCGCCGGAGCTAAAGAACGCCCCACCCCTATTTTTTCGGACACTATAGATCACCTGGTGATCAATCCTACATGGACGGTTCCACCAACGATCAAGTCGCAGGATGTACTTCCAAAAATGGCAGCAAACCGCTCTTATCTTAGCAATAACAACATGACCATTACCACCCGTAGCGGCGAACGTGTTGACCCATCAAGCGTGGACTGGAGCAGCGATGAAGCGCTAAACTACAACATTACCCAAAGGGCCGGGCCTGCGAATCCGCTGGGACGGGTAAAGATCATGTACCCGAATAAATATCTTATCTATTTACACGATACCCCTGCAAAAAACCTGTTTAGTCAAACCCAGCGAGCAGAGAGTTCGGGGTGTGTGAGAGTAGAAGATGCTGTTGATTTGGCTGCTTACGTGGTAGAGAATCAGGATGACTGGCAAAAAGAGAGGATCAAGGAGATTATTGAGACTGGAGAAACAACTACTGTAAAAGTCGACCGGCCCATCCAGGTCCATCATTTTTACTGGACTGCCTGGCGGGCCGGAAATGAGACTGTTATTTTGAATGACGTCTATGATCTCGATGAAAAGA
Source organism: Salinimicrobium sp. WS361 (assembly GCF_050750585.1). NCBI lineage: Bacteria > Pseudomonadati > Bacteroidota > Flavobacteriia > Flavobacteriales > Flavobacteriaceae > Salinimicrobium > Salinimicrobium sp. WS361. Next base: position 72,757 of record NZ_JBOJLM010000013.1, read on the forward strand.
TTTACACGAAATTAACCGGAGAATAGCTTTTTAAACCGATTGAGAATTCAAATAAGTTGAGTTAGAGATATAATCCTTATTCGTGTGGTAAATAAATAAGGCCGATCCACCTTTGATCTTATTGATGATCTCTTTTGAGATTTCGGTAGGTACAGCAGGACATCCGTAGCTACGGCCTAATCTGCCGAGCCTTTTGATAGACGATTCCTGTGCATAATCTGCACCGTGGATCACTACATATCGGTCACGGGCATTTGAGTTAAATTCTTTTTCCATACCGTCGATGAAAAGCGAAAGTCCGTTTTTTCCGTAGTAAGTTTCCGCAGTAACATAGAATCCGAGGGAGCTCTGCAGAGAGTTTGGTGTGTTGGAGAATTCAGTTGCCATGTTTCCTCCGGTGTTCTTTCCGTGAGAAACATAAGTATGGTAAATGATCTCGTTGGTTTCCATATCAAGGATCCACAATCTTTTTTCGGTTGAAGGAAGACTAAAGTCGACGATACTCAACAGTCTGTTTTCAATCTTTTCTTCGTTTTCAAGTTTGTTATACCCGGTAATTGCATAGGTAAAAGAAACCTTTGAAGGCATCTGGGCATTCACAGCAGCGAATTCTTCGTAAAGGAGATTAATTTTTTCTTCGGCGGTTAATTCGGTTTTTACTTCGATAACTTCTTTTTCGGAAGTTTTTTCAGCAAAAACTATTTCAGAATTTGAGGAATAGGTGGTAAAGGCAAAGGAGGCACTTATTGTAAGAAGAAGAGCAAATACAGTTATTTTGTTTATCATATCTTTTTGTTAAATAGTTAGTTGCCTATTATAGTCCAAAGGTCATACCAAAAAGGAAAAATAGCTAATCAATTCAGTAATAATGAGCATTTTAACATTCACCACCTTCTGTGATTAAGAACTGCAAAATGATAAAATTATTGTGTAAAATGGATCTTTAACTGTTAAAAATAAGTTTACATACTGTTTCTGCTATTCAGATGAATTATAAGTCTCCTGCAGCTTTCCTTACTATGCATATTTCGTATCTTTGTGAAAATACCCTAATTCGATGAATAAAAAAGTAATATTGATGATCCTGGACGGCTGGGGGATCAGCAATGACCCCAACACTTCGGCCGTTGATAAGGCAAATACACCTTTTATTGATTCCCTTTATAACAAATACCCTCACAGCAAGTTACGCACAGACGGAATGAACGTTGGCTTACCTGAAGGACAAATGGGCAACAGCGAGGTTGGCCATATGAACCTTGGTGCCGGACGAATAGTTTACCAGGACCTGGCAAAGATCAACCTGGCGGTACAGAATAATTCGCTTGGAAAAGAGCCGGTTTTGGAACAGGCTTTCAACTACGCCAAAACTCATAATAAAGCCATACATTTTATGGGCCTTGTAAGTGATGGCGGTGTGCATTCTCACATTAATCACCTTAAAGGATTACTCACCGCTGCTGAAGAATTTGGCATCTCCCAAAAATATGTGCACGCTTTTACTGATGGTCGTGATGTAGATCCCAATTCGGGAAAAGGTTTTATTGAAGACCTGGAAGATCATTTAAATAAAACCAATGGCAAACTGGCTTCGGTTATTGGCAGATATTATGCCATGGATCGCGATAAACGCTGGGAGCGAACAAAATTGGCCTATGATCTTATAGTGAATGGCAAAGGAGAACCCTGTCAAAACGCTGTAGACGCTATTCAGAAAAGCTATGATGAAGGCGTTACCGACGAATTCATTAAGCCAATTGTGATGACCGATAGCCAGGGCAATCCTGTGGCTAAGGTTTCAGAAGAAGATGTAGTGATCTTCTTCAACTTTAGAACCGACCGCGGAAGACAACTTACAGCAGCTCTTACTCAGCAGGATTTTCCGGAGCAGGAAATGAAGGCTTTGCCACTGTATTTTGTAACCATCACCCGTTACGATGAGACATTTAAAAATGTTCATGTTGTTTTCAGCAAAGAAGATATCAAAGCTACGCTTGGTGAAGTCCTTGAACACGCCGGAAAGTCACAAATAAGAATTGCCGAGACAGAAAAGTACCCACATGTTACTTTCTTCTTTTCTGGCGGAAGGGAAAACCCTTTTCACAAAGAACGCCGCATAATGATCAACTCTCCCAAGGTGGCAACATATGACCTGCAACCTGAAATGAGTGCTTATGAACTGACTGACGCTATTGTGCCTGAAATCAATCAGAAATCGGCCGACTTCATTTGCCTTAACTTTGCCAATCCAGATATGGTTGGGCATACAGGAGTTTTTGAAGCCGCGGTGAAAGCCTGCGAAACAGTTGATGAATGTGCCAAAAAAGTTGTGGATGCTGCCGTAGCTAATGACTACTCTGTACTTGTAATTGCCGATCATGGAAATAGCGAGTTCATGATCAATGAAGATGGCAGTCCAAATACAGCACATACTACCAACCCGGTACCGTTTGTTCTTGTAGACAACGATATAAAAGCGGTTAAGGATGGTATTCTTGGAGACATTGCACCTACAATTTTAAAGTTGATGGGCGTGGAACAACCTGAATTAATGACGCAAAAACCACTATTTTAAAGATGAAGATATTCCTTTATTTATTGCTGTTGATCACGGCATCCAATTGCGGAAATACCGGAAATACAGAGAATGAACAGAAGACGACAGAACCGGTTTCACAGGAGGAAGAAACAGGGAACTTAATTGGAGAGATTAATTTTGAAGATTTACAACAAGCTCCCTATTCTGCCTGGTTTGACCCAATGTACCAATCCTATAAACCGGGAGAGGAAGCACTCAGCACAATTAAAGAGAATATTAATGAGTACGACATCATGATGTTCATGGGAACCTGGTGTGCCGATAGCCAACGGGAAGTTCCGAAATTTTATAAGTTACTGGAGCTTAGCGATTATGATTTAGACAGGCTGCAGGTAATGGCGGTAAGGGAAGACAAAACCCTCCCTAATGAAATGGAACAGGAGTATGATGTTATTTACGTTCCCACTATTATCTTTTTTAAAGATGGTGAAGAAGTAGGCAGGTTTGTAGAATACCCGCAGGAAGAGCTGGAAGATGATATTGCAAAAATAGTTTCGGGGCAGGAATACAAGCACTCTTACGAGTAGTTTTGGCTGCCATTTAAATTGTTATTTTTGCATATGCCCAAATTGTTGACAATAGCTGTAGATTTTGACGGAACATTGGTGGAAAACCGCTATCCCGAAATAGGCAAACCCATTTTGTTTGCTTTTGAAGCTTTACAGAAACTTCAACAGGAAGGACATCAAATCATACTCTGGACTTATAGAAGCGGAGTTAAATTACAGGAAGCGGTAGACTTTTGCGAGAGCAAAGGCATCAGCTTTTATGCAGTCAATAAAAGTTATCCGGAAGAGGAATTTGAAGAGAAGGCCATGAGTCGTAAGATCCTGGCCGATCTTTTTATAGACGACCGCAATATTAATGGTCTCCCCCCCTGGGGGGAGATCTATCATCAACTTATAGAGACTTCTAAAGTTGATCCCGTGCTGCCCAAAAAAAAGAATAAATTGCTAAGTATTTTTAAAAAGTTATGATCATACAAAGAACCAGAGAAGAAATTGAACTTATTCGCCACAGCGCCCTAATCGTGTCGAAAACGCTTGGAATGCTGGCTTCTGAAGTTAAGCCGGGAGTTACCACCCTCCAGCTCGATAAAATGGCCGAAGAGTTTATTCGTGACCACGGTGCCGAGCCGGGTTTTCTTGGAATGTACGATTTCCCCAATTCTTTATGTATGAGCCCCAATGCCCAGGTGGTACATGGTATTCCTAATAACGAGCCTCTCAAGGAAGGAGATGTGATTTCTATTGATTGCGGGGCCTTTAAAAATGGATTTTACGGAGATCATGCCTACACCTTTGGAGTAGGAGAAATTACCCCTGAAACACAAAAATTACTGGATGTTACCAAAGAATCCCTATACATAGGGATTCGGGAATTCCAGTTAGGGAACCGGGTGGGAGATGTAGGTTTTGCCATTCAACAACACGCCGAAAAGAATGGCTTTGGAGTGGTAAGAGAGCTGGTAGGTCATGGCCTGGGAGCTAAAATGCATGAAGATCCAGAGATGCCGAATTACGGAAAACGCGGCCGCGGAAAAAAATTCATTGAAGGCATGGTAGTAGCCATTGAGCCTATGATCAATGCCGGTACACACCGAATTAAACAATTGCGCGACGGCTGGACCATTCTCACTGCAGATAATAAACCAAGTGCCCACTTTGAACATGATGTAGCTTTAATTGATGGAAAGCCAGAACTATTATCAACTTTTCATTACATTTATGAGGCTCTGGGAATAGAAAGTAATGAAGAAGAAGAATTTAGGGCACAAACAATCAACTTCCATGATTAAAAATTTTCGCCAGGAAAAATGGCTCCCCTATTCCAGAGAGAAATGGCACGACCGCTTCAGGTATGCAGTTTCTAATTACGGGAGAGTAGTGAGCTATGTAAAAAATCCTGACGGAGATCTCCTGAAAGGTGGAAAATCTCAAGGCTTCCTCACCTTTGTTGCAACTCTCAAAAATGGCAAAAAACAGGCCTGTTATATTCATCGTGTAGTAGCCGAACTTTTTATAGCGCAAAAGGAAGGAGATGAATACGTAATTCACAGGAACTACAACAAAACAGAGAATAAAGTGAGTAACCTCGCCTGGGTGACCAAAAAAGAGTGGGTGGCGCATCAACAGAACAATCCGCAGGTAAAGGAAAATAAGCTGAAGCGAAAGCTGGGCACCATAAAATGCTACTCCAAGCTAAGTTATGCCCAGGCCACAGTCCTTAAGAAAAAACTGCTTGACCCCAACCGAAAAACCCGCATAAGGGTACTGGCAAAGCAATTCGGGGTTTCAGAAATGCAGCTCTACCGCATCAAATCGGGAGAAAACTGGGGAGACATTAAGGTATGATTGGGAAAGCTTTCAAGTTTTTTTTGAACAGGATTCCCCGGCCTGTACTTATCCGCCTTAGCTATGCGGTAAAACCTGTTTTTCTGCTTACGCTTCGCGGAAGTAATTATACAGATCCCATTGACGGCCGAAGCTTTTCAAAATTCCTGCCTTATGGCTATGAACAGCAACGTGAGAATGTACTTTCCCCTTCTACCCTTTCCCTGGAACGACACCGGCTATTATGGCTTTACCTAAAAGAACACACCACTTTCTTTACTGCCCCGCATGAAGTACTGCACTTTGCTCCTGAACAGGCTTTTTACAAGCGCTTCAGGAAATTAAATAATCTTGACTATACTACCACAGATCTAAACTCTCCTTTGGCCGACGTAAAAGCCGACATCTGCGACCTTCCGTTTGAAGATAACAGCTTTGATTTCATTCTGTGTAACCATGTGCTGGAACATATTCCAGATGACACTAAGGCAATGCAGGAAATATTTAGGATCTTAAGTCCTGGTGGCACTGCAATTCTTCAGATTCCGCAGGATTTAAACCGGGAAAAAACTTTTGAAGACAATTCGATTACCGATCCTGCCGAACGGGCAAAGATCTTCGGGCAATATGACCATGTAAGGGTGTATGGACGAGATTACTTCGACAAACTGAGAGAAGTTGGCTTTAGGGTAGAAGAAGTAGACCTTACCTCTCAAATGAATTTACAACTGGTAAATAAATACCGGCTCGCAAAGGGAGAAATTATTCCCGTAGCAAAAAAATAAAACCCGTTAAAGATCTTCCATTAGTTCTTTAAAACCCGGGGTAGCGTATTCTCTCATTTCTCCACCAAGTGTAGCGTAGATAAGAAAAGCATCTAAATCTTTGTTTTGCGACAGTACCATTTTTGAAAGGTCAAACCCCATGGCCATAAAAGCAGTGGCATAGGCATCTGCTAAAGCACAATTTTCGGCAAGTACGGTAACACTAAGAAGATCGCTTTTTTGGGCAAAGCCGGTGAGAGGATTAATAGTATGCACGTACTGGGCACCTGTCTCAGAGTCTGTACGATGTTTACGATAGTTACCCGAGGTGGCCATAGCTTTGTCCTGCAATCCTATAGTAGCAGTCAGTTCTCTTTGTCCCTCCTCCTGTGTGGGATCATCTATTCCCACAGTCCAATAAGACTCTCTTTTTCGGTTTACACCTTTTGCCAAAAGTTCTCCACCTAATTCAATCAAATAATCTTCAACACCTTTTGAATTGAGGTAATGACCTATAAGATCAATGGTATAACCTTTAGCAATAGCATTAAAATCCAGGTAAATTTCAGGCGTTTCTTTTACAAGCTTATTACCTTTTAATTCCAGTTTTTGAAAACCTACAGAACGCATGAGGGAATCTATAGTCACTGAATCTATTTCTTTAGGACCCGATTCAGGACCAAATCCGTATTGATTGACAAGATCTCCTACTGTAGGATCGAAGTATCCGTTACTATGCTGCCACACATCTTTAGACAGTTTAAAAACATTTTGAAAAAGGGTATCTACCTCTACAAGGCTGTCTCCCCTGTTGATTCTGGAAATATCAGAAGATTCCATGTAGGTGCTCATAGACTGATTAACCCGCTCAAAAATTGAATCGAGCGCTTTATCCAGCGGAATCATATCTTCGGAATAATAGCTTATCGCATAGGTAGTGCCTAACGCTTCACCATAAGCGTTCCTTTGCTTATCGGCTTTAGAACAGGAAAGGATCAAGAAGAATGAAAGCAGCAGAAAAACAGGTCTTAAAAATGTCATTTTTAGATTTCTTTTAGGCCGGGGTAATTAACAATATAATCTTCTGAACTTGTAACGGGTAACTCATAATCTCTGGAGTTTGCCAGTCCTACACCGGCATAGAACGTGCGGGCATTAAATTTCAAAGCATGTTCTTTCACGGTTTCAAGAAAGATCATATCAATATCTCGAGGATCGTGCGGATATTCTATTGCACGTACTATAACAAAATGCAATTTCTTATCTCGTAAGGCCACAAACTGAGGATCTTTTTTAAAATCACTGTTTACACCTAAAAATTGATATCCCTGTTCTTCAAGATCTTTCCCCACAATGTTCATTGCAAGATTATGCAGTTCCTGATTGGTTAATTGTGACATGATCCAAAATTAGTTAATTCAGATTAATATAATGTGCCCAAATCAAAAACAGCCACCAAAAGGCAGCTGTTTTTTATCATTTTAACTTCTTCAGGTTATCCTCCAAAGTCATCAAATCTTACATTCTCTGGTGGTACACCAAAATCATCGGCCATTTTTTCAACAGCCTTGTTCATTAATGGTGGCCCACAGAAGTAGAATTCAATTTCTTCAGGCTCATCGTGCAGGCTAAGGTAATTATCAATTACCACCTGGTGAATGAAGCCTACAAAACCATCTCCTTCTCCCTCAATTCCATCTTTAACTTTCCAGTTGTCTTCTTCAAGAGGTTCAGAAAGGGCGATATAAAACTTAAAGTTAGGGAAATCTCTTTCCAAAGCTCTAAAGTGTTCTGTGTAGAACAATTCTCTCTTAGAACGTCCGCCATACCAGTAAGTTACTTTTCTTCCGGTTTGAAGAGTTCTGAAGAGGTGATATAAGTGCGAACGCATTGGCGCCATCCCGGCTCCCCCACCAACGTATAGCATTTCGGCATCGCTGTGGTTGATAAAGAATTCGCCATAAGGTCCTGAAATTGTAACCTTATCTCCTTTTTTCTGATTGAAGATGTAAGAAGAAGCTATCCCTGGATTTACTGTCATCCAGTCGTTCTTAGCACGATCCCATGGCGGAGTCGCCACACGAACGTTAAGCATAACCCTTCTTCCTTCGGCAGGGTAAGAAGCCATAGAATAAGCTCTCTCCACTACCTCAGGGTTCTTCATTACAAGTGGCCACAAGTTGAACTTGTCCCACTCCAGTTTAAATTTATCAGGTTCTCCCGGATGTTCTTCAGGGTGAGCGGTGATATCCATATCTTCATACTTCACCTCACACTTCGGAATTTCAATCTGGATATATCCTCCAGCCTTATAATCCATATCTTCAGGAATTTCTACTACAAATTCCTTGATAAATGATGCTACGTTGTAGTTACTTACTACAGTAGCTTCCCATTTCTTGATACCAAAAACTTCTTCAGGAATGGTAATCTTCATATCCTGCTTCACTTTTACCTGGCAACCAAGACGCCAGCCATCGGCAATTTCTTTACGGGTAAAGTGTGGTTCTTCTGTTGGCAGGATAGTCCCACCACCCTCAGCAACAATACATTTACACTGTATACAGGTACCACCTCCACCACAGGCAGAAGGAAGGAACAGTTTGTTCTCACCTAAAGTAGACAGGAGCGTACCCCCCGAACCTACTTCGATATCTTTTTCGTTGTTAATATTGATCTTTACAGGTCCCGATGGTATTAACTTGGCTTTTGCTCCCAAAAGAACAGCAACCAGGATTAAGATTAGGACTAAGAATACAATAACACTTGCTATAATTACTTCCATTGCTTTCTCTCTATATTTTGATTCCCATGAAACTCATGAATCCAAGAGCCATAAGTCCGGTGATTATAAAAGTGATCCCCAAACCTTTGAGCGGCGCAGGAACGTTTGAATAAGCGATTTTTTCACGAATAGCTGCAATTCCAAGAATAGCCAGGAACCAGCCAATTCCACTTCCCAAACCATAAGTTACTGCTTCCCCAATACCCGAGAAATCTTTTTGCTGCATGAACAGCGCACCTCCAAGAATAGCACAGTTTACTGCGATAAGCGGAAGGAATATACCCAGGGCACCATAAAGTGCGGGAGCAAACTTTTCAACTACCATTTCTACAAGCTGTACCATAGCTGCAATTACGGCGATGAACATTATGAAACTTAGAAAACTAAGGTCGATGGTTGCATATTCTTCATTCAACCAGGAAAGTGCACCCGGCCTTAAAAGATATTTATCAAGTAAAAAGTTGATGGGCACGGTCATTGTCAACACGAAGATCACCGCTGCACCTAATCCAACCCCTGTTTTAACGGTCTTGGACACTGCGAGGTACGAACACATTCCCAGGAAATATGCAAAGATCATGTTCTCAATGAAGATGCTTCGTACGAATAAATTTATATAATCCATAGTCGGTTTTTTTGAAGTTATAGATTAGGCTTCAATTAATTTACGGTTTCTTGAGCGCTGTACCCAAATAATGATCCCTACCACTATAAGTGCCATAGGAGAAAGGAGCATTAAACCGTTGTTCTCATATCCAAGAGCGTAAAGCCCTGTAGATTCTGCCAGTGTAGCTCCTTTGTGCCCAAGGATCTCGTAGCCAAAAAGCTTACCAGCTCCAAGAAGCTCACGAAAGAATGCTACGATAATAAGGATCAAACCATATCCTGCAGCATTTCCAATTCCATCAAGAAAAGACTTGTAGACACCGTTACCTAAAGCAAAAGCCTCAAGACGCCCCATTACAATACAGTTGGTAATGATAAGCCCAATGAATACCGATAGTTGTTTACTTACATCATAAGCATAAGCCCTAAGCACCTGATCTACCAATGCCACCAAAGAGGCTACTACCACAAGCTGAACGATAATCCTAATCCTGTTTGGAATTAGGTTTCTTAGTGCTGAAATGATCATGTTACTAAAAGCCATAACCGCAGTTACCGCAATTGCCATTACAATAGCAGGCTCTAATTGCACCGTAATCGCAAGTGCAGAACATATCCCCAGAACCTGAACGGTAATAGGGTTATCATCGTTAAGAGGATCTGAAAGTAACTTTCTGTTGGCCCTTGATAAAAAGTGCTCTTTCTCTTCTGAATCAGAAAGAAAAAGGATCATTGCATCTTTCTTACTTTCCTTGTCTACCTCAGCAATTTGCTCAGGTCTATTTTTTGTCTCCTGTGCCATAACTATAAATTACTTGCAACGTTTAATTCTGTTTTGCTCTTGAAATAAGGCAGGTAATGCTGAAGTCTCTCTGAAATCATATTTGAAACCCCATCTCCGGTAATAGTTGCACCCGAAATTGCATCAACCTTATTATCATCCTTAGAAGTACTGCTGTTTCCTTTAACAACAGATACCCCTATAAGTTCTCCATTCTCATCAAAGATCTTCTCATCTGTAAAGCGCTCTCTAAACCACTCCTGAGTAATCTCGGCACCAAGTCCCGGAGTTTCCCCAAGGTGATCAAACACGGCTCCTTTGATGGTATTTACATCATCCTGTAGAGCAATGTATCCAAAAATGGCATTCCAAAGCCCTGCTCCTCTAAGCGGAATAATGTAATAGGTTTCCCCGTCAACCTCGGCTATATAAAGCGGAAAGTTTTGTTCGGTATCAACTTTTTTAAGCTCTTTAGCAAGATCTACATCAAAAGCATTCACTCCTTCTTTCTCCTGCCCCTCATTATTTAGAACAAGTTGTTCTTTAATGTACTGCTCAAATAAAGCTTCGGCTCCGGCCCTGTCGGTTTCAACACCTACTGTCGCAAGGATGTTTTGCATCTTTTCCTGGCGCATGTTTTCATATTGCCTTGGCTGCAACGAGGTAGCGGCAAAAGCAAGAACCACCCCTACTACCACAACCATAATGATGGCAAAAATGAAAGTGTACGAGTTGGTGTTCGTCTTATTTACTGTTTTCTCTTCCATAACTATACTACAGTTTCAACTTGTTTGTTAATACCTGCTGCTTTTCTCTTCACTCTACGTTTAATATTACCCTGAATCACGTAGTGATCTATAGTTGGAGCAAATACGTTCATTAACAGAATTGCCAGCATCACTCCTTCAGGATAAGCAGGGTTAAACACCCTGATCATAACTGATAAGAAACCTATAAGAAATCCATAGACCCATTTCCCTTTATAGGTTTGGGCAGCCGAAACAGGATCTGTTGCCATGTAAACAATACCAAAAGCCAGACCTCCAGCTAAAAGATGATTGTACCAGGGGAAATTTGTAAGTGAGTTACCTTCCACTCCCATTGCAGGAAGCGCGTTAAAGATCAATCCCATTACAGAAGCTCCCACTACTGCGCTTAACATGATTCTCCAGCTTCCTACTTTTGTAAAGATCAGGAAGAGAGCTCCCAACAGACATAAGGCTGCTGAAGTTTCTGAAACTGATCCGGGAATCATTCCCCAGAACATATCCATAGTAGTGTATTCAACCGGCTGTCCGGCTGCAAGAGTTCCTAAAATAGTTTCTCCAGATACACCATCTACATTAGCAGCATTCATCACCCATACCTGGTTACCCGACATATAAGTTGGATAAGCAAAGAAAGCAAAGGCCCTGGCTGTTAAAGCAGGGTTTAAGATATTCATTCCTGTTCCTCCAAAAGCTTCTTTTCCAATTATAACAGCAAATACAACCGAAATTGCAAGCATCCATAAAGGCAAGCCTACAGGCATGATCATCGGAATTAAAAGTCCGGTTACCAGGTAACCTTCGTTCACTTCATGCCCTCTAAAAATGGCAAAAGCGAATTCAATCCCCAAACCTACCGCATAGGAAACTACGATCATTGGCAGGATCTCAAGTGCACCGTGACCAAAGGCATCCCAGAAGTCAACTTCAGGCTGAATTTGTTTGAGGTACTGGTATCCCACATTCCACATACTAAAAAGCAGCACCGGCAGCAGGGCGATCACCACAGTGATCATCACCCTCTTTAAATCTACCGCGTCCCTCACATGGGCACCTTTTCTCGTAGTGTGATTTGGAGTAAAAAGAAAAGTATCAAGCGCATTAATTGCCGGAGAATACTTTTCAAGTTTCTTACCCTTAGCAAAGGGCTCCTTAAATTTATCTAATTTTTGTCTAATCCATTCCATAGTAAACAGTTTATCCAACTTCGGTGATCATGAGATCCAGCCCTAAGCGTATTATTTCTTGCGCCTCTATTTTTGAAGTGTTCACATAATCTACAAGTGCAAAATCTTCGGGAGCCACTTCATAGATCCCAAGATTTTCCATTTTTTCAATATCTGCCGCCATGCAGGCTTTTAACAGCTGCATAGGGAAAATATCCATTGGCATCACCTCTTCCATTTCCCCTGTCACCACCAATGCTCTTTCTTCACCGTGTAGGTTAGTGTTCACCTCAAATTTCTTATTAGGGAACATCCAACTTAAGGAAGTACGTGAGTTAGAAGGAATGTTATTGTAGGTAAACGGCAACCATCCAAATGCACGATACTTATTACCCTCGGGTATTAAAGTAAGCTCATTTGGAAAAAAGCCGATATACTGCCCGGTATTCACCTGCTCTCCAGTAAGAACATCTCCGGAAATCACCCTTACATTTTTTGTATCTACAGCACCCGAAAGATCAATTACCGGAGCTCCAATTCGGGTTCTAAAGTACTTCCTTTCCTTGGCCTCACTTCCACAAACAGCTACTGTACGTACTGGCGTGAACCTACCGCTAAGGAAAAGATCTCCAATGTTTGCAACATCTTCAGGCTTAACAGTCCAAACCCGATCTCCCATATTGATTGGATCGATCTTATGTATCTGTACTCCCACGTTGGCAGCAGGATGCGGACCAAAAACGTTGTGAATTTCCACATTTTTAAGACCTTTAAAGACTCCACTACCCTGTCCGTTTACAGAAACATGCACCTTCCCCGGGGTTAACCTGGTAAGGGCATTAAGCCCGGCCTGAAAAGCCTCCATGCGGTCTTTCAGGATAAACTCCACATCTGCAGAAAGCGGCGCAGTGTTCATTGCCGAAACAAAAATAGCTTTTGGGGTATCTTTAGGATCTGCCGGAATATCGTAAGGACGCTGATTCAGGAAAGCCCAGCTTCCACTTTCGAGGATGCGGCTTTTTACAGCATCGGCTTCAGCGTTTAAAGGATCAAGAGTACCAAATTCCCGGTAGTCATCTGAAGCATCAGCCTCGATCACCACCTCAAGAATGCGGCGTTTCTCTCCTCTCACAATTTCCTTTAAAGTACCACTAACAGGAGAAGTGAAACGAATCTTATCGGTGTATTTAGAAAAGAAAAGCTCATCACCCACCTTTACTTTTGCACCCTCTTTTACCACCATCTTTGGTATGACCGAATGGAAATCGGGCGGTTTTACAGCATAGGTTTTGGAGCGGGGTGCGTCAACAAGGGTCTTGTCGGCTTCACCCTTTAGGCGAAGCGTAATCCCTCTTTTAATTCTAATGTCGTTGGACATAGGACGAAGTGTTAAATTTCATTTAAAATCGGGCAAATTTACTCATTTCCGACCCACAAATCCCAATTTAAAATGAATAAATTCCCTTAGATTTTGTTAAAGTGAACAAATAATGATGCTAATCAGTTTTTGAGTATATTTAAATTTATTTTTGGTGCATGAAGTTAAACTTATCCTTCTTTTTCTTTTTACTCCTGGGAATTTTTTCTGCTGCCGCACAGACGGTAGAAAATCCTCCTCCAAATTTTATAAGAACCGTAATCTTTACTGGCTCTAACGAGTATAGCGGAGTGCCTGTCATTAAACTGGGAGAGCCTCTGTTGCTCACTTTTGACGACCTGGTAGGCGATGAGGCCAATTACTATTACACTATTGAGCATTTTAATTACGACTGGACACCTTCAGAATTACTTAAAAATGAGTATTTAGAAGGCTTTGATAACGTTCGCATTACTAACTACGAGAATTCTTTCAACACGCTTCAGCTTTACTCTCACTACGAGCTGCGCATCCCCAATGACAATACCCGTTCGCTTAAAGTTAGTGGTAATTATTTAATAAAGATCTTTAACGATAATAAAGAACTGGTATTCTCCCGAAAGTTCATTGTTTACGAACCTCTTACCCGTGTGCAGGTAGCCGTGCGAAAATCTTCGGAAGTGAGAAATATTCAAACAAAACACGTGGTGAATTTTGAAGTAGACTCGCCCGAATTCATTATTCGCAACCCGGAACAATCAACCTGGGCGGTTATCCTTCAAAACAACAATTTAAAAACCGCGATCTACAACATACGCCCACAGTACCACATTGGCACCAGCCTTATTTATAAATACAACGACCTCACTTCCTTCTGGGCCGGTAACGAATTCCTTAGTTTTGACAGCAAAGATTTGCGGGCGGCAACCGTAAAAATACAGTACATTGACCTCCAGGATCTATATCATCATTACCTCTTCCCAGACGCGATAAGGGCATTTGAACACTACACCTATAATCCCGATATCAACGGAAAATTTTTGGTGAGAAAATTTCAAGCGCTTGAAGACGATATTGAGGCCGGCTACGTGTGGACCCATTTTGCCCTCGCTGCCCCCGAGCCTTTTGAAGGTGGTGAAGTACATCTTTACGGCCAGTTTAATAATTTCGTGCTTGATGAAAGCACAAAACTCGAATACAACCCTAACACCGGCGCTTATGAAACGGCACGCCTCTTCAAACAGGGATACTACGATTACAAATATGTATTTCTTCGGAAGGATGGCATTCTTGATGAAGGTTTTATAAGCGGAAATTTTGTTAGCACCGAAAACGATTATACCGTGCTCATCTACTACCTGCCTCCCGGCGGAAGGTTTACCAGGGTTATTGGAATGGGCTCAGCTACTTCATTAAACATCAGCAATTAAATTATCTGCATAGTTTCTCATGAACGAGGGTCAAAATTTACCGAAGATATACAAGGAGCGGCATAAACTGAAGTACCGCAGCACAGAATGCCTAAACTGCCATCATCCTCTTGATATCAGTGATGAATTTTGCCCAAACTGCAGTCAGCTTAACAGCACCAAAAAGCTGGCTTTTAACGATTTTTTCAACGAATTTTTCGCCGGAATTTTTGCTTACGATTCCCGGTTTTACAGAACCCTGGGAGCCCTGCTTTTTAAACCCGGAAAAATCTCAAAAGATTACATCCAGGGAAAGAGGGTGCGTTATGCCAATCCTTACCGGTTTTACCTAAGCGCTTCCATTATTTTTTTCCTGCTTTGGAGTGTCACTCACGAAGTTGAATCACCCATTAACTTCGACCTGGAAGGCAGTGCAGAAGAACAAAAGGAAGTTGATTCCATTTTAACCGCCCAGGGTATAGAAAACCCGCCTTTAGAAGTATTTCTTCCTGCCAACGACAGCATCTCAACCCCAGAATATATTGCGGAAAAAGATCTGGACACCATGAGCTTTTTAAATGCCCGAATAAAGCAATGGCAGGTATTTTCAGATCATTATGAAGCTACCGGGATGAGAAATTCCAAAGTTGCTTTAGACAGCCTCAATTATTCAAATTCCCGCTTTAATCAATGGTTTTACAAGAAAACCGTGAACTCAAAAATATTCGGTTCAGATGCTAATCTTTTCTGGAGTTATTTTTACAGCAAGCTGCCGTTCATCATCTTCTTTTACCTTCCGGTTTTTGCGCTGTTCATCTGGCTGCTTTATTTGAGGAGGCCTTTCACATACATGGAACATCTCATCTTTACCTTCCACAATCAAACCACCTGGTTTGTGCTTTTTGGAATAGCAGTGGGCATTAATACGCTCTTCAACAGCAATTTTGCCACCGCGCTTGCCATGTTCATCTTCGCTTTTTACCTCTATAAAGCTTTTAGAAAATTCTACGGACAGGGAAGAGTTAAAACGTTGATAAAGTTTATTATAATAAATATTATATTCTTTACTTTAGCTTTATTAGCATTCATATTTTCGGTGCTGGCTTCATTTGCGATCTACTAGCATGATTCAACAAATTACCAGAGGCATAAAAATCTCTATAGAAACAAATTTTGAAGGGACTTTCTATAAAAACTATAGAGTCCACTTCGCCTTTGGCTATCAAATCACTATTGAGAATCAAAGTAAAGATTCTGTGCAACTCAGTTCCAGGTTCTGGAAGATAAAAGATGCGCTTAACCGTACAGAAATTGTGGAAGGCGAAGGAGTAATAGGAAAGAAACCGGTGCTTAAACCGGGAGAATCCCACACCTACAAAAGCGGATGTCTACTCACCTCTCCATTTGGATCTATGAGCGGCTTTTACAGCATGATCAATTTTACTTCCACCAGGAAATTCAGAGTCGCCATTCCCTCCTTTAAACTCAGCGCCCCTTTTGCATTGAATTAGCTCATTTTTGACACCCCCATAGTGGTCAGTAGTCAGTAGTCAGTAGTCAGAAGTCAGAAGTCAGAAGTCAGAAGTCAGAAAATAAAAAAAATAAACTGCACTGAGGAACTTCGCAACCCGAAAATGTGCAACTATATACAGGCAAGCTCACTTACGAACTTCGCAACCCGAAACGGAAAACCTGAACTGAATAACCGGAAGACTCAATTCGGAACTTCTCAACACGCAACCTGCAACGGGTAGGCTATTCCCTTCAAATCAACATCAGAAAATGCCATTTTTGACAACTCGACAGTAGCCAGTGGTCAGAAAAAATAAACTGCACTGAGGAACTTCGCAACCCGCAACTTGCAACCGGGAGCCTGCGACCCCTAAAAGGCAACACGCAACCTGCAACGGATAACCTATTCTCTTCAATAATTATCTTCAAATCAACATCGTAAAATGTCATTTTTGACAACCCTAAAACTCGCAATTTCGCAACCTGCAACAGGAGCCTGCGACGTGCAAGGTGCAACCGGGAGCCTGCGACCCCTAAAAGGCAACTTGCAACCTGTAACGGGTAACATATTCTCTCCAAATCAACATCATAAAATGCTATTTTTGACACTCTAAAACTCGAAACTTCGCAACCCGCAACCTGCAACCTGGAACAGAAAACCTGCAACCAATTCTCTTCATTTCTTATCTTCAAATCTACATCGTAAAATGTCATTTTTAACACCTAAAACTCTGAACTTCGCAACCTGCAACAGGAGCCTGCAACGTGCAACCTGCAACCGGGAGCCTGTGAAAATGAACAACAAAACTGAATTGAAGAAAGGACAACACGCAATTCGGAACTTCACAACAAGTAACTTGCAACCTGCAACCTGTAACTTGGAACCTGGAACAGAAAACCTGCAACGAGAGCCTGCGACCACAATCGATTACACCCTCAACTCAATTCCAAATTTAAGGTCGATTCCTCTCCAGTAGCCAGATCTTTATAGTAGAATGATTCTTTTGCTTCAGAAATGATCGCCTGGGAGACGCTCACGGTCTTTACAAAACCCCGATCCATAACCACACCTTTGTCGCTGTCTCCTTTTCCTGCTGAAAAGTGGAAATTGAGCAATGCTTCAGGATCTATATTCTCTTTCTGCTGAAGTTGAAGCTCTAAAAACCACTCTTCCCGCAGCTGCTTCATTTCTTCAGAATAAAGCGGACTCGAAGACCAGATGTGAGGCTTCAGCGGCAACTTCTTAAAATGCTTTTGATTTCCATCCCACACAAGTTCAAAAAATAAAAGTTGCTCTTGCCAATCGGCTGCTACGATAGTAAAAGGTTCAACTTCAGAAAAGTTATAGCCTTCAACAGCTTCAGTAAAATCTTCAGCAGCCAATAGATCTTTTACCACCACTCCCCTGCTTTTGCCGTAAGGCAGTTTTCGTTCATGCTTTTTAAAGGCACCATTCAGCAGACAAATGGCACGTTTGCGATCGCTCACTCCCAGCCAGGTGCCCCCGGCCAAAACATCTTTCGGAAATGCCATTTTTGAGCCTGCAACATCATAGGTTTTTGGCGGCAGTGTTTGCCTCCCCGGAGCCTCATCACGATTGGAAGTAAGAACAAACGAATTATGGCCTTTTAAAGGCAGGATAGTAACCGTACACATTATGAAAAAATTAAGATTTTTTACCTTTTAGGTGCTGATATTGAGTAAAGTTCAGTAAAAAATTGAGTAAGTAAAACTATTTTAATTTTTTTACCTTTACGACCATACATTTAGAAATCAAAAAAAAATTACAACAGTATGGGAAAAGGTGTATTCCAGGTTCCGCAGGCAGTAAATGAACCCGTAAAGTCATATGCCCCGGGAACACCCGAAAGAGAAGCCGTTTTAAAGGCTTATAAAGAATTGTACAACAGCAAGGTAGAGGTACCACTTTATATTGGTGGCGAAGAGATCAAAACTGGTGATACAGCACCTATGAATCCGCCGCACGATCATCAGCATCATCTTGGAGACTATCATAAAGCTTCAAAAGAGCATGTGGAAAAGGCGATACAATCTGCTCTTGATGCCCGCGAAAAATGGGCAAATCTTGAATGGGAACAAAGAGCAGCCGTTTTTCTAAAAGCAGCCGAGCTTATTGCCGGTCCTTACCGTTACAAGATCAATGCTGCGACCATGATTGGGCAGTCAAAAAATATATTTCAGGCTGAAATTGACTCGGCTTGTGAATTGATAGACTTCCTTCGTTTCAATGTAGAGTACATGACACGCATTTATGAGGAACAACCTGAATCTTCTTCGGAAGCATGGAACAGGCTCGAATACCGCCCTCTTGAAGGTTTTGTATATGCAGTAACTCCTTTTAATTTTACGGCAATTGCGGGTAATTTACCCTCGGCCCCTGCATTAATGGGGAATGTTGCGGTTTGGAAACCAAGCGACTCGCAGGTATATTCGGCCAAGGTAATTATGGAAGTATTTAAGGAAGCCGGATTGCCAGATGGTGTTATTAATATGGTGATGGGAGACCCAAAAATGATCTCAGACACTATTCTGGCAAATAGAGAATTCTCCGGAATCCACTTCACCGGAAGTACAACGGTCTTTAAAAACCTTTGGAAGCAGATTGGTGAGAATATTCACAACTACAGATCGTACCCCCGAATTGTGGGAGAAACAGGTGGTAAGGATTTCATTCTTGCGCACCCAAGTGCAAAACCAAAGCAGGTTGCAACGGCTATTTCGAGAGGAGCATTTGAATTCCAGGGGCAAAAATGTAGCGCTGCTTCAAGAGTTTACATCCCAAAAAGCATGTGGGCAGAAGTTAAGAATTACCTGGTAGAAGATGTGAAATCTTTCAAGATGGGATCACCCGAAGATATGAGCAACTTCATCACTGCGGTAATTCACGAGGCTTCGTTCGATAAGCTGGCGAAATTCATTGATGCTGCAAAAAATGACAGCGATGCTGAAATTGTAGTTGGTGGAAATTACGATAAATCTAAAGGCTGGTTCATAGAACCTACAGTTATACTTACAGAGAACCCTAAATACAGTACGATGTGTACCGAACTTTTTGGACCTGTAGTGACAGTGTACCTGTATGAGGATGAAAAATGGAATGAAACCCTCAAGTTGATAGATGACTCTGAATATGCGCTTACTGGTGCAATTCTTTCTCAAGACCGTTACGCAGCTGCGGAAGCTACCAAAGCATTACAGAATGCCGCAGGAAACTTCTACATCAATGACAAACCTACAGGAGCCGTTGTGGGACAACAACCTTTTGGAGGAGCACGTGGAAGCGGAACCAATGATAAAGCAGGATCTATCCTCAACCTATATCGATGGATCTCACCAAGAACTATCAAGGAAACTTTTGTAACTGCAACAGATTACAGATACCCATTCCTGGGAGAATAGCAAAACAACCCTTCATTAAAAGCCGCCAGAAAAATATTTTCTGGCGGCTTTTTTTTTGACTTTTTTAAACCTTTGCTAATGCAAGAGTTTTTATCATAAAATTCTTACATACAGAAAGTTAAATTAAAATATAATAAGTTAAATCCTCACCTCTGGACGTTTTTTGCGGCCTTTAGCCGAAAGCCCTGATAATTTAAGTTAATTCGCAGTACCTTAGACTGTTAAGACACCCCTCGGTCTTAACTCCCCCTTCCCCAATATGCTGTGAATATGGTTAAAAAACTATTCTTAAAAGTTTTCACTTTTTGGGCTTTTATTCTTACCTCGATTTTGGGGTGGGGACAATGTCCTACGTCTGTAAATATCACTGCATCACCGGGAACAACGATTTGTGCAGGGGAACCTGTGGAATTTACCGCCGCCCTGGATGGAACTGGTACAAATCTTCTATACCAATGGCAGGTTAATGGGGTAAATGAGGGTTCAAAAACTTCTTCCAATACTTTTACTGGTAATACTCTTCAGGATGGACATACTGTTAGAGTGGTTGTTACAGCCGATTGTCTTGCTACACCTTTGACGAGTAATTCTCTTGCAGTAACTGTGAACCCAATTCCCACAGTAACTACTGCAAATACAGCAACAATATGCAGTGGAACCGGACCTAATATTGCTTTAAATGCTTCTACACCCAGCTCGTTTTCCTGGACAGTAGGAACCGTCACAGGAGGTATAACAGGTGCAAGTGCAGGATCGGGATCGACAATAAATCAAATTTTAACCAATCCCAGCAGTTCAGCTGCAGGGACAGTTCAGTATATCGTCACACCTACTGCTACGACAGGAAATTGTGAAGGGTACCCTTACACAATTACGGTTACGGTAAATCCAAAACCGTTGGTAACAACAACCAACTCAATCACAGTATGCAGTGGAACAAGTCCGAATATCTCTTTAAGTGCTTCTACACCGAGTTCCTTTTCCTGGACAGTAGGTTCTATCACCGGAGGAATAACAGGGGCAAGTGCCGGTTCGGGATCTACAATTAATCAGACCCTCACGAATACAGGTAATACAACAGGCACAGTTCAGTATGTGGTAACACCAACCGCTAATGCAGGAAGTTGTACAGGTGCACCATATACAATTACAGTAACAGTAAATTCGAAACCTACCATAACTACTGCCAGCTCTGCAACCATATGCAGTGAGACCAGTCCAAACATCCCTTTGACTGCTTCTACACCAAGTACGTTTTCCTGGACAGTAGGATCCATTACGGGAGGTATCACAGGTGCAAGTGCGGGTTCGGGATCTACCATTAATCAGACTCTCACGAACCCAAGTAGTTCATCTGCAGGCACAGTTCAATATATCGTAACACCTACTGCCGCTACAGGAAACTGTGCGGGGGAGCCTTACACAATTACGGTAACGGTAAATCCGAAACCTACTGTAACCACAGCAAATTCTGCAACAATATGTAGTGGTGCAAGTCCTAATATTCCATTGACTGCATCTACACCGGGTACTTTCTCCTGGACTGTAGGATCCAATACAGGAAATATTTCAGGTGCAAGTGCAGGATCAGGATCAACAATAAATCAGACCCTAACCAATCCAGGCAACTCAACAGCAGGGACTGTTCAGTATATAGTAACCCCTACCGCTACTACAGGAAGTTGTGAAGGGGAACCTTACACAATTACGGTAACGGTAAATCCGGAACCTACTGTAACAACAGCAAACTCTGCAACAGTATGTAGTGGTGCAAGTCCTAATATTCCATTGACTGCATCTACACCCAGTACTTTCTCCTGGATCGTGGGATCCAATACAGGAAATATTTCAGGTGCAAGTGCAGGAAATGGATCAACAATAGATCAGACCCTAACCAACCCCAGCAACTCATCAGCTGGGACAGTACAATATATCGTAACACCCACAGCTACTACAGGAAGCTGTGAAGGGGAACCCTATACTATTACAGTAACGGTAAATCCAAAACCTACTGTAACAACAGCAAATTCCGCAACAGTATGTAGTGGCTTCGGACCTAATATTTCATTGGCTGCTTCTACTCCAGGTTCATTTTCATGGACCGTTGGAACCGTTACGGGAGGTATTACAGGTGCAAGTGCGGGAAATGGATCAACAATAAATCAGACCTTAATCAACCCCAGCAACTCAACAGCAGGGACCGTAGAGTATATTGTTACCCCTACAGCTAATGCAGAAAATTGTGCAGGTGAGCCATATACAATTACTGTGACTGTGAACCCGACTCTTATACCTTCTGTTACCATCTCATCAACTTCAACTGATATTTGTACCTCAACAGCCTCTGGCTCAACTCCCGTAACATTTACTGCCACACCGGTTCATGGTGGAGCTTCTCCAACATATGAATGGAGAAGAAATGGTTCAGGCATTTCCGGCGCGACAGGTGCAACTTACACTGCTTCTTCCTTAGCTGATGGTTCTCAAATTTCAGTGGTAATGACCTCTAATGCCACCTGTGGATCACCTGTTACTGCAACCAGTAATGTAATAACGATTAAAGGGTATACACCTCCTGCAACTCCTGTTTTCGATCCTGTTCCAACACAGGGTGGGCCAGTAAATACTACTCTACTTTGTCCACCAAATACTGGTCTGGTTTATAAGGTGGCCTCAGATCCAAATGTCACCAGCTATAACTGGACATTGCCAACCGGGTGGGTAATTACGGCCGGAGCGGAAACTAACTCCATTACAATTAATAATAGTAACTTAAATGCAGGAACATATAATCTGGTGGCAACAGCGATGAATGCTTGTGGAAGTAGTTCTACTACCTTGCCGGTCACTATTGAAAAGGCTGCCTCCGTCTATGCAGGCGCGGATACTTCCATTTGTATGAATGGAAGTTATAGTATAACTGACTCAGATTATAGTGGGTATATAAATAGTGGTGGTCAAAATGCCCCAACCTGGACTGTAAGTCCTGCTGGAAGTGGTTCTTTTAGCAACATAAAAGCCAAAAATCCTACTTTTACTCCTTCAAAGGATTTCATAGGCTCAATTACCCTAACTCTCACAAGTACAAAAACTACAGGGAATTTTAATTGCGCTCAACTATCTGATAAAATGATTCTAACAGTGAACGCACCTCCTGCAATCACTGCTCAGCCTTCAACAACTGCACAGATATTATGTCTAAATGCTGCTGCCACACAATTATCTGTATCAGCCACAGGAGCCGGATTAACATACCAATGGTATAGCAATACAACCAATTCTAATACCGGAGGTACTGCGATAAATGGGGCTACTTCTGCTACTTATACACCAGTAACTACTACGCACGGAATTTTATATTATTATGTGGTGGTCAGTGGAACATGTACTCCGTCACTAACCAGCAACGTTTCAGGGGCGGTAACCGTGAACGCTCCACCGGCAATCACAGCTCAGCCGTCAACCACTGAACAAATCGTATGTCCTAATGATACTTCAACCCCATTATCAGTTACAGCTACCGGAACCGGATTGACATATCAGTGGTACAGCAATACAACTAACGCTAATACCGGAGGTACTGCAATTAATGGAGCTACTTCTGCTACTTATACTCCTGCAACTACCGCTTCAGGAACCTTATATTATTACGTAACTGTTGAAGGAACCTGTGCGCCTGCAGTGACTAGTAGTGTTGCAGGAGCGGTAACGGTGAATGCTCCTCCGGAAATCACTGTTCAGCCTTCGACCGCTGAACAAACTTTATGTCTGGAGGATACTGCCACAGAATTATCGGTAACAGCTACAGGAGCGGGACTCACCTACCAATGGTATAGCAATACGACTAGTTCAAATAGCGGAGGTACCGCAGTTAACGGTGCTACATCTTCTTCCTATACTCCCGCAACAGCAACAGCCGGAAGCTTATATTATTATGTGGTGGTCAGCGGCACATGTACTCCCGCAGTGTCCAGCAACGTGACAGGCGCGATAACCGTGAATGCTCCTCCGGAAATCACCGCTCAGCCTTCTGCCACTGAGCAAACCTTATGCCTGGAGGATCCTGCCGCAGAATTGTCGATAACAGCTACAGGAGAAGATCTGACTTATCAGTGGTACAGCAATTCCACTAACGCTAATTCCGGCGGCACTGCAATTAGCGGAGCTACTTCTGCTACATATACGCCAGTTACTACTTCCTCTGGAACATTATATTATTATGTGATTGTTGAAGGAGCCTGCACTCCTGCAGTGACCAGTAGTGTTTCAGGAGCGGTAACTGTGAATGCTCCTCCGGAAATCACCGCTCAGCCTGCGACCACAGAACAAACCTTATGCCCGGATGATCCTGCTGTAGAATTATCAGTCACAGCAACAGGAGCGGGGCTCACCTACCAATGGTTTAGCAATTCAACTAACGCTAATACCGGAGGCACTGCAATTAATGGAGCTACTTCTGCTACATATATTCCTGTAACCACTTCTTCAGGAACTTTATACTACTATGCAATTGTTAGTGGAACCTGCACTCCTGCAGTGACAAGCAGTGTTTCAGGAGCGGTAACTGTGAATGCTGTCCCGGAAATAACTGATCAGCCTTCGACCACTGAGCAAACCTTATGTCTGGAGGATCCTGCCGCAGAATTAACGGTAACAGCTACAGGAGAAGACCTAACCTATCAGTGGTACAGCAATTCCACCAATACTAATTCCGGAGGCACTGCAATTAGTGGAGCCACCTCTTCTATTTATACTCCGGCAACTACTTCTTCCGGAACTTTATATTACTACGTAATTGTTAGCGGAACCTGTACTCCTGCAGTGACAAGTAATGTTTCAGGCGCGGTAACTGTGAACGAACCTGTAGAAATTATAACAGATCTTGATGATTCGACACCAGTAGAAGCTTGTGCAGGTTTCCCGGTTGAATTTTCCATAGAATCAACAGGAACCGGTCTGACTTATGAATGGACAAAAGATGGAAATCCCGTTGGAACCAACTCTCCGACCCTGACAATTGCACAAGTGGCTGCTTCTGATGCAGGTTTATATACGGTTCTGGTTAAGGGGACTGCTCCCTGTGCAGATGTGCAGTCGACAAAAAAAGTAGAACTAAAAGTAAATCAAAGTATAATTATCACCAGTCAACCAGAGGCTACCTACCCCGTCTGTCTTGGAGGGAGTGCTGTTGAAATTGCTGTAGTCGCCACCGGAAACATCTATGACTACGTTTGGAGAAAAAATGGCATCCCAATTTCAGATGGAGCTAAGTATTCGGGTACAGGTACTGCAAATTTGATTATAAAAGATTTAGCTCTTGAGGATTCCGATAATTATGATGTAGTAATAAGCAGTCCTGAAGGAAGTTGTTCACAAATTATTTCTCATCCTGCCACAGTAACTGTTTATTCACCTCCTGAAGTTGAAGCGAGAGAAGATATAGAAGTTTGTAGTACTTCAACGAGTTTAGATCTTGGAACAGGGGCCACTGCCTCAAATTACAGTACTTTGATATGGACTACTAACGGACTGGGACAAATTTTAAATGCCACAGATTTGAATGGCGCTACCTATGTGCCTGTGGCAGCAGATTTTGGTAATACTCTTACATTTACTTTAACTGCCAAATTAGAGGTTGGAGGTGTTCAGGTATGTGAAGATGCTGTGGATACTAGAAGTCTAACAATAGTAGCCCAACCAGTGATAACTGAATTCAGCTACCTCCCCAGCGACAACAGTGCTGTTTCCACAGAATTTTGTGAAACAGATATTACCACCTACACTCCTCATATCGCCGGAAATAATCTTACTAATGGTACGGGTTTATTTTCAGTAGATGACACTGCTCTTACTATCAACCCAACTACTGGAACCATTACTCCAAATGGTACTAGCCCTGGAGAGTATTCAATAACTTATACCTACACCATAACTTCCCAGGAAGCAGGTTGTACAGCTGCAGAAAAGATCTTCAAAGTGACCATAGGAGAGAAACCGGTGGCCGAATTCACTTACGGAGAGACACCTTTTTGTAGTGATTCATCAAATACTTCTCCCACTTTTTTAAATGGCGGTGTGGCCGGCATTTTTAGTTCTTCCAAAGAAGGACTGGTTTTCGTCAATGCATCGACAGGAGAAATTGATTTTGCTGCCAGCACACCAGATACCTATGAAGTTACAAACACTGTAGATTATTCTGCCCAGGGTTGTGCTGTAGTTACTCATACGGCACCTATTACCATAAATAAAAAACCTATCCCCGATTTCACATATTCCGAAGCAGAATATTGTTCAGACCCCAATGTTGAGCAAACAATTATTCCTATTCCTGAAGTTGGTGCAGTTAAAGGAACCTTTAGTTACACTGCTATACCCGAAGGTTCAATTCTTTCCCTTGACACAACTACGGGAAATATTGATATCATGACCAGTGAAGCCGGTAGTTATATCATAACAAACACAGTAGAAATTGAAGACGACGGGTGTGATGTGGTGGAAGGTTCTTTCTCCATTAACATTGAAAAGAGATCTAATCCCTCATTTGAATACACAAGTACGTCCTTTTGCATCTCCACAAAAAGTGCTTCGGTAGTGAGTGGTTTTGAAACCGGGGGAACTTTCTCCAGTCCTACTCTTGGAAGTAAAATTAACGCTACTACAGGAGCAATTACCTGGACGGAAACAGATGACATTACCGGCCCTCATGAGATTACATATACTATTTCGGGAAAAGGGCTTTGTGAAGACGTTAGCAGTACGGTTGACATAGTTATTGATCCATTACCAGTTGGCGGGAAATTAGCTTTTGAAGATCTTGTTAATACTAATAACAACGGCAGGATCTTCATGATATGTGAAGGGGCGACTTCTGGATATTTACCCATAACCTTATCAGGTCATACAGGAAACATCCTGGCATGGAAATATAGTATAAACGGTGCTCCATGGATCACTATACCCGGAGAGGAGGGAAATTTTACCGGCAATGTGTTATCTGCCTCTACAATACAGGGTTTAAACCTACCTGAAACAACAGTGTTTAGGGTAGAAATAGGTAGTGGGGCCTGTAGCCCTAATGTTTTCTCCCAAACTGCAATTCTGAGTGTTATTCCAACAGATATAACTCCCAGCCCCGTAACAGTAAGTGAAAGTGTTGTCTGTTTGGGAGATACGGTAACCTTAAGCTCAGAAACAGGTTACACTAACAGCGTTCCCACAGTTGAAAACGGGAATTTTGATAATGCAGGACTTAAAAATAAAGGATGGCGTTTTAGACTCGATGGGAAGGATATGAACTTCGAAACCAACGCTAACAATACCAATCAGGATTTTTGGTCAAGAGCTACTCCACATAATTTTAATACTGCAAATTATAATACGAGTCCATACTCAATGAGTCCTATGAGGTGGGATGCCGGAATTGAAGATGGAAATAAGGGATTTGCAATGGTATCAGGTGACCACAATGCTACCATGGAAACGAACATTTTTAGTATAGGAGCAATGGATCAGGCAATTGTAACTTTCGATCAGGCCTACAACCTAACACCCGGAGCCACAATAACTGTAGAAATTTCTGAAGATGGAGGACAAAACTATGAAACTGTTCTATTCAGCATAAGCGGAAGTGCAACCAGCGGCAATTACAGTAGTTTTGGAACCGGCACTCCCCAATCCCGGCTTAAGAACAAAATGGTGTTAGATCTCGGCAATTACCTGGGAAAAAGCAATCTGAGATTGAAATTTACCTTTGACGGTGCAAGAGATGGTGATATTTGGGCTGTAGATGGTATAAAATTACCTGAAGGTCCCAGAAATGTTACTATTGAATGGAATGATTATACAAATCCTCAACAGGTTATTCCTATTGGAACTACTAATTCAGTTCAATATGCCCCAAAACAAATTGGTCTTAATGTTTTTGAAGTAAAGACAAAATTAGTTTTCGACTCCACCGGAAATGCCTGTGAGGTAGCCGAAAATGCCGAAAACATAGAAGTTTTTGTTTTTGATAAATACACCACCTCGGTCTCAGCAGAATATGGTAGCTGCGGAAATTTTGAAGCCCAACTTTCTGCTTCAGTATTAAATGGGAAGAATGAGCCCGTGATCAGTTACCCCACTCCAGACGGTTTTGTGGGTAAATGGTCTATTGAAGGAGCAGGGGCAACTTTAGTGGATTCTAATCCCACTGATAATATTGCGGCGGAAAATGATCCTAATGCTACGCTTCTTACCACAGCAGCAGGAACATACAATGTATCATGGATCCTTGAACCTACAGAGGTAGACGAAAATGGTAACCTTTATGAAAATCCGGAAACCTGTGCTCCAGATGTAAGTCCATTAGAAGTGGTTATCGCCGGCTGCATTGCTTTGGACTTTGATGGACAAGATGATCACATAATTATTGATGATCCATATAATAATGTAGTGAGTTTTGAAGCCTGGATACGACCTGCCGTTGCCGGTGGAACTATTATCTCTGGACCAAATTTCAACATTAGCACACCAAATGCTGTCACTCCAAATTCCAGATGGTATCACATAGCAATTTCCAATGGTAAATTGTACCTGGATGGAATTGAAAGATCAAATTTAGCTTTGGGTAATGGGAATGGTTCCCGAACCGTGATTGGAGCCGAACTGGTTAACGGGGAAGCTCAAAATTTATTTTCGGGCTGGATAGAGGAAGTTAGGTTATGGAATAAAGCACTTACTGTTGAACAGATTAGATTTATGATGAATCAGCGTCTTATTGCGAATGGCACTCAAATGGGAGAACAAATTCTTATGAATGTACCCGGCGGACTGAATTATTCAGACCTGGCAGGATACTACAGGCTGATCTCGGCAACACCCGAACCTTTACCCACTAGTCCAGTAATTTTCTTACCAGAAGATATGCCTCTTGATGGGTTAACCCCAGATCGTGCTGCAACAGCATCTCCGGGAAGGTTAGTCAATATGGAAACGAATCAGGAGAATACTGCACCCCTTCCCTATTATTCTGGTAAAGATGGAATTTGGGGAACAGATGATACCTGGTTGCGCCCTGAAGTTTGGGACCCTCCGCATACAGGTACTATTGATTGGAACATAGTAAAAACTTCTCATCATATCACTTCCGGTAATCGGGACATTACAGTCCTGGGCTTATTATCTGAAAGTAATGTACTTGATATGGAAGGAGCGAATCCCACAGGATGGACGAGCGGTGGAAGTGGAAATAGACTTTTTATCTCCCATTACCTCCTGCTTGATGGTATTATTGACCTCAATGGAGAATCACAACTTATTCAACCTGATGGAAGTATCGTAGATCAGACTTCGGGTATAAACCGGGAAATAACAGGTTTCCTGGATAGAGACCAACAAGGAACTGCCAGCAGCTATAATTACAATTACTGGTCTTCCCCTGTAAGTCCCGGAAGCCTTAACGCCGATTATTCTGTAGGAACAGTTATGATGGATGGCACAACCCCCACCCCCGCTAAGATCAATTTTGGCAACGCCTACAATCACGCCGATGCAGGTTTTACAAACCCGCGCAAAGTGAGTGCTTACTGGCTTCACAAGTTTCATGGTACGGCAAATAATTACTTTAGGTGGGAACATATTGGAAGTACAGGAGCTTTGCAAGTGGGGGAAGGCTACAGTATGAAAGGTACCTCTGGTAGTGCAGCTATACTCGACCCACAAAACTATACCTTTAGAGGGCTCCCAAACAACGGTACCATTTTAATGGAAACTATGAATGCCACGGGCACAGGAGAAAATTATCTTTTAGGGAATCCATATCCCTCTGCTATTGATGCCGATGAATTTATTCTAGACAATATGCGAGACGTCATCAATGGCCGAAATACTTCCAACGTCTTTAACGGAACCATCTATTTCTGGTCCCATTTTGCCAATAAAACTCATTATCTCGAAGAATATATTGGCGGCTATGCTACCTATAATCTCTCAGGCGGTGTAATTGCTGTGGCTATAGATGACCGGATTAATGCTACTGAAGATGAAGGCGGGCGCATTCCGCAGCAGTTCATTCCGGTAGGCCAGGGCTTTTTTGTCAATACCCGCTTAGATCCTGAAATTGTAAATATTTCAAATATAACTATCCATGGCGGACAGGTTACTTTCAGGAATAATCAAAGACTATTTATTACTGAAAATGATGCTAAAAAATCAGTTTTTCACTCCCAGGAAAAGAAAGAAATTTCTGGAATTGAGGGTACAAATACCTCAAAGGCAGAACAACAGCGTATTTGGCTGAAATTTAAATCTCCAAAAGGATATTACCGACAAATCTTAGTCACTGCCGATCCCAATGCTACCGATAACTTCGATTTGGGTTATGACGCCCCTCTTATTGAAAATAATGTTGAAGATATGTACTGGTACTTTAACAATAACGAATTTGTGATACAGGGAGTAGAAGATTTTAATGTGGAGCGGGAACTTCAGCTGGGGGTGAAGATAAAAGAACAAGGAGTTGTAAAGATTAGCATAGATAGATTGGGTAACATTGCAGAAGATCAGGAAATATTCCTGAAAGACAGCATCACAGGCACAATTCATAATTTAAAAAACGAACCATATACTATAGAAGTTGAAGAAGGTGTCTTTACAGATCGTTTTAAACTGGTCTTTAAAGATGATGAAACACCTGTAGTAGAACCCGAAGATCCGGTTGTTGTAGACGATGGGCCTTTCAAAGTCCAGTACCTGAATGAAGACAGAATCATTTTAATTAAAAATCCC
Source organism: Salinimicrobium sp. WS361 (assembly GCF_050750585.1). Taxonomy (NCBI): domain Bacteria; kingdom Pseudomonadati; phylum Bacteroidota; class Flavobacteriia; order Flavobacteriales; family Flavobacteriaceae; genus Salinimicrobium; species Salinimicrobium sp. WS361. Next base: position 103,023 of record NZ_JBOJLM010000013.1, read on the forward strand.
GAACTGATAAAGGTCAATAGAATCTATCTGAACAACCTTACAGGACAGCAGGTTCACGTCTATTACAATATCCCGTTAACAATAAAAGAAGAGCTACCTGTAGAACGCTTTAGTGCTGGAGTATATATTCTGAAGCTGCATACAGCACAGGGAATCATTACCAAAAAAGTAATTCTGGAGTAAATCGACTTTAAAGAATACTTACTAAAATTTTCTTAGCTTTATGCACTTTAGCCAAGTTTGGAGCCTTTAATCTATTAAAATAAAGTAAAAATTTAAGGCTTTGTTTTTTTTCCTACTTTTACCACCTGATTTCTAATGGTTTGGTATGGAGAAATATTTTACTCCTGTTAAGATATGGATACTATTTTTACTAGTCGGCTCCCCTGTATTGGGTGCCTTCTGGTCGAGCCCAGATCTTAAATCCTTTAGTTACCCTCAACCATCTGAAAATTATACCGCTCCCTGGTATGAATCGCCTAAAGGAATTTTTGCCCTTGGCTTCAATGATAATACTGAAAATGCCACGGTCACAGCTCCAGCTGATGTTCAAAAGAGGACCGATTCCGGCAAATGTTCAGCATCCATAAATATTCCGGAAGCATCTTTTACCGGGAACAGTCTTACCTGGTCCATGAGTGGTGCAACAAGCGATTCCGGTACAGGACAGGTAGGCACACATACTTTTGAAAAAGGGGTAACTACTATTGTTTTCACTTCTATCGGCGATAATTCTTCTACAGATCAGGATTCTATGACGGTTACCATTAAGGACGAAGAAGCGCCAGAAATAAATGTGGGAAGCAATATTTCCAAGAACACAGACAACGGAAAGTGTACCGCTTCCATCGCTATTCCGAATGTGAGTTTTAGCGACAACTGTTCGGGGGAAACCTTGAGCTGGACAATGACCGGAGTGACTTCAGGAAACGGAACAGGTCAGGTAGGCACCAAAACCTTCAACATTGGAAAAACCACTATTAATTACACCGTCACCGATGCAGCAGGATTAAAGGCTTCTGGAGCTGTCGACATTACTGTTACTGATGATGAGGCTCCAGAAATAACCCTCGGAAATGACATTTTTGAGAGTACAGATACAGGAAAGTGTACCGCTTCTATCGCTATTTCAAATGTGAATTTTAGCGATAACTGTTCAGGAGAAACCTTGAGCTGGACCATGAGCGGCGTTACTTCAGGAAATGGAACAGGTCAGGTAGGCACTAAAACCTTCAACATTGGAAAAACCACTATTAATTACACCGTCACCGATGCAGCAGGATTAACCGCTTCAGGAACTATAGAAATTACGGTTACTGATAATGAAGCGCCAAAAATAACCCTCGGAAATGACATTTTTGAGAGTACAGATACAGGAAAGTGTACGGCAGCCATTGCTATTCCGAATGTGAGTTTTAGCGATAACTGTTCAGGGGAAAACTTGAGCTGGACCATGAGCGGTGTTACTTCAGGAAATGGAACAGGTCAGGTAGGCACCAAAACCTTCAACATTGGAAAAACTACCATTAATTACACCGTCACTGATACAGCAGGATTAACCGCTTCAGGAGCTGTCGAGATTACTGTTACAGATGATGAGTCTCCAGAAATAACCCTCGGAAATGACATTTTTGAGAGTACAGATTCAGGGCAGTGTACGGCTTCCATCGCTATTCCAAATGTGAGTTTTAGCGATAACTGTTCAGGGGAAACCTTGAGCTGGACCATGACCGGCGTTACTTCAGGAAATGGAACAGGTCAGGTAGGAACTAAAACCTTCAGTATTGGGAAAACTACCATTAATTACACCGTCACCGATGCAGCCGGATTAACGGCTTCAGGAGCTGTCGACATTACGGTTACTGATAATGAAGCGCCAAAAATAACCCTTGGAAATGACATTTTTGAGAGTACAGACACAGGCCAGTGTACCGCTTCCATTGCTATTCCTAATGTGAGTTTTAGCGACAACTGTTCAGGAGAAACCTTGAGCTGGACCATGAGCGGTGTTACTTCAGGAAATGGAACAGGTCAGGTGGGCACCAAAACCTTCAGCATTGGAAAAACCACCATTAGTTACACCGTCACCGACGCAGCGGGATTAACGGCTTCAGGAGCTGTCGACATTACGGTTACCGATAATGAAGCGCCAAAAATCACCCTCGGAAATGACATTTTTGAGAGTACAGATACAGGAAAGTGTACCGCATCTATCGCTATTCCTAATGTGAGTTTTAGCGATAACTGTTCGGGGGAAATTTTGAGCTGGACCATGAGCGGTGTTACTTCAGGAAACGGAACAGGTCAGATAGGGACTAAAACCTTCAGCATTGGAAAAACCACC